>CAYHRK010000352.1:0-3719 GCA_964358795.1 uncultured Vicinamibacterales bacterium
GAAGATCTCGTCGGTGTAGATCGAGGTGCCCGGCTTCACACGATCGAAGAGACTTGGGCCCACGAAGTAGCCCTGCTCGTGGCCGGGAACGTTCACCGCTCGGCCATCCTCCACAAGCTCGGCGCCCTCGGCCACACCCTTGTCGAGATACGACAGCACCCGCGTGTACTGATCGCGCGTGGACAGCGGTCCCATCTCGGCACCGGGCTCGAGGCCTGGCGCCACCTTCAGCTTGTGGATGCGCTCGCGGATGCGCGGAAGCAGGCGATCGGCCACATCACCCACGGCCACGACCACCGAAATCGCCATGCAGCGCTGACCGGTCGAACCGTAGGCCGCACTCACTGAGGCGTCGGCGGCCAGTTCCAGATCCGCGTCGGGCAGGACGACCATGTGGTTCTTGGCGCCGCCCAGGGCCTGCACGCGTTTGCCCGCGCTCGTGCCCGTTTCGTAGATGTAGCGGGCCACCGGCGTGGATCCGACGAAGCTGACCGCCTGAATGCCGGGATGCGCCAGGATGGCGTCGACGGCGGCCTTGTCGCCGTGCACCACGTTGAACACGCCATCGGGCAGGCCAGCCTGGGCCCACAGCTTCGCGCACAAGACGGACACAGACGGGTTCTTCTCGGACGGCTTCAGGATGAAGGTGTTGCCGCAGGCGATGGCAATGGGATACATCCACATGGGCACCATCGCCGGAAAATTGAACGGCGTGATGCCAGCCACCACGCCGAGCGGCTGGCGGATGGAGTAGCTGTCGACCTCGGTGGACACGTTCTCGGAGAACTCGCCTTTCAGCAGTTGTGGCAGGCCGCAGGCAAACTCGACCACCTCGAGGCCGCGCGTCACCTCACCCATGGCGTCCGAGATCACTTTGCCGTGCTCGCGCGTCAAACACTCGGCAAGCTCCCGCTTGTGCGAATCCACCAGGTTGCGGAAGGCGAACAGCGTCCGCACGCGCCCGGCAAGAGAAACGGAGCGCCAGGACGCGGCGGCCTTCGTGGCGGCCTCGACGGCGCGATCGACAACGACGGCGTCGGCGAACGCGACGCGCGCAGCCTGTTGACCGGTAGCGGGATTGAACACGTCGCCCCAGCGCTCGACCGGGCCGTCCCACGCCTTGCCGCCAATCCAGTGTGTGATGTCCATGGTGACAGTTCCTAGACAGCTTCTACGGGCTGCATTTCACCGAATGAAGCAGGTTATTCGTCACCCCCGCGGAAGCGGGGGTCCAGTCCTGGATTCCCGCCTTCTTGGGTCGCCGTAGCCGAAGGCGAAGGAGCCCGCGGGAATGACGGCTAGCGTGTCAGTGCGTGACCGCACGGTCGGTGATCTCCAACGCCCAATCGATGATATCGAGGCCTTCGTCCAGTTGGGCCTCGTTGATAATCAGCGGCGGGTTGGTGAAAAACGTATTCCACCGCACGAACGTGTAGAGGCCGTGCTCGCGGAAGAACCTGCCAAGCGCGACCATCTCGTCTGACGTGCCGTTGTAGGGCGCCATCGGCTCGTAAGGATCGCGGCTGCGGACAAGCTCGACCAGGCCGAACAGCCCAATCGACCGCGTGGCTCCCACCGACGGGTGCTTGCGCTCCAATTCCAGCATGCGCGCCCGCAGCTTCACGCCCATCCGCTGCGCGTTCTCGATCACGTGTTCGTCCTCGTACACCGCCAGCGTGGCAAGCGCCGTGGCGCAGCCGAGCGGATGGCTGTTGTACGTGAGGCCGCCTGGAAATGGCCGGTCCTGGAAAACGCGCGCCACGTGAGGCCGCATGCACACCGCCCCCAGCGGCACGTACGCCGACGTCAATCCCTTCGCGATGGTCATGATGTCGGGCACGACGTTCCAGTGGTCGACGGCAAACCACCGGCCGGTGCGGCCGAAGCCCGACATCACCTCGTCTGCAATCAGCAGGATGCCGTGCTTGTCGCAGATGTTGCGCACGCCCTGCATGTAGCCGTCTGGTGGAATCAGGATGCCGTTGGTGCCAACAACCGTCTCCATGATGAAGGCGGCGATATTCTGACCGCCCTCGTAGCGAATCACGTCTTCCAGCTCGCGCAGGCACACATCAAGCGGCTCTGGGTCGCGCCGGCCCCACCTGTGGAAATCCGGCGCCCGCACGACGCCGGGAATGGACGGTTCGGCCCCCCAGCGGCGAGGATCGCCCGTCAGCGCAATCGCGCCGGCGGTGCCGCCGTGATACGAGCGATACCGGCAGAGCAGCTTGTGCCGGCCCGTGACCACACGCGCGATGCGGACCGCGTTTTCGACGGCCTCGGCGCCGCCGTTCGTGAAGAAGAATGTGTCGATGTCGCCGGGGGTCACTTCCGCCAGTTTTGCGCCCAGCCGTGCGCGCACCTCGGTGGCCATGAACGGGTTTGCGTAGGCCAGCGTGGCCGCCTGCTCCTGCAACGCCCGTACGACCTTCGGGTGCGAATGGCCGATGTTGGTGCACATCAGCTGGCTGTTGAAGTCGAGGAAGCGCTTGTTCTCGGGCGTCCAGAAGTACACGCCCTCGGCGCGCGCGACGGGGATGGGATCGACCTTCGACTGGGCCGACCATTCGTACATTGTGTGGCGTTTGCAGAGCGCCACCATCTCGTCGCCGGTCATCACGTTATTCCTCCAACTGGGGCACCTGGCCCAAGTCCACGATGGGCGTGCCGCGCATCAATCCAGCGTACACGACAAACGCCACGCCAAAGCCGACGAACCACGCGTAGTCGTAGAGGACGCGCAGTCCAGGCACCGCCAGCCCGATGAGCGCCGAGCCCACACCGGCCACGAGCGCCACGAGCGCGCGCGGATTCCAGCGACCGTACCGGCCGTCGAGGGAGTACAACTCGCCCAGCGCCAGCCGGGCCCGGCGCACCACCCAATAGTCGGCGATGAAGATCCCGGCCACGGGACCAAGGAACCCGGAGTACGTGATCAGCCAACCCATGTAGCGATCGGCGTTCTCGAGCAGACGCCACGGCATGATGGCAATGCCAATAATGCCCGTGATGATGCCGCCCCTGGCAAAGGTGATGCGCGCCGGCCACAGGTTGGCAAAGCCGTTTGCCGGCGCCACCACGTTGGCGGCCACGTTGGTGGTGATCGTGGCAATCAGCAACGCGGCCAGCGCGACGAGCACGATGATGGGGTTTTCGATTCTGGAGAGCAGTTGAACGGGATCCCAGATGGGCGCGCCGAAGATGATGGCTGACGCCGAGGTGACGGCGATGCCGATGAACGAGAACAGCGTCATCGTTGTCGGCAGGCCGAGGAACTGTCCCCAGATCTGCGCCTTCTGGCTGCGGGCATAGCGGGACAGATCGGGGATGTTCAAGGCGAGCGTGGCCCAGAAGCCCACCATCGCCGTCAGCGAGGGCACGAAGAACGTCAGGAACTCGCCGGTGGTCTGGAACCGGCTCGGCCGGTCGAGAATCGGTCCCAGCCCGCCAGCTCTCACCATCGCCCAGCCGAGCAACGCCAGGCCCGCCACGATCAGGAACGGCGCCGCCCACGCCTCCAGGAACTTGATGGAGTCGCTGCCGCGCACAACGATGTACATGTTCCACAGCCAGAACAGGGCGAAGCCCATCGCCATGGCGAATGGCGGTTCGAAGCCTGGAGCCACCACCTTCATCATCGCGTAGATGGCCTGGCCGCCAATCCACGTCTGGATGCCGAACCAGCCGCACGCCACCAGCGACCGCAGGAGCGCAGGCAC
>CAYHRK010000353.1:0-3696 GCA_964358795.1 uncultured Vicinamibacterales bacterium
CACGCACCGCGCCGGCAGCCGCGGTCACCCGGCAGAGGTAGGCGTTGTCGAGGCCACTTTGCCAAGCCCTGCGTCGCGGGCACTCGAATCCCCGTCGAGGCTGTCATCGAGCTCGTCGAGGCCGGTCTCTCATTCGATCAGATCCGAAAGGACTACTACCCGGACCTCACGGAGGAGGACCTGAAGGCGTGCGTTCGCTTTGCCCGGAAGGTGCTGGCGGCCGAGGAGATCCACCTGTGACCGGGATTATGGCTACCTGGTCTTCGTCGAGGCTGTGCAATGGGGTGTGATCTACCTGCGCATCACGCCAGCGACGGTTGAGCCCGTGCACGCCGAGCTCGAGCGCTTGCTACAAGAGCAGCCGTTCGACAGGCTGAAGAGGGCGTTCACGGTCGTCGAGCCGGGACGGTACCGGATCCGAAGTCTGTCTCATGACGCGTGAGACGCGTCAGCGAAAACTGGTTTGCCCAAGTCCCCGCGTCCGAGGGATAGGGCAAGACCATCAGCCTGCCTTTCACGTTCTCACGCTCTCACTGAGGAGTCTGGCGCATGAACCAGCGTGCCCTCTGCGTCGGCATCAATGACTACCCCGGGACCGACAGCGATCTGGCCGGCTGCGCGAACGACGCCGCGGACTGGGCCGCCGCCCTCCGGAAGCGCGGCTTCGAGCTCTTCAGCGCCCGGCCGGCCGGGGGTACGGGTCGTGATGATCTCGGACCGCGACTGGTATGCGGCTATTCGCCAGAGCCTCCCGTCGCGGCAGTACCCCCAGACGCCGAACGTCTATGGATCATCGGCCATGCGAGCCTGGAAGGTCCTCGAATGAGGAAGGCAAGTCTGCTGCAGCGTCGACTCTCTATCTCGTCAGGGGAATCTCTCGTCGCTCGCCGAGAGCCTCGTTAATGACGACGAGTGTGCCGTTATCGCTCGCCTGCAATTGTTCGTTGGCGTTGAGCAACTCGATCCCGTACACGGTGCCGTCCGGGGCGAGGTCGACGTTGAGGGCGTCACTGACGCAAGTGGAGATTCGCCGCCGTTTGGATGTGGCGCTGCCGGGGGAAGTTCCGAAGATCGGGCCGGCGGCGGACGGCTGGGCGAGCGGGCGCGTCGACCTGCTGCGGAACCAGCTCATCGACAACGCTCCGGGCTACGGCGGCTCGCCCGGCGCGAGAGTCCCCGCCTGGCGCGGTCCCTACCTGACCGCGCCGCCTGACGCCGATCCTTGGCAAAATTGGTACATGGTGAACGTGGGGGTGGCAGTGGGCCGGGGGGCGCCGCCGGTGTCGGTTCGTATGCGCTCGTCGTCGTTTCTGCTGGTCCGAACGGCATCGTGGAAACGGCGTATTGGCAGGCCCTTGAGCAGTTTCGCGCGGGTCGGGATGGCATCGTCGTGAAGGTCAGGCGCGCCGGTCGTCAGGATTCGAGATCAGTAACTACTCAGGTAGCGCCCGGCAGGATTCCCAGGATGGACGGGATCTCGACGGAGGGGGGGCACCGGGATGATGGGCGAGATCATTGCAAGACGTCCTGGTGTGTCCTCGTGGGAGACCAGGTGCAATCAACCGATCGATGATGTCCGAAACGCTGCGAGGACCGAGTACAATTAGTGCAGATGCTCGTGAGATTTCTCCTCGACCAGGACGTGTACGAGTCCGCGGTCCCGCTGAGACCTCCAATCTGTCCTTCGTCCTGACGGGGGCGGTCTTATTCGGGTCGCGCTCGACGGTGCGTACGTGGACGTTATCGGAGACGGCCGACCAGATTCAAGGCTCATTCGGCCCCTCTCGCCCGCTCTTGCCATGAATGCTCAGCTCGCACGACTGCTCGACAAGGCGAAGGCAGACGAGGCGTTCGAGGATTTCAAACCTGCCTATCGTTTGTACCTGGACCAGGTGGAACATATTGGATCGTGACCGGATCCTCGCGAAACTGGACGAGCTGCACGGATACCTGGGAGAGTTGCGGCAGATTGTGCCTTCAGCGCGCGGCCGGCGGGCGGGGCGACGCCGGGCCTGTCGGTCGAAACGGTGGTCCAGACCGGCTCATGACGCGCCAAGAGACCACGAGCGAATGACACTAGCGCAATGAAGTCGAAGGTCTACGTAGGCCGAGACCCAATCGTCGAAGAGGTTCGCGCGATCCGCGAAGAACTGGCCGCAGAGCACGCCTACGACGTCATGGCCATCGTCCAGGCGCTGGTACGGGACGAGGCCCAGGGCGGACGGAAGCCTGTCAGCCTGCCATCAAAGCCGCTCCCAGAGAATCAGGCTGCTCACAAGGCGGGGTAGCCGTGCGGCCCAGCAGGCCATTGCGCCTGGCGGTTCTCGAGCCCTACGGCTTTCGAGATCTGGATTTTGGGATCTGGGCCAATCCGGCGAGCGTGTCGCGTCAGGCCGCGATGGATCACGAGTTTGCGGTCAGCGGGTGGCTTGAGCGCACGATCGCGCAGCCAGTCGATGTGAAGGTCTTGGATTACGCGCCCGTCAGCGATGCAGCGATGACTTGCCTCAGGATGGGCGATTCACGCGCAACAATCGTCCGATCAACTCCGGCGTCGCCTGCGCGGCGTCGTGAATCCTACGGGCAACCGCGCTCCGGAGCCGATCCTCGACGGCCGCCAGTTGGGGCCGCCGCGGTTCTTGCCATCTACTCCTGGCATCTGGCACAATGAAATGGCAATGATGAGGAGCCTCTCTACCCGCGTGGATGCGTTCGGCCGGATCGTCATCCCCAAAGGCATCCGCACCCGGTATGGTCTATAGGCCGGATCCCTGGCAGAACCGATACATGGCCCAAATGACATCGCGGAGACGCCGTATCGACAGGCGCACGACGCAGGCCGGGCGGGAGGTGACGATATCGCGGTCCGCGTGCGGTGATCTCTCCTGACCCACTAAACTAAGCCAGGCGCCGAGGTCGGGCAGGCGCGCCACGTCCGGTGCTTCGTTCTCGGTCGTCGACATAGTCGTCAGTGGACCCGAGCCTGGCGGGCGATCCCCGCCCCACAGCCGGATTGACACCTGGCAGGCTCTTGGTCTTACACCGCGATCCGCCGTGTTTTTGGAAGGCCAACACGCAGGCCGTGACCGACGGGAAGGTGCTTCGAGCCCGGCGCCACCCATGGTCCCGCGTTGACAACCCGGCCCTGGGGGGATAGAATCTAACTCTATGATCCTACAACACTTACGGTCTCTGTTCTGGGATACGAACCTCGAGAACTTCGATCCCGCCGCGTACCCGGTCTACACCATCGAGCGCGTGCTCGAGCATGGCAACGAGGAGGCCGTCGCTTGGCTGCGCCGCACCTTTTCCGAGGAGCAGATTCTCGATGTGCTCCGCACCGATCGGCACCTTTCTCCTCGTTCCGCGAACTTCTGGGCTCTCCTTTTTGGCCTTCCCGCCCATCACGTCGCCGCGCTCCACGGCGAACTGTAGAACCGGCGTCCGGTTACCTGCGTTGACCCCTGACGAGGTGCGTTGATGTCCGAACGCCAATCCGACTTCAAGGACGCCGAGAACGAACCCATGCCGGACATGCTCGCCCCGATCGACTGGACGTCCGTCAGACAGTTCTTCCTCGCTGAAGTTCCCCGCTTGCCGCGTCTCCCGTAGCTCACAATTCATGCCGCCGAATCCGCTACGCCACGCGGAGTCGGTCTCGATCCGAACAAGGATCGATCTCGACGACGATCTTCT
>CAYHRK010000354.1:0-3694 GCA_964358795.1 uncultured Vicinamibacterales bacterium
CCAATACGCTCGCCCTGGATCAGGCGGGGGTCGGCTGGGTGTCGGCCCTCCCCTGGAATCAGGCGCCACCGGCGTTCTGGGAGCAGCCCCTGGACCAGTGGACGGCCCTCAGCAGCGATCACCCCGGGGTCCAGGCGGCCCACACGACGCAGATGGTGCATCCGGGTCCACGCCTTCTCCTGCATGCTGGGCCTGTCGCTGTTGAACTACGTCCATGCCCACGCCCGGCGCGTGTGCCCGCAGATCACGATCGAGCAGATGAAGGCGGAGCTCGCGGGCATCCACGAATTCGTGCTGCTGTACCCGCCGCAGGGGGACAAGGGCCCCCCGCGCACGGCCACGGTGCAGAGCAAGCAGACGCTGACGCAAGTCTTGTTGGCGCAAGAACTCGGGCTACACACGTTGGCTCCCGCACGCGTGGGGCGCGGCTTCAGGACTGGCACCTTGCCCACGGATCACGCCACTTCGACGGTCTGCGTCCCAACGAACACGCTGTCGAGGCGAGGGTCGCCTTCCTCGAGGAGCATCTCGACGACTTCCTGCAAATTGGCCCGTAGTTCATCCAGTGTCGCGCCCTGGCTGTGCGCGCCGGAAAAACCGGGCACCCACCCGACATACAAACCGGTGTCCGCCTCCCGTTCGATAACGGCCGTGAAGTGCTTCATGTTGAGGCCTCGCTCACTTCGGACGATACCAGAAGCGTCGTGCTCGCTCCAGCTGCCGAACGATCCGCGCTGAGCCGCGGCGCTTGCATTCCCAGGCGCCGACGGCTCCAACGCGCGGTTTAGGCTGCCTACTGGCCGACGGCTACGCCGTGCCGCTGGTGTGTACCGCAGGGTGGCCATAGGGACTCTCCGAGAGCGCATGACTGACCAGCAGCGGCCGGACTGGGATTCTCAGAGGTGCGCGAACCAGATGATCAGCCATATCGCGACCACAGCGGCGTCAACGAGGAGCGGCCCCTTCCTGGACCGAGTTCGAAGCACTGCTAACGCTTCTACAACGAGCCAGACCAGCGAGATCGGACCCATAAGAACCATGAACGGGACGAGCGGCATCACCCACGACGGAATACCCAGGGATGACGGCACAAGAAAGTGATACAGATCGATGAGCAACACTATCGAGAGGCTCGTTGCCACCAAAGCGCGCAGTGCCCAATGAATCAGGCTCACACATACCTCCGATCAAGGAGCCACACAAGGCAGGGAACGCGAGGTCGGCCTCGGCGCACCGCGAAAGCCGAATATCGAACACCGCGCCGGCATAGGATCCGCAGGGGAGGCGGCCTAACGACCACGAATGAGCCGCGGCGCGCCAGCGTCAGTTCCGCGCCGCCGGCTCCAGGCCGGGGTTATGCAGACGTCCGGAACGCTTCCCGATCAGGCCGCGAGCACTGGTGCAAGATCGGCCGAACTGGCCGGAGCATGCCCAAGCTCTCGAAGCACCGCGTTCAGCGCAACGAGCGATACCTTCGACGGCGCCGTGATCTCGATGCCGATGGCCTGGCCCTCCGCGGCGAAGTCGACGACCAACCCGGGCTCGACCCGACGGCTTCGCACGCTCCGCTGGTTCGCCCCGCGCGGCAGGTAGTAGTACGCCGCGATGGGCCGGCCGTGCCGAAACGTAACTTCGAGGTAGGGTTCCTTCATGACTTGTGCTGCTCCACAGGATACGCCGTGATGACGAACCGGCCTTCGACGATGTCGGGACGATGACCGCTCACGTGCTCGAGCATACGGCGCAGATCAACGTCGTTGAACGCGCGATCCTCCATGCGCTTCAGGAGGTGGGCGCTCAGCTCAAGTTCCCACGTCCACCAGGCCGGCCATTGCTGTGTCGCCAGGGTTCCTCCGAGTCTGCACTCCGCACGCTTCGGTTCTGCATAACTAGTAGTATCCCGTAGAGGAACTAGCTACCGCGCGCCTTCCGTGCAGGATATCCGGATACCTGAGCGGGCCGGATTCGCGGGGAGTATACCACCGACCATGCGGTCAAGCCTTCGGCTTGCACAAAGGCTTGCACAGAGAATTTCGTGCTAGCCAGATCGGGATAGTGGGATATGCCGCGTACGCCACGAACCACAGGCGGTCGGCCCATGGCAGGAGCGCACCGATTCCCGCTTCGCTGCGGTTCTCGGGCCCGGCAACCACAGCAACCCTTGGCCACGCGCCGCCAAACTGGCACGCCAGGGCCCTGACATGGCGGGGGCAGATGATGTCGATTCTGGCTTCCCGGAAAAGCCTTTGAGGAGGATCCCCCTTATGAAACGCCTGATGGTCCTTGCGTGCATGGTCGGCCTGGCCGCGGCCGGGTGCGATTGATTGTTCAGCGCCGGCCAACGGCAACCGGCACTTTCCCTGCCGGCTTGGTCACAGCCGTGGCTGGCACCGGGCCGACGATTGACTGATAGACCAGGGCGCGCCACCTGTCCTGCAGGTCAAGACCCCCCGACGGGATCAACTGCGCATAGAAGACGGCTACCAGTTTCTCCTGCGGATCGATGAAGAACCGCTGATAGTATGCGCTGCCCCACCCGTACGTGCCCACGCTACCAGACTTGCCGGAGCGTCCCAGGTGTTCGATCACCTCGAACCCCAGGCCAAACCCCATGGCGCCTTCGAGGTACAACGACCCGACATGATTGGACGTCATGAGTTCAATGGTCTTGGGACCGAGCACGCGTACCCCGTCTAATTCACCGCCATTCTGCAGCATCTGCAGGAATCGCGCGTAGTCCATCGGGGTGGAGAGCAGGCCCGCCCCACCTCCAAAGCACACGCGTGGGCCGGCCACGTAGTCGCCTTGGCCCATGCCTGGCTCGGGCGCACGAACTAGTGAGCCTCCCGGCGTGGCCGAATAGACCGTCGCGAGACGATCGGCCTTATCGGGGGGAAGAAAAAATGCAGAGTCCACCATCTTCAAGGGCTCGAAAATCCGGGAGCGGAAGAATTGGTCCAGCGGCATGCCCGACGCTTTCTCGATCACGGCGCCCAGAATGTCGGTGTTGTAGCCGTAGACGAACCGTTCGCCCGGTTGCGCATCGAACGGCAGGCTGGCCAACCGCTCCATCAGCGATCCGATCGGCTCCTTCTTGTCGGCGAGGTACCACCCCAGGATGCCGGCGGTTTTGTACTGGGATTCGGCTAGATTGCCCTGTCCGTACGAGATGCCCGCCGTGTGCGTCAGCAAATCGCGGATCGTGATTTCCCGTCTTGCGGGCACGACCGCGAATCGCCCCGACCCAGGCGTTCCGGGAGGCGGGGGTGCCGCCACACTGGTCTGTGCGAACGCCGGCAAGTATTTCGAGACTCGGTCGGTCAGCAGCAGCCTGCCCTCCTCATACAGGATCATCGCGCCAACCGTCGTCACCGCCTTCGACATGGACGCCATGCGCAGGATCGCACCCTTGCGCATCGGCACGTTTCGCTCCACGTCCATCTTGCCGTAGGTTTCAAAGTGCGCCAGCTTGCCGCCGCGCACGATCACCGTGGCGACACCCGCAATCCGTCCCTTGTCGACGTAGTCCTGGATCACCGCCTTGAGCCGGTCGAGCCGCTGCTGCGACAACCCGACCTCGTCGGGCTTCGCCACCGGCAAGGCCTGGGCCATGGCCTGCGTGACACACACCAGCACCAACAACACGGCAAGAACGGCACGCTTGGCGGTCATGACTGACTCCTCCCCACTCACC
>CAYHRK010000355.1:0-3687 GCA_964358795.1 uncultured Vicinamibacterales bacterium
GTTCCGCCGGCGCCGGAGGGGTCGCGGGTTTCTTGCGGCCGCCGTCGTACCTAAGGCAGAGCAGCGTCCGGTCGTCGCTTTGTGGCGCCTGGCCAACGAATCCATCCAGACACGACCGGACCACCTCCACCACGTGTCGTGGCGTGCCATCGCTGGCGCTAATGGCGTTCTCCAGGCGTTCCTCGCCGAACAGTTCGCCGCTGGCGTCTAGCGCTTCCGTCAGTCCGTCCGTGAAAAACACCGCGATTTCGCCAGGCGACAGTACGTATTCGCGTTGGTGAAAAACGGTGTCTGGACTGACGCCGAGCGGCGCGTCGCTGGTGCCGGCGATGCCGGCGGTCTGGCCGGTGGCACGGCGGACGATGGGCCATGGGTGGCCGGCGCTCGACACGAGCAGCCGGCCCTCCGACACGTGAAGCGTCGCGAGTACGGCGGTGACGAACATGTCCTCCTGCCCACCTGCGCAGATGACGCGATTCACGCGCTGAAGAATGGCGGCCGGCTCGGTCTCGCCAATCGCCTGGTATCGAAGGTCGCTCCCGACTTTTGCCGCAAAGAGCGCAGCTGACACGCCTTTGCCGCAGACGTCGCCCACGCCCAGGCACCACACATCCGGGGCCAACTGCAGCACGTCGTAGAAATCGCCGCCGACACCCGCGGCCGGGTCGAAGTCCACATCGAACGTGTACCCGTCGAGACTGGGCATGCGTTGTGGAAGGAACTGCTGCTGGACCTTCGTCGCGATGGCCATGTCGTGCGCGAGCACCTCCTGTTCGACTTCCTGCGCGTGCAGGCGCGTGTACGCCAGCGCCAGACCCACGGGTCCCGCCGCACGCACCAACATCGCCAAGTCGGTTTCACAGAACCGTTCCGCCGTCGAGCCCGCGTCGGCATGGATGACGCCGAGGGTCCGGTCGTCAAAGACGATGGGTACGCACAGGATTGATTGCGCGTCGCTGTCTTCCGAGTCCACCAGCATCGCCTCGCGCTGGTCCACCACGTGCTGGATGAGCGTGCGGCTGAGCCGGATCTCCGGCACCGGGCCCTCACGACTGCGGGTGGCGGCGGGCAGCATCCGCGTGGCGTCGTCGTTGGCCAGCAGGATTGACACGCGCCGAGCTGCCGGCAGCAACGCGAAGCAGCCTTTGACTAGGAATTCCAGCAGTGCGGGTTCGTCGAATCGCCGGCAACTCATCCGGGCGAACTCTTCCTGGAAACTGAGCTGCCGTGCCAAGGCCTCCACCGATGCCGGCTCGGGCGGCGGCGCAGGCGCCAGGATCGCGGAACCATATGCGGGAAAGGCTCTGGTTTCCGCCGCGGACACGCCTCGGTCGGTCCAGGTGATGGTGGTGCGGTCGCCACTGGGCTCGCGCGGCGCTTCGCCGGTTCCGAATCGGACCCTGATCGTGCCCAGCACGACCAGGTCGCCGTCGGCGAGTGCCGTGGGTTTCGCGATACGCCTGCCGTTCACGAACGTGCCGTTGGCACTGTCGAGATCGACGATGTAGCACTGGCGGCTCGCCCACCGCAGCATCGCGTGCTGCCGCGAAACCGTCTGGTGGCCCAGTGGAAGATCCGCCTGGTCGTCGCGCCCGACGACCACCGTCCGATCGAACTCGTATGCACGTCCGGAAAAGGGCCCGCTCTCGACCTTCAGAATGGGCATAGGGCGTGTCAGTCGCCTAGAGACCGAACACGGCCGGAGTCACTCCGGCGGCCCAGGAGGTCCATTGCGTGGGCCGCGACCCCTGACACGGGAGGGGATGGACCGCTGGCGCCGGCGGGGCGTTCCCCCGCCGGCGTAGAATGTCCGAGCAGCCGGAGCAACAGGTGCCCGAGGGACGACGACGGAGCCTCGGCCACGGGCGGTCCCGCGTGGAGCGAAGCCAGATGCGCGAGGGCTTCGTCGCGCGTCGCCGTCATCTGAAACTGGCTCGTCAGGCCGGCGATGTCGAGCAGCGTCCTGATGCGTTCCGACAGTCCGCAGAGGACGAGGCCTCCTTCGACGCCGGCGCGTTTCCGCAACATCAGCAGCACGCGGAGCCCGGCGCTCGTGATGAGCCGCACGGAGGAGAAATCGACAGCGAACAGCCGGGATCCTGACTCGAGCTGCTGCGCCATCTTCCGGTCGAACTCGATCGCCCCCCGGCCGTCGATCGTGCTCGCCAGCACGACCACGACCGATGCCCCCACCTTCTCAACCAATGTGGGCATGGCGGTGTCCTAGGGTGCGGGCCTTGGCGCGGCCCCCGCGCTCGCCCGGTGTGGAGGGAGACGTGCTCTCGAACTGGAAGAAATACACTCGCGCGTTGCCGATGCAGATCAGGTCGCCGCTGACCAGAGGCTGCGATTCGACTCGCTGGCCGTTGACGTCGGTACCGTTCTGCGACCCGGCGTCCTGGACGACGAACCCGCCGCCGCGGCAGTGAATGGTCGCATGATGACGGGATACGCCGCTGGTCGAGATGCGGATGTCATTCTCGTCAGACCGCCCGATGCTGGTCGCCATCCCCAGCACATAGGTGGCGGGCGCCTCCCCTTCCACTTCGACCCGCAATGACGCTTCCGGAGCAACGGCCTGATCGATCGCCGGCGCGGCGGACGACAGTCCGAGATCCACCGTGTCAGATGAGAACGGAGACATCGCCAGGTCTCTGAACGGCTGCAGGACCCGAGTCGCCCCTGGGTCGATCCGCTCGATGCCGTGCGCGGCGATGGGCGAGAGCCTGGCCTCGCCGGCCGGTTCTGATCCGACTTGAGTCTCGTCGATTCTGGGCTTGGCGGGCGGGGCAGGCGGAACGGGCGCGGCGGGCGCGCGGTCGACCAGCACCTCAGCGAATCGCGCCTGCAAGCCCTGGAGGGTACGCAGCGTGTCGTCACATTCGCCGATCGTGCGCTCGGGATCCTGGAGGCGCTCCTGGAGCTGGGTTTCATCGAGTTCGCCCGCTTCGTGGCGCAGCTCGAGTTCTTCCTTCTCCAGGGCCGCTGCGTCTCGACGTTGCTGAACCTGTCCGCCGTTCTGGACGAGCCGGTCGTGTTCGACGCGTGCCTGCGCGAGCAGCGGCTGCGCGGCATCTTCGAGGCTCGCCAGGCGAACTTGGTAGTCCCGCAAGACCCGGCTCGAGACGGCATCCGTGTGGCGGGCCTTCAACTGGTCGACGCGGGCGCAGAACCCATCGAACGTAGCCTGCTGTTGCCGGATGTCGAGCAGACGCTCGAGCACCCCCGTGTCGACAGGCGTCGCTTCGTCGAGCATGGTGGTCTCCGGTCTCTGGTCGAGGCGGGCTTCAAACGGCAAACCCAGGCCGGGTCTGGGGATACTGCCCGAGTTCCTCCAACCGGTCAGACGATAGCAGGAAGGCCGGTAGCAATCAATACCGCCCTTGCTCACATGCCACATTCCGTGCCAGTGGCGCGTGTCGTGCTCGGGTTGTTCGCGCTTGCGATTCTCGGGTTCATGTCGTTCTACTCGGTCGGCCCAACCGAGGTGGGGCCGGTCCGGAAGCGCTTCGGCAAGAAGCTGCCCGGCGACAACCCGATCGCGTTCCTGGGTGAGGCCGGCTACCAGGCCGATCCGTTCACGCGCGAAGACTGGCGCAGCGGCCCGGGTGTGTGACCGGCCAACGTCTCTCGTACGCGGCTAGCGGGCGCGCAGCCTCGCTGCCCGCGCGTGGTTCCCCGTCGCCT
>CAYHRK010000356.1:0-3673 GCA_964358795.1 uncultured Vicinamibacterales bacterium
GGGCTGGATCGTGGCGTTCTGCGCTTTTCTGTTCGGCTATACCACGCTGATCGGCTGGGCGTACTACGGCGAGCAGTTCTTCGAGTATCTGCTCGGCAAGCGGGTGACGGTGCCCTACCGGTGGGTCTACTGCCTGCTCATTCCGTTTGGGGCGACGCTCAGTGTGGAGACGGTCTGGGCCTGGGGCGATTTGATGAATGGCCTGCAGGTGTTTCCGAACCTGGTGGGACTCGTCGGCCTGAGCGGCATCGTGGCCGTTGCCGCACGCGCACCGTTGAAAGACCCGAAATCCGGAGAAAGACTCTAGGCCGCGCTGGACGTCTCGGGCCTCTTCTGATCCGGTTCTTCGTCTGCTTCGACGCCGTTCTGGTGGCGCGGTTCCCGGCACTGCTCATCCCTCATATCGAGGATGGAGACCACCCGTCCGTCGTAGGTCTCGTAGATTCCCAGCAGACATCCGCATGGCAACCGTCGGCTGCTCAATCCCCGCAGGATTCTGTTCATTGGCGGCAACCCGTTCTAGTGGCCTGTCTCCGTCATCTGTAAAGCGACTCCCGGGCGGGGCATCCCGCCTGGCTGCGTTGCTCCTCCCTCAAATACTCCCGGTATTCTCGGTCGTCCCGCCTTGCCATCCGGGCGCCGCGCTCCGGGATCCACTTCACACATGACGGGGACAGGCCACCTGGTGAGGATTAGACCAGGGACGGCTGCGGGAGGTTACATGGCCGTTGGTTCCCGTGGGTCGGTCACTGCTTCGCAGCCGGCTGCGCCTTGGGGGGAACAGATGGCCCCAGCAGGGTACGCATCCAGAAATCGTGTGTTTCGCGCATCACGTGCGCGCGCTGGCTGACGGCGTGCCGGCTGTCGGGATAGAACATCATTTCGAACGGCTTGTTGTTCGTCGTGAGCCAGTCAATCACCTGGATGCTGTTCTGCATGTGCACGTTGTCGTCAATCGTGCCATGCGTAATCCGCAGGCCTCCCTTATAGCGCTCGGCATACGTCAGCACCGCACCATCCTTGTAGCCAACCGGATTCTCCTTGGGTGTGTCCATATACCGTTCGGTATAGACGCTGTCGTACAACTGCCAGTCGGTCACCGACGATCCCGCCTGGCCGAAGTTGAAGTGGCCCGCACCGAACGTCAGCGCCATCATGGTCGTGTATCCGCCGTAGGATCGGCCGGCAATGCCGATGCGGTCCTTGGCAATGAAGGGCTTCGATCGCAACCACTTGGCGGCGGCGATCAGGTCTGCCATCTCCCACTTGCCGAGATTGCGGTGCATCAGGTCCACGCCCTTCTTGCCGAAGTGGCCGCTGGCCCGATGGTCCACGCTGATCGTGATCACGCCGCGCTGCGCCCAATAGTGCGCCTGCAACGAGGGCCAGGTATTGGACACGGTGCCCGCATTCGGCCCGCCGTAGATCGAAAAGATCACCGGATACTGTTTCTTCATGTTCTTCGGATCGAAGTCGGGCGGCAGCACCCAGGAAGCGGGCAGCTGGAACTGGCCGTCTTCTGACGGGATTGTGAAGATCTCGCCCTTGCCCCACGCCCACTGCTCCATGTCGGCTGTGCGTGCATCGCCCAGCTTGCGAACCAGTGTGCCGTCGATTTTGTACAGGTTCATCACCTGCGGCGTCGACATCGTGCTCACGGTGTCGATGAAGTACGAATTGTCGGGCGACAAGCGCGCGTTGTGCACGCCGTCACCCTTCGTCAAGGTGTCGAGACCCGTGCCATCCATCTTCACGCGCATCAACTGCATGTCCCACGACTTGCCGGGCCGACCGGTGAAGTAGACAAAGCCGCCCACCTCGTCGATCTTGACGATGGTATTCACACGCCACGGACCGGAGGTGAGGCGCTTCTTCAGCGAGCCGTCGTTATTGTAGAGGTAGAGGTGCTCCCAGCCGTCCACGCCGCTGTGGATGATCGTGCCGCCGTTTTTCAAGTACGTGAAGTCCTCGAACCACTCAACCCACGCCCGCTGCTTCTCCTCGAAGATCATCGTCTTCTTTCCGGTGGCCGGGTCGCAGTTGTAGAGGCGCAGCGTGTCCTGGCCACGGTTCATCCACTGGACGGTCAGCGTCTTGCTGTCTGGTGTCCAGAACGGCCAGGCGACGTAGTGGTCGGCCTTCGGATCGAAGTCCGCCCAGGTCACCTTGCCGTCGCCCACCGACGCGATGCCCAGCTGCACGTAAGGATTCGGGTCTCCCGCCTTGGGGTAGCGCTGCCGTTCCAACTCGCCGTGCTGACCATCCGCGTGGTAAATCGGGAAGACCGGCACAGGACTGTCGTCGAACCTGAGGAACGCCAGTTTCTTGCTGTCGGGCGACCACCAGAAGGCCGCGTAGGCCGTAGCGCGGCCGAGAATCTCCTCCATGTACACCCACGATGCCCATCCGTTGTAGATGACGTCGCTCCCATCGTCGGTGTACTGGTGCTCGAGGCTGTTCTGGATATCGTAGGCGAAGAGATTGCCGTCGCGGGTGTAGGCGATCCAGTTTCCGTCTGGCGAGAACCGCGGGTTGCGTTCTTCACCCGGGTTCGCCGTCAGTTGACGGCTTTTCTGCATGGCCACGTCGGTCAAGACCAGATCTCGGTCGCGTGCACTCACCGTGCGTGTGCCATCGGGCGACGGTATTCCGCCACCGGTCCCGCGGCCTCCTCCAAACCCGCCCGTGCCTGGCCGTACGGTTCCGGGCGGCGCCTGGTCCACCGTGGCGCTTCCGTCGACCGCGCTGACCTTGAAGGTCTTCATCTGTTTGTCGGCCGGGTCCTGTCGCGTCTCGAGGTAGTACTGGTCGTCTGCCCAGCCGCTGATCGCGGGCAGTTGACCCATCAACGACGGTCGATCGGCCGTGGCGCCTGGGGGTCCAGGCTGTGCGTCGCCAAACACCTGCTCATAGGTGAAGGTCTTCTTGGGGGACCTGGTCTGACCGGCGGCCGGTACGGCGGCACCAACGGCCACGACCAGAGCGAACACGAAGAGCGGGCGAGCGAACCTGCGCATGACACCTCCCTCGGGTAACTCGAGATCTTAGCAGGACAGGACGTCAAGAGCACATCCGGTAAGATAGTCGCCGAGATGCACATCATCGACTGGCTCACCAATCCCCAAACCTGGATCGCGCTCATCACGCTGACGTCGCTCGAAGTGGTGCTGGGCGTTGACAACGTGATTTTCATCCCGATCCTGGCCCTCAGCTTCCTCCTGCTCATCGGATTTTCGCTGATGGCCGATGGGTTCAGCCACCACATCCCGAAGGGGTACATCTACTTCGCGATGGCGTTCTCGGTGTTCGTGGAGATGATCAACGTGCGAGTTCGCAGCCGGACAAAGCCCGTGGAGCTGCGGCATCCCTATGCACCGGCTACGAACACAGGACAAAGGACAACGGACTAGACATCTTCTATGGGATTCATCGTACCGGATGAAGCAAGTTCCCGTCGTCACCCCCGCGCCCCGTGTGGCACCCCCGCGCACGCGGGGGTCCAGGTTCTGGATTCCCGCATCCTTGGGCCGCCGTAGCCGAAGGCGAAGGCGCCCGCGGGAATGACGAAGGGAGAGCGGGAATGACGGAGTGGCGGTGCCTCTCCCGGCCCCGATCGCCCTTGGGCCGCCGTAGCCGAAGGCGCCTTCGCTGCCTGCGGCAGCTTCGGCGTCCC
>CAYHRK010000357.1:0-3664 GCA_964358795.1 uncultured Vicinamibacterales bacterium
AACGGTTCGAAGTACTCGTCGCCGAACAGGCAGATGCCCTCGGCGCAGACGTCGATCAAGAGCGGGGAGAGGTTGGACTCGACTTCCGACGGCGTGCGCGCGACCAGGCCGAGCGATCCTGGCAGCGTAGACACGAGGCCGGCCAGGGGCCGGCGCAGTTCGGTCAGGCGGGAGATGGGATCTCGTGCCAATCCATCGGCGACAACCAGCAGGTCGATGTCGCTGTCCGGGCGGGCGTCGCCGCGGGCGCGCGACCCAAAGAGCACGATCGCCAGCAACCGCGTGCCCAACTGGGCCCGCAGGTGGTCGACCACAGGCTGCAGGGTCGTCATGGGGCTCATCCTACTCCGGGAGTGGTACCCGCACCCACACGTCGTCGCCGCCGCCGCCAAAGCTGACAATGCCGGCGTCGTTGGCAGCAGGATCGAACGGGGTCTCGATCGCGCCGTTCGGCCCGGCGGAAAGGACGTACATAGCAAGAACGCGATCGGCCGACGCGGTCGCGCTGTCTGTGTGCATGCGCCCCAGGAGGACCAAGTAGGCGTTTCCCCAGGGGTCTGGTTGTGCAGTCAGGGATCCGCGCGAGGCCGATAGCCAGGCGTGTGTCGCTGGGCTAGTGGCCTTTGGCAACCGGCCCGATCCGGCAAGCACCACGGCGGAGCCAAACTGGCCACCATTCGTCGCCCCCGTCCGAAGAGCCTCCGCCAGCGCTGCCGTCTCGACCCGCGCGCGCTCCAACCGTGCATCAGCCACCCACGTGGCCACCGCGGGCGGCAACACCAGAGACAGCACAAGCAGCGCTACAACAGCGGCCAGCGCCTTGGCAGCCGTCAACCGCGAACCTGGCACCACGTCGGTGGTCATGGCATCACTCCTCTACCTCCTACCTTCCGCCGAATCTCAGGATCGTGGCCAGCGTGCGCAGGATGATCCACACATCGAATCCCAGCGTCCGATGCTTGATGTAGTACAGGTCGTACTCCAGCTTCAACCGCGCCTCGTCGAGCGAGTCCGCGTAGGGCAGGTTCACCTGCGCCCATCCCGTCAGACCCGGCCGCATCATTAGCCGCGCGCGATACAGCGGAATCTGCCGTTCGAGGTCGGCGATGAATTCCGGCCGCTCGGGGCGCGGACCCACCAGGCTCATGTCGCCGCAGAGGATGTTGATGACCTGCGGCAGTTCATCCAGGCGCGAGCGCCGGAGCAACCGGCCAACCGCGGTCACACGCGCATCGCCAGGCTCCGCCCATCGCGGGCCGTCTGTTTCCGCGTTCGCGCGCATCGTGCGCAGTTTCAGTACCCGGAAGCTGGCGCCACCCGCACCGCTGCGCATCTGGCGGTAGAAGATCGGACGGCCGCTTTCAATCAGCGTCAGCAGGCCGACGATGGGCAGTGCGACGATTAGCGCAACGAGGCCCACCAGCGCTCCGGCGATGTCGAACAATCGCTTCGCCAGGCGCGAGGCGTCGCGCGCGCGAACGGCTTCGGCCAGCAGCGTAAAGGGCCAGTCGGGTGCAATGTGGCCCACCGGCACACGGCGCAGGAACTGCTCGTAGAGTGTGGACATGGGCACCACGTCCACGCCGCGCTCCTGACATCGAAGCAGGGCCGGCAGACGCGCGGCCGCGCTGGCGTTGTCCGATGCAAGAATCACTTCGGCAATGCCCTCTCGTGCCACCGCAGCGTCGATAGAATCGGCAGGGCCGAGCACGGGAATGCCGTCGAGCTCGACATGGCTTGTCGCGGTGGCTGAGCCGACGTCGCCGACTTCTGTATTCGCGAACGCCACCACGGAAAGATGCGGCGCGTGGTGCGCAATGGTGCGTGCCATCGTCAGCGCGCCCTCGCCTGTGCCGACAATCAGCACACGACGGCGCGTGCCCGGCCTGGTGAAGGCGAACACGTAGGCCACACGCCACGCGGATGTCAGCAGCACCGATTCCCACAGCACGTACAACGCCATCAGCCTGGGCAGCGTGTCGGGCGACACATAGAAGTAGAGCGCCAGATACACCACCAGCAGCACGCCCGCGGCGCCGGCCATCCCTCGCCGCGTGCGCTCGAGCGAGAGCGCGTTCTGCACTTCACGGGTCGGGGCCAGTGCCGTGGCCCACACCGGCACCACCAGCATCCACCACGCGCGAGACGCCACGAAGCCGGCGTCGAACGGATAGCCAGCCGTGATCGACCACGTCCACAGCGACACCAGAATCGCCGTGAAGCCCATCGCCAGATCACCGGCAAGCAGCACCAATCTGTGCTCAGATACCTGCAGGCCCGCCGATCGCGCGGCGGACGGTGAGGTGGGGGAGGTCATGGGGACTGGCAATTCAGACATAGGCTAAATTGGGGTCATCCTGAATATAGGCAAGGGTTTGACCCAGATAGGGCAAAGCCGGCAGGCCATGCCACGCGCGCAGCAAGTGATACGTCGGCGAGGTCAGTAATTGGCAGTGATCGACCGCCGCGCGCCACCGAGGACGGCGAATTTCGGCAATCGTTGCCGGTTCCGGCAAGAGGCCAAAATCCCACGCGGCGCACAGGCGAGCCAGAAAATCGATCCGATCGTCGAGGTCATCCAGTCGGTCGGGCGGCGCCACATCGGGATACAGCGCGCCATCCAACCAGACCTCAACAGGAACGTTATCGGACGGCATCGAGAAACGCTCCCATATACCAGGCCCGCACGGCTTTGGCCTGCTGTTGCTGAGTCGAGTCGGCGATATGATCCAGGCGACGATGCTGCGCAATCCGCGCCAGGTGGGTTTGAATGGCCAGTGTGGCCCGCTCGACATCCGCCGAGCCGCCCGCCGCGGCCTGGCGCCGCTGCCATAGCCGCCAACAGTCAGGCGGCGTCAGCAGGCCAGCCTGGCACACCGCGTGAATGTCGCGAAAATCGCGGGGCGCTCCGCGTTCGACCAGGGCCACCATTTTGCTGGCCACCAGATCGACCAGGCTATCGAGCGGCACTCGAATCCAGGGGGCCAGACGCGACGGTTCCAGTTGCGCCGAACGACGGGCAATCTGAAAACTGAACACTGTTTTCCCGGCGCGCACCAACTCCACACTGGCCACATCACCCCAGGCGCGGGTTTTCACCTCACCCGCCACACTCAAGACACCTTCCAGGATGTGAAGCACCTGCCGACGGTCGGCCTCGGCAGCCGTCTCAGTCCACCAGGCATCGACATCGTGGGTGGCGCGATAATCAAGATAGTGCAGCAGACCAAAAGCGCCGCCCAGCGAGATGTGCTTTGCCAGGCCGTGTTCGACCAACGCCTGCAGGCACATTTCACTATAGTCCGGCAAATGCTCGGGGCGACGCGGCTGCAAAGTAGCCATGTTCGCTACGACCTCTCATGCCTATTGTACGTTGTAAATCGCGCGCTGGAAGACGCGCTGGGCCTCGCTCGAGGTTGAGCTGCGACCGCTGCCGCGTGCGCTGGGCTATTCCGTTGACGCTGCGAAGACTGCCCCGGCTGATCTTGACCCGGCGCCGTCTGTCACCCCGTCGAAAAGCCTGCCCCGCACTTGATGCGGGGCGAGGGAATGTCGTCACCCCCGCGGGCGCCTTCGCCCTCGGCTACGGCGGCCCAAGAAAGCGGGGGTCCAGACTGGGGAGGTCCAAGCTGCGACGTCCAGGCTGGATTCCCGCGTTCGCGGG
>CAYHRK010000358.1:0-3646 GCA_964358795.1 uncultured Vicinamibacterales bacterium
GAATGGCGCGCGGATCGAACCCGACATTCTCCATGATGTCGATCTCGCCGCAGGCTGGCCAGCCGACCTGTGTACGATTGATGCCGAGCATCCAGATGGCCGGCCACGCGCCGTTGCCCGTCGGCAACTTCGCCCGCACTTCGACCAGGCCGTAGAGAAACTCGAACCGGGCGAGGGTGTTGATGCTGGCCGACGTGTAGGCGTAGCCCTGGTAGGCCTCCTTGCGGCCCTCGATCACCAGGTTGCCCGCCTCGACGCGGACATTTTCCGGGCGGGACGTGTAGTACTGTGCCTCGCGATTCCGGATGTAGCCGGTCTCATAACCCCACTTCGCAGGGTCGAGCGTGCTCGCGCTGTCGAACTCGTCGGAGAAGACCAGCGTCCAGGTGGCGGGAATCGGCGTGGCCGCCGCTGGCGGTGTGGCGGGCGCGCCAGCGGCCTGCTGCACGGGCCAGGCGACCGCCGGCGTCATCAAGAGAAACACGCACGCGATCTGCAGCGGCAGACGAGCCAACACGGCGCACCCTCCAATTGGTTGCCGAGCGCGGGCTCCGGCAGGTCGAAGTGTAGCATCGCTGATCAGTTCGCCAGCGTGATCGCGGCGAGTTTCTTCAACGTCCCGATCTCTCTGGACGTTTTCACGTGCAGCCGGACGCCCGTTCCTTCCGGGTACTTGGGAGCGACGTCGAGCAATCCGACGATCCGTTTCGGCAGCTTGCTCTTCCGCGCCGCTTGCATCGCCTTGTCTCCGAATACATCTTCACCGGTGGCAGGTCCGGCAGCCCCTCCAGCGTCAAGCTTCTGCCTGGCGCCCTCCATGAGTGTGGCAGCCGAGTTGACAACAAGAGCCAGGACAACGTCGGCTCTGACGACGCCTGGCGTGATCGCCGAAGCAGTAGTACTCTATGGCGGAAAGTGGCTTGACCACATGGCAGGCCGGCGTCAGTGAGCCGGCCGACTGGCGGGGTCGATTATGGCGCAACACGGACGGGCGGAGATCGTCAAGGCGATTGAAGCCGGTGGCATTGTCGCGGTGATCCGGATGCGCGAGCCCGAGAAACTGCGCGCCGTGATCGACGCGTTGGCGGACGGCGGCGTGCGCGCGCTGGAGGTCACCATGACCGTGCCGCACGCCATCGAGATGATCGCGCAGCTGGCACGCAGCCTTCCCGGCGGCTTCGTGCTGGGCGCAGGCACCGTCCTCGATCCTGAAACGGCACGCCTCGCTATCCTCGCCGGCGCGCAGTTCGTGGTGGGTCCCGTCTTTCGGGCCGAGGTGATTGCGACCTGCCACCGCTACGATGTTGCCGCGATGCCCGGGTGTTTCACACCCACCGAAATTCTTGGCGCATGGGAGACCGGCGCGGACATCGTGAAGGTGTTTCCGGCAACCGCGCTCGGGCCGGGCTTCTTCAAAGACGTGCGTGGCCCGCTCCCGCAGGTGAAGTTGATGCCCACCGGCGGTGTGTCGCTCGACAACGCCGGCGAGTGGATCGCAGCCGGAGCTGTGGCCGTGGGCGTGGGCACGGCACTGCTCGACGCGAAGGCGATCGCGGCAGGCGACTACCAGGTGATCACCGCCAACGCGCGCCGCATCGTCGCCAGCGTGAAGGCTGCGCGGGAGAAACAGGGATGAAGGTCGTCTGCTTCGGCGAAATCATGTTGCGGCTCAGCCCGCCTGGATTCGAACGCTTCTTCCAATCGCCTGTCTTCTCCGCTACTTTCGGCGGCGGCGAGGCCAATGTGGCGGTCAGCCTCGCCCATTTCGGTCTCGACAGCTGCTACGTCACGCGCCTGCCGACGCATGCCATCGGCGAGGCGGCCGTGAAGGCCCTGCGCGCCGAAGGCGTCAAGACGCACGCGATCATGCGTGGCGGCGAACGCGTCGGCATCTACTTCGCCGAGGCTGGTGCGAGCCAGCGCGCATCCACAGTGGTGTACGACCGGGCGCATTCATCGATCAGCGAGATCGAACCAGGCTCCGTACCGTGGGACGAGGTGATGGCCGGCGCAGGGTGGTTTCACGTAACCGGCATTACGCCGGCCCTCGGCGCGAAGGCTGCCGCGTGTACCCGGGAAGCCTTGGAAGCAGCGAAGCGCGCCGGTGCACGCGTCAGCGTGGACTTGAACTATCGCAAGAAACTCTGGTCCGAGGCCCAGGCGCAGGCCGTGATGCGCCCGCTGATGGCGTTGGTCGACGTCGTCATCGCCAACGAAGAAGATATGCAGTCCGTACTCGGCCTGCACGTGCCGGATACCGATGTCACCAGCGGCCTCCTGAACCTCAATGGCTACCGCCAGGTGGCCGAACAACTCACGCGCGAATTCGGCCCGGCGCTGGTCGCCATCACGTTGCGCGAGAGCGTGTCGGCCAGCGACAACGGCTGGAGCGCGGCGCTGTGGGATGGCGAGTCCAAGTCGTTCTTCCACAGTCAGCACTACGACGTGCGACTGGTCGATCGGATCGGTGGCGGTGACAGTTTCGCCGCGGGCCTCATCTACGCATTGGCGACCGGCAGAACGCCGGAAGCCGCCTTGCGCTTTGCCGTGGCGGCCAGCGCGTTGAAACAGACGATTCCCGGCGACTTCAATCGCGTGTCGGTCGATGAGGTCGATCGTCTGGCCAAGGGCGACGCCAGCGGCCGCGTTCAGCGCTAGCCTGGATGCCGTTCGAATGACACCCTGCCGTCATTCCGGGGCCGCCGAGCGGAACCCGGAATCCAGTCAGGGTGGCACGCTGGACCCCGGTTTTCACCGGGGTGACGATGTGTGAACAGTATTGGCGCTAGCCCGGAAATCCGAAATACGCGCGGGCGTTGAAATAGGAGACGTTCGCCACCAGTTGGCCCAGGGCCGCCCGGTCGTCTGGAAGGCGGCCGGCACGAACTTCCTCGCCCAATAGTTGGCACAACAGGCGCCGAAAGTACTCGTGGCGTGAATAGGAGAGGAAGCTGCGCGAGTCGGTCACCATGCCCACGAATCGCGCCAGCAGCCCCATGTTGGCCAGCGTCTCCAACTGCGCGGTCATGCCGTCGCGCTGGTCGAGAAACCACCAGGCCGAGCCCCACTGCATCTTTCCAGGTGTGCTGCCATCCTGGAAATTGCCGATCATGGTGGCGAAGATGGCGTTGTCTGCCGGGTTCAGGTTATAGAGGATCGTTTTGGCAAGCTGATTCGTGTCGGCCAGACGATCCAGGAAGCGCGCAAGAGGCCGCGCCTGCTCGAAGTCGCCGATGGAGTCGAACCCGGTGTCGGGTCCAAGCATCCGGCGCATGCGCGTGTTGGTGTTGCGCAGGGCACCCAGGTGGAACTGTTGCACCCACCCTCTGGAGTGGTCGAGCAACGCCAGGCGATGCAGCAGCGCGGATCGGATCATCTCTGCCTCGCCATCATCGAGCGCAACCCCTGCACGCAGGCGGTCGAACGCTCCCGCAGCCAGGACATCGGTATGCGGCGCTGCGTACATCCTGTCCAGTCCATGGTCGGATGCTCGGCATCCCATCTCGTGAAAGAACAGGTGCCGGGCCTCAAGCGCATCGAGCAGCAACGCCCAACTCGATATACTGACCCCTGCGGCGCTCTCCAACTTTTGGACCCACCCGTTCCACGCCGCCACGTCATCCACCGCCAACGCCTTGTCGGGCCG
>CAYHRK010000359.1:0-3644 GCA_964358795.1 uncultured Vicinamibacterales bacterium
TCTCGATGGGTTCGGTCAGCTTGGCCAGGCCGAAATCCAGCAGCTTCACCAGGCCCTCGCCGGTGACCATGGTGACCATGGTGACCATGATGTTGGCGGGCTTGATATCGCGGTGGACAATCCCTGCCGCGTGGGCCTTGGCCAGCGCGTCGGCGATCTGCACGGCGTACCGCAGCGTTTCGCCAAGAGCCAGACCTTTACGCCCGACAACCTGGTCGAGCGTCTTGCCGGGCACGTACTCCATGGCGATGAAGTCCACGCCGCCGGCCTGATCGATGTCGTAGATGTGCAGAATCCCGGGGTGGTTCAGGGCGGATGCGGACTTGGCCTCCAGGACGAAGCGCCGCGTGCGCTCGGGGTTGGCGACGGCGTCGGGACGGAGCACCTTAATGGCCACGGGGCGGTCGAGGTGGGTGTCGAGGGCCTTGTACACCACTCCCATGCCGCCCTCGCCCAGCTTGGCTTCGATCCGGTAATGGCCCAGCGTGTGGCCGATCATGGCGCTACCGGAAGTTCTCCACCAACATCAGATCGCTGCCGTGTCGCTGAGGTGGTCTTTCTGGTGCGTTGTCACGTGCGCGACTATACATCGACATCTACCGAGATGTCCCGTGCTTACCCCTAAGATCGAGGAGACCAGGTGGCAGCATCGTCACCTGCGCCAGACCATTCGCCCTCGCGACCACTCGAAGTACATGAAGAAGGGGCTGTCTGGCGGTCCCCGACCTCCGCCGATGAGCCGGGAACCGTAGTGCGGCTCTACGGTCGCGGCGTCAGCGCGACGAGCGACCCCAGCGTGTCGCGGTGCGTCGAGATGAGGCTGCGCATGTAGACGCCGACGGCGTCGGCATTGGCGAATCCGGCCTTCCTGGCCGCGGCGTCCGAGACATCGGCCGGAATCATCTGCAGCTCGCCGTACTGCCGCCAGTCGCGCCACGCGTCGAGCGTGATGACGTCCCACGCGGCGCCCTGTTCGTGCGTGAAGATCAGCGCGGCCGGCCGGCCGCGCTGCGTGTTGAAGACGTTTTCCATCTGGCGTTCCTTGATGAGTTCGTCCCGCTTGCCGGCAAGCGCCTGCATCATCTCCAGGTGGACCAGACTCGTGTCCTTGAGATACGCGCGCAGCTCGGCGAGCGGCGGCCCCTCGACGTAGACGTCCTCGTGCCAGGCCCGAGATCGTAGAACTGCTTCGCGAACGCCGCGTTCCCCACGCCCGACGCGTTCGCAGCGGCCTCGCGCTTCGCGATCCGCTCGCGGCTGTAGTACTCGCTAAAGCTCCCGCCGGGGTAGATGACGAGCAGATCCCAGCGGTCGCCCTGCGAGTGCCGGACCAGGACGGGCAGCTCGTCCCCGCCGGCCGTGATGACCGCGGCACGCTGGCGATAGAGGGTGAGGAGATCAGGCAGCTTCCCCGGCGCCGCCTGGATCATCACGAAGCGATACAGTTCCTGCCGATCGGCAGGCGCCGTCTGCTGCGCCTGCAGACTGCCCGCGCTCACGATGGCGACCACTGAAACAGTCATTCTGAAGAACATGGCGGGTGTGACCTCATGAAACACCGATCGGGCGCGCTCACCACACCGGCGGCCGCACCGGCTCCACGAGCCGGTTGTACTTGCGCAGCACGTCGCGCAGGCGCTGGTGCGGAATCGCGTAGACCTTGTTGCCATTCACCCCGACCATGTCTTCGGCAGCGACCAGTGCATTGACGATGGACTCTTCGGTCGCGTCTGCCGTCGCCGAGAAGAGCGGATTGATCTGCTCGTTGGGCAGCATCGCCACCTGCGCCAGACCGTTCGTCTTCGCGATGTCGAGGTTCGCGGTCGAGAAGGCGATGAAGATGTCGCCGGAGGAGTTGCCGCCCCGGCCGCCCATCACACCGATGCCGAGCGCGACGCGCTTCACGAGGCGCTTCAACTGGTGCGGCAGGAGCGGCGCATCGGTGGCGACGACCACGATGATCGATCCCTGGTCGTCGTCTCTTTTCCCCGACTCGGGCATCAGGTCTCGAATCTCCTGCCCCACCGGCACCCCGGCGATGCGCAGGAGCAGGCGCGTGCCGTAGTTGGCCTGCACCAGCACGCCAACGGTGTACGTGGCGCCGTCCGCCTCGACGCGGCGTGACGAGGTGCCGATCCCGCCTTTGAACCCGTGAACGATCATACCGGTGCCGCCGCCGACGTTGCCCTCGGCGACCGGACCGGCTTGCGCGCCGTCGAGCGCCTGGAACACGTGCTCCTTGCGAACGTGAAACCCGTTGATGTCGTTCAGAAACCCGTCCCAGGTTTCGGCCACGACGGGCAGGCTGAAGTCACCCGAGTAGTCGCCGGACCCGCCACGCTTCGCGTTCCACTCGATTACGGCGTCGCGCACGACGCCGACGCTGTGCGTGTTCGTGATGAGGATCGGCGACCCGAGCGCGCCGGATTCCTCGAGCCATGTCGTGCCCGTCATCTCACCGTTGCCGTTCAACGTGAACCACGCGCCGAACACGCGGTCGCGGAACGCCTTGCCTTGTGGCAGAACCGCCGTCACCCCTGTCCGCACCGGCCCGCGCCCGACCACGAGCTTCCCCTCACCCGAGATGAGCGTCGTGTGCCCGACCTCGATCCCGGCGACATCGGTGATCGCGTTGAGCGGACCGGGTGTGCCGTCGAACGGAATGCCGAGGTCGCGCGCGCGCGGTTTGCCTTGAGCGAACAGAGACGATGCGCAGAATCCAAACGCCAGGCACGAACTCACGATGAGTCGAACAACCACCCCGGTCCTCATCAAGCCTCCTGTCTCAGGCGCCCGTTAGTCGACAGTCGACAGTCCTCAGTCCTCAGTTCTCAGTCGTCAGAGTCTGAGAGATAATCGCATCATCCGTAGCGCGCATCTTCAGATGCGCCCGACAGGCCGGACTGAAGTCCGGCGCTACGGCGATTCCTTCACACGCTCTCGGTTCGCACTTCGCACTTCTCAGTCCTCTACCACAATCTCTCGCTGAGCTGCGGTTGTCTGAGCACGACGTCCTTGACGGCGTCGATCCACGCGTCGCGCTCCGCCGGCAGCCGCTCGTGCGCGATCTGTTTTTCACGGAGCATGCTGTCGACCAGATCGTCAATCGCGCGCATGAAGAACTCGTCCGTGTCGCGCACGCCGTCGGCCGACGCCTGACCGACCACCGGCACCTTGAACAGCAGATCGTACGACCGCATCCAGTAGTCCACGAAGCGTTCGATCGACTTCTGCCGGCCGCACGCCAGCACCATGTACGCGTAGTTGTCGAGCACGCTCCGGTCGCACACCACGACCGCGTTCTGGCTCGCCGAGCGGATCTCCTCGGCGATCTGCGTCATCAGGATCCAGGTCTGGGCTTCGCGCGAGGTCTTGCGATTGATCGGCAGCGGCGACAGCCGCGCGACTTCCTTGACGATGTCGGCGTCGACACCGCGGCGCTTGAGCGCCGAAGCGAGGTCGTAACAGAGCGTCGTCTTGCCGACGCCGTGGGTACCGATGAACGCGATTTTCATCTCAGACAGGTGCACAACGCAAGGTGCAAGGTGCAAGGTGCGAGGTGCAGGGTGCGAGGTGACAGGTGCTACGTGCTAGCCTTGATGCGTCAAAACCCACCGCCGTTTCGAGAGCGATGCTGTCCTGGC
>CAYHRK010000360.1:0-3607 GCA_964358795.1 uncultured Vicinamibacterales bacterium
GACGCGCAGATCGGCGCCCGGTTTCGCCGTCGAGATCGGGACGTGGGCGATGTGCGGCTCCACCCTCGTAATCGTCAGCGCGTTGACCACGTAGTCGGCGCTCGGGTCGGCGGTGAACTTCAGTCGGAACGTGCTGAACCGCTCGCCGATCATGTTGAAGTTGAAGCGCTTGATCACCGTTTGGCCCGCACGGACGACCATCCGATCGATGATCGGCCGTTCGCCGAACCGCTCGACGACCGAGATCGTCATCGGGCCGTGGTCGGTGGGCTGCGCGCTCTTGTCGGTGACGATCACCGTTCCCTGGTAGTGGCCTTCCGGCAAATCGATGCGGAAAACGGCCGGCTGGCTGCCGCGGACGAAATCGCCGAGCAAGGCCTCGGGCGGAAACGCACGGTCGTTCTTGCTGGCTCCGCGCCAGACGTTTCCAGAAACGGGCGTCGGCCGCTCGGCGTTCAAATCGCGCGCCTCGATCCATCCGAATCCCACCGCCGGATCGTAGCGGCTGTCGGGGGACACGCCTCTGAACCTCGGCTCGACGGTGTAGTAGTTGGTGTAGATCGCCGACCATGCCTCCGTGACGGCTGTCAGCGGCGCGGGACCGAAGTCGAATCCGTAGTCCACATTCTGCGTCGTTCGAAAGAGATCCTCCTGGTATTTCAGTTCCTTCAGGTCCTCTTCGACGAACTGAAGGTTGTCCTTCCAGTGCCCCACGCTCCCGGGACCGAACACCAGATTCGAGGAGTAGATTTCGTCGGCGCGGGTCGACAGCTCCTTCCACGTCGCGAGCGCCGTCTCGGCATGCTGGATGGCTTGCCTGAGCTGCGCGATGTCGCCCGTCCGGTAGTAAAAGCCGAGCCTCGTCGCGGTTCGCATCTTCTGCGCATGGTATCGGGCCAGTCCGGACAAGATTCTGAAGTCCATGTCGGTGGCCCAGAACTCCTTCTCACCGGTTCGCACCAGGGCCCTGGCCTTTTCGAGGGCCTGATCGGTTGCCGACGCGCTCGCCTCCAGTCGGGCGGCAACTTCCTCCGGGCCCAATCTCCCGGAGCTGCGGCCGGCAAGCGCGTCGTCTGCGTACTCGAGGAAGCCGCGGATGCGCGCCCTGTCGTAGGGCAGCAGGTGGACGTAGTAATTGATCAGCCCGCCCATGTCCTTTTCCGGCCACGTGCCCATGTTGTAGTTGCTGATCGCGGCGCCCGCGATGAGCGCGATCACCTGGCTGGCCGAGCGGTACGCGTCGGCGATGAGGGGGGCGGCTTGAGCGCCGAACCGCCGGCGCAACTCGCGCGTCCAGACCTCGTCGCCGCCGGCGGGGTTGTAGGTGAGGCGTCCGAAGAGGCGGTAGAAGCTCCAGTAACGCTGGAACTCCCACCGATAGTATTCACGCGTCTTGTCCCGGAAGATCCGCCAGGCGCCTGGCGCATTGAGGTAGCCCTTCTGCGAGAGCGGCGCGCAGATCTCGAAGCCCACGGCGTCCTCGAACACCGTGGTGGGCGCGAAGCGGCGGACGAACTCTGGATCGCCCCAGAGGAGCAGGCGGTGCGACCCGAGGCTCCAGACCTGGTAGATTTGGTCGGTCTTGCGGGGATACTTCAACCAATCGCCGTAGCTGTAGCTCCAAGTGAACCTGGTTGGGTGATAGGGGAACACCATGTGCTCTCCCCAGTACTTGTGACTCACCCGCACCGGGAGACCGGACTGGCGGGCGGCATCGACCGTCTCGCTGAGCAACCCGATGTCGCGAATGTCGACGAGGATCGGCCTGCCCGCCTCCCGTGCCGCCCGAAAGACGGCGTCGCGGAAGAACGCGGTCTGCTCGTCGTAGTTGAGGCCCGACTCGTAGTTCACCCTCAGTTGGATGCCCGTGATGCCCGGGCACTCGCCGAGCAGCCGGGAGAGCGCCAGGTACGTGTAGTCGGTCATGTTCTGGCGGTTGTAGCCCGTGACCATGCTCTCCTGGGCGCGGGTCACCGGACCGCTGTCCCACGCGATCTGCTGCCAGATGCTGAGGGTGAAGTCGAGGCCGCGATCCCGAGCGAGCGAGCTGATGAATCGCAGCATCTCCAGGTTCTTCTCTCGCTGGGCGTCGGTGAGGTCCTTCGCTCTGACCTCGGGATACTTCTCCACCTTGACGTGGAACGGATACATGGGCGCGAGGTACGGCGTCTGGTGCGAGAAGACCAGGTTGAAGGAATTCCATCGGTCGGCCGCGAGCATGCCCAGGTACTCGTCCCAGTACTCCTTCGAGTAGTACCACTCTCGCTCGTCATCCTGGTTATGGAGAAACACGACCATGCCGCGCACGGGCACAGCGGGACGCTCAACCGTTTCTTTCAGCGAGGTCCACCAGTTGTCGCCACGGTCGAGCACCGTCAGCTGTTGTGCCAGTTCGAGCAAGGCGTACATCACGCCGCGTTCGTCCCGGCCCGCCACGACGAGGAGATCCTGCTTCCCTCGACGAACGCGCTTGACGGCCAGCGCCTCACGGACATCGGGTAGACCAAGCTCCGCGTCGAGCTCGCGAACCAGCGCCGAGTTCTCCCGTGTCCCGATCACCAGCACACGGGTGTCGCCGACAGTCGCCAGCGATTTGCTCGTGCGCGGCGTGACACCCCTGGCGCGGAGCGCCTGCTCCAGCCGGGCGAGACCGTACTGCGCGGGTGCCCCGAGGCGACCGTCCAGGACCAACGCAACGGCGGTGCCGCCGTTGTCACGCTGTGCGGGAACCAAGCTGGCCAAGGATGTCCCCGCCAGCCCGGTCTGATGACGAGGCGCCGGAATCCCGTTGGCCGGAACCAGGGAGACCGTGCCGACGTGGACGCCTATGGCAGCAACGCCGAACGCCACGATTCCTGAGAGCCACCACGTCGTCCCGTCTCGTCGGTTGGCTGCCGTCATGACTACTCCTCAGATCGCGCGAGGAACGATCTGTTGTTGGGCGGCCATCAGAACTTGAAGCGTACGTTCACCTGCGCCACGCACGGTCCCTGCGGCCTCGACGTCGATGACCGGGGCCGTCGCCGTCACGGTCACCTGCTCGGTCACGGTCCCGACCTGCAGGGTGATATTCTCGACCGTCGTGCCGTCGACCTGAACGCGCAGGTTGTCTCTGATGTACGTGCTAAAGCCGGCAAGACTGGCCTCCAACCGGTAGTTGCCGGGCGGCAGCGACAGGAAGCGGTATCGCACCGTGCCGTTGGGCGAACGCCGTAGTGGACGCAACGAGCAACGCAGCCGCCAGAGAGAAGCATCTCATGGGAACCGACTCCTTTTCCCGCGGGGAAAAGGCGTGAAGAACGAACCACTCGCGCATTTGGGGGGCACGCGTGAATTGAAACGATTCATAGCAGAATCGCTTGACGCAAGTCAAGATCAAACAATAGTATGTAAACGTTTTCTCCATTCACCGCGCCGATCGACGCGGCCGGGAGCCTCGTGACGGAGGGACTCATCGCGACCACGCCGCGCTTCCTCCTCGGGCTGGATGTCGGTGCCAGCAGCGCCAAGGCTGGCCTGTTCGACGCCGAAACCGGCAGCGTTCTGGGTGCCGGCTACGTCGAGTACCGCATGACGAGCGCCGTGCCGGGACATGCCGAGCACGACG
>CAYHRK010000361.1:0-3582 GCA_964358795.1 uncultured Vicinamibacterales bacterium
GCTTTCACCTGCACGAATCTGTCGTCCAGAAGGCTGTGACCAAGGCAGTTCGGCTGGCTGGTCTCACGAAGCACGCGAGTTGCCATAGTCTGCGACACTATGCCGAGTCCAGGACTATGCCGAATCATCGTGGAAGAATCAGACCGGGACCACGTGCCAGTGGGGCTCCGGAAAAACTCTTGAGGAGCGTACTCGGCATAGTCCGACCCGTCCTACAGCCCCTTGAGGAATGCCAGCAGCTTATCATCGGGCCGGTATCGACCCGGCGATGGTGCGTTCGCTGGAGCGGTCTTTGCCAAGGCCTGTTCCTTGAGCGCGAGGTTGGCATCGAGGTACATCTGGGTCGTTTCGACGGATTCGTGTCCCAACCAGAGGGCGATGACGGAGCGGTCGACTCCGGCTTGCAGCAGTTCCATCGCCGCCGAATGACGCAGTACGTGCGGCGAGACCTGTTTCTGCGTGAGCGACGGGCAACGCCGTTGGGCCGCGGCGACGTGCTTGCCCACCAGGTACTGCACGCCATCCGCGCTGAGCTGGCGTCCTCGCACGTTCGGAAACACGATCTCGCCGCTGCCGCGCCTGGGCTCCTGCAACCACGTCTTGAGCGCATGCACGGCTTGCTTGGTGAGCGGCGTGCATCGCTCCTTGCGCCCTTTGCCAACGCAGCGTACATGCGCCCCGGTGCCGAGCGCGACATCCTCGCGGCGGAGGCTGGTCATCTCCGACAGCCGTAAGCCGGTTTGCACCGCGACCAGGAGGAAGACGTGGTCTCGACGACCGATCCACGTGTGTCGGTCGGGCGCCGCCAACACCGCGTCGATTTCCGGTCTCGTCAGGAATCCCACCAGCTTCTGCTCGTGCCGCTTACTCGGCATCGCCAGCACGCGTTGGATCAGCCCCGACTGGGCAGGGTCCTCGAAGGCGGCGTAGCGGAAGAAGGATCGGATGGCGGTCAAGCGCAGATTGCGGCTTCGGGCGCTATTCCCACGGCGTGTCTCCAACTCGTCGAGAAAGGCCCCGATCAGTGTGGGGTCCAGATCGGCGAGCGCCAGCCCGGACGGCGATGTGTGCAGCCGCGCGCCCGCACATTGCAGCAGCAAGCGAAAGGTGTCCCGATACGAGGCAATCGTATGCGGACTGGCTTGGCGCTGCGCCATCAGACGCTGCGTAAAAAACCGCTCCAACAAGGTCGGAAAGCTGAGGTCAGTCTTCATGTGTGAGCCCCCATCGCTGTTCGAGCCGGCTGGTGGCCAGGCCCATTAACTCCGGATGAACGGACAGATACCAGTAGGTATCGGCGACATGCGCATGGCCGAGAAACGTTGACAGCACGGGCAATCGGCGTTCGATATCTTCGTTGGCGCGATACCACCGAATCAGGGTGTTGACGGCGAATCGGTGCCGAAAATCGTGAATCCGCGGCCCGGTGTGGTCGGCCGGTCCGCGCAAGCCAATCTGACGCGAGAGATCGTAGAAGGTGCGGTGCACCGCGGAGATCTGCAGACGCCGGCCCTTGTCGTTGAGGAGAAAGCACGGGGATGCGGGATTCGACACCAAGCGGTCCCGATGCCCGGCGTATTCGAGGAACACGTCCCGCGTGGACACATGGAGCGGAATCAGACGCGTCTTGTTGAACTTGGTGTGGCGGATCGTGAGGAGGCCTTGGTCGAGATCCACATCGTGCCGCTCTAATTTGATCGCCTCGCTGATGCGGAGCCCACTCACCACCAATAACCCGAACAGACAGGCGTAGGTCCACGGGCGGAGGCCCGCGGCGGGAGAGAGCTGTTTTGCGGCCGCGAGCAATGTGTCAATCTCCTCGTCCGTGTACAGATACGGACGGGCGCGCCGGGCTCGAAACGGGAGTAAGCCGGCCGACGGAATCTCGGTGCGCGGGTCGGTCGCGCTCCAGTGACGAGCGAACACGCGCACGAAGCCGAGTCGTTTGGCCCAATCGCTGGGCTGATGGTCCACCGGCTGCATCGCCCACTCCAACGCCAGCGCCGTGGTGATGGTGGGCGCGGCGTTCCGCTCTAAGAACGCCGCGAAGTCGGTCAGGCCGGTGGCCATGTCGCGCAGCGTGAATCCCAAGCTGCGACGGAGCGCGATGTACTCCGCAACGGCGTCTCGCCATGGTTTCATTGGGGACCTCCCGGCCAGGGCAGGGCGATCGAACGGAGCGCGACCAAGTCGACCTTGGCGTAGATGGCGGTGGTGTCGGGCCGGCGATGCCGCAACAGATCGCCAATCTCGGGCAAGGAGGCGCCCTGCTTGAGCATGTGGGTGGCCAGGCTGTGACGAAACAGATGGGCGCCTCGACAGGTCGACTCAACCCCCGCCTTCTTCAGGGCCCGGTCCACCAGCGAGCTGATGGCGACCGAGCTCGCGAACCCCACCAACGGCGCCCTCGCCCGGATGAACACGCGGCGACTGGCACACTGTGGGCGGGCGTGGCGGATGTAGTCGGCCAGCGCGGCGCCCACGTCGCCAGGTACTGGCATCTGGGCCACGCGCTTGCGCTTGCCTCGGACCGTGATCACGCCAGCGTCCCAGTCGAGATCGTCCAGCGTCAGGGCCACCACTTCGCCGGCGCGAAGCCCCAGACGCGCCAACAGCAGCAGCAGGGCGTAGTCGCGCTTCCCGCGCGCGGTGTCCCGATCGCAGCCGTCCACGACCCGTTGGATCTGCTCGGCAGGTAGGAACTTCGGCACGCTCGAGAGCGACCACGTGGCGATGGGCGGCACACACGCGGCCAAGTCGCGGTCGATCGCGCCGCGATAGAGTAAGTATCGGAGAAACGAGCGCAGCGCGGTCACGACGGTCCCTGCGTGTTTGGTCGTGATGCGAACCGCCTGGCGTTGGACGAACCCCGCGATGTCGCTGGCCGAGATTCGATGACAGTCGAGGACGCCCGTCGGCAGGCACTCCAGGAGAAACGCGGCGACGATGGGGGTGTAGTGCGTAATCGTCGCTTCGGCCAAGCTGCGCTCCTGCCGGAGGTACTGCTGAAATTGCTGCACCAGGATCTGGACCGCGGTCGGCGGCGAGGAGGCTGTCTCGGCGTGGCCGCGCCGAAGCATCTGCAGCAGCCGCCCGAGGGCTGCGGCATCACCCCGGCGCAGCTTCCTGGTTTTTCGTTTGACACGGACGTATCGCGCCACCGTCGAGGCATCGACATCCGTGGCGGCGATGCGCCGGCGCGCCAACCACCCGTTGAAGTGCCCCAGCAGGCGGAGTTGCAACTGGCCCGACTGGGTGGCATACCCGTCGTCGTGCAACCGTTGTGCGTAGGCCTGTAGGTGGGGAGCCAACGGGCCACGCGTGAGAACGTCGAGCGTTCTGGGATCAGTACGGCGATTGAAGAAATGGTGAAGTGGGATCTCCATGTCCCAGCATTGCGCCGAAACGCGTTGCTGGGCTATGCCGAGTCGTCCTTGCCAGAGTCATTGGAAACAGCCTTTGCCAAGCAGTTACTCGGCATAGTCCTGGACTCGGCATAGTGGCCACTATGCCGCACACGGCATAGGCGGCATTCGTTTGCGACACACTTGCTGATCGACGGTCACGACATTCGAACCGTGC
>CAYHRK010000362.1:0-3582 GCA_964358795.1 uncultured Vicinamibacterales bacterium
GGCTCATTTTGACTTATCGCTTTATCGAACGTTTCAACCAGATCGAGAAGGGAAAGATCCGCCGCATCGAAGCGATTCTCGAGCGCGCGCCCTACGGCATGGGCTCGGGTTGGAGCACCTGGGAAGAGCAGATGTCGGACAAGGCGCGCGGACTTCACTGCGGTCCGGCTGAAGCCGGACACTACGTGCAGAACGGTTTCTGCACCAATATTCCCCCAAAAACGAAAAGCCCCGCGAGCGCCGTGAAACGCCCGCGGGGCCGGCTGTTCGTCCGATTCGATCCGGACTAGAAAACGAACTTCACGCCGAGTCGCATCGCCCGCGCGCCCTGGAACCCGGAGTCCTTCAGGAAGCGCGGATCAGGCGGGATGCGCGCGGCCGTGACGATGGCCTCGGCGTCGACGCCGCGGTAGAAGGTCACCTCGTCGACCGGCACCGCGTAGCCCGACGCGAGCCGCGTCCGGAATCGCTCGGTGGCGATATCCGAATCGAACAGATTGAGCACGTTGAAGCTCACCTGCAGGCGCTGGTTGCCGAGGCGGAACTCGTGCTGCAGGTACACGTCCGTCTGCGAATAGACGGGCGTGCGGCCGTCGCTCAACCGCCCCTTGTACATCACGGGGAAGTTGTTGCCCTCGATGAACGCCGCCTCACGGGTCACCGGCACGCCGCTCGCGATGAACTGGTTCAGGCCCACCGTCGTCCCGAAGGTGAAGTCATAGAGGAACTGGGCCTTGACCTGGTGCGGCCGATCGGTCGCCAGGCGTCCCAGCACCGATTGGCCCTTCTCGTCGAACGACATGAGCGGATAGTCGAAGGCCCGGCCCACGTTTGGGCTCGACCGGCCCGGCTCGTCCGACTGCGCGAGGCCCGCGTAGTTGCCGTACAGCCGGCTCCACAGGTAGCTCAGCGACAACGCCCAGTTGGCCGACGGCCGCTTCCGGAAGGCAAACTCCACGCCGTCGTAGTCGCGCACGGCCTTCGGGAACGTCTTCTGCTGGGTCGACTCGGCGGGGAAGAACGTCGCCGCCGTGTTGTAGCCCGGGTTGGCGATCCTGTAGATCTCGTTTTGCTGCGCGTCGAGCGCGCCGACGTCCTCAATCGCCTTGTCGACCTGTTTGTGGACGTAGCGGACGCTCAGGCCGATGACCGGCGAGAGCTCGTGCTCGAAACCGAAGACCGCCTCCTGGAGCCTCATCGGATCGAGGTCGGGGTCGATCGTTTCCTCACCCGGCGCGTTCGACGGGTGCCGGAAGTCGATCGGACCCGCGAGCAGCCGGCCCGAGCAGGCAGGCGGGCAGCTCGAACCGGTGTCGAGCGTCTGCCAGTTGGGCGTGTCGAGCGTGTACCAGTACTCCCACCAGTGCTCGCCGCCGAACGAGCCGCGGGGCAGCTCCAGCTTCATGATGTCGTAGAACATGCCCCAGGACCCGTAGGCCTTCCAGCGGCCGTCGCCCAGGATGTCGTACGCGAAGCCCGCGCGCGGCGCCAGCTTGTCGCTGAAGTTCCACTGGATCGCCGTCGAGGAAATGCCCTCTTCGGTGGTGAACGACGGCACGTGCTCGTTCTCGGTGCGCAGGCCGAGGTTCAACGTCAGCTTGTTGTTGACCGTCCAGGAGTCCTGGACGAACAGGCCCAGGTTGTTGGAGTTGACGTTGCCGAAGCGGATGAAGCCGCGCTTCGGATCGATGTTGTTGCTCCGCACGCGGTAATAGCCGTACACCCCTCTCTGACCCGCGTACGTGCGGCCCCAGTAGAGCAGCACGCGGTGGCCGGTCTCGCCAAAATCGACGTCGTTGCCGATCCGATCGATCTGTACGCCACCCTTGAGTGTGTGCTGGCCGCCGAAGTTCCCGTAGTAGGTGGCGTCGGCCTGAACGAACGGCCGCTTCATCTGGTCCTTGCGCGTCTCGCTGTTCGTCAGCGGGGTGGAGAACCCGGTGGTTCGCTGAAGGTCGGTCGGCACGCCCGCCATGCCGATGTTCGACGTCTGGAAGATGAACCGCGAACCCTGAGGAATGCCCTCGTTGTTCAGGTCGGAGAAGAAATACCCGCCGCGCGCGCCCAAGTACAGGGCGTTGCTGACGACGTAGTCGAGGTTCGCCGACACTGTGTAGTTCTGGCGGTTCGTGGTGACGTCGTAGATCGTGCCGACCGCGTCACTGCCGTCTAGCGAGGGCAGCAGGCCAGCGGTCTTCGACGGGTTGAAGTTCGTCGCCACGCGCAGGCGGATGCTGTTCGAGAGCTGCGACGTGACGTTTCCAGAGAAGTTGTGGACCTTCTCGTCCTCGTTCTGTGTGAGGGCCTGATTGGTCGCCCGCAGCGTCACCGTGCGATCCGTGGACTGCAGAGAGGGGTTGTAGCTGCCGAAGAACCACGCCTTGTCCTGGGCGATCGGCCCGCCCACGCCGAAGCCCGGCTCCCAGCGCGTCCAGCTATCCTCCGGGTATGTGATGTACTCGGCCAGATCCGCATTGATCAGGTTCAGGCGCAGCGTCGGCCGACGCGAGCCCTCCAGCGAGTCACCGGTGAAGTAGAAGAACCCGCTGCCCCGGAACTCGTTGGTGCCGCTCTTGGTGATGACGTTCACCACGCCGCCCGTCGCGCCGCGATACTCAGCGGGGTAGCCGCTCGACTTCACCTGGATCTCCTCGATGAAGTCGGTGATGATCCGCTTACCCTGGGCGCCGCTGACGAGCTGGGTGGTGTCGACGCCGTCGATGATGTAGGCGTTCTCAGAGCTGCTCGAGCCGTCAATCGAGATGCCGCCGCCGAACCGGCCCTCGGAGTTGGCGCCAGGGGCCTGGGTGACCAGCGAAGAAAAGTCGCGCCCGCGCGGCAGCTTCTCGATCATGTCCTCGCGGATGTTGAACGACTTCGTGCTCTGCCTTACGTCGATGAGCGGCGATTCCGCCGTCACCTGGACGGTCTCGGCCACGCCGGCGATCGCCAGCGTGAGGTCCACCTTCTTGATCTGTCCGAGCAGAATCTCGATGTCGGCGACCCTGGCGTCCGTGAAGCCCGTGAGCTTCCCGGTGACCTCATAGATCCCCGGGGGCAGACCCGGGAACCGGTAGACCCCTCGCTCGTCGGTTGTGGCGACCGCCACGCCGATCAGCTTGGGGCTGCGCGCTTCCACGGTCACGCCGGGAAGCACCGCTGCCGACGAGTCCTTGACGATGCCCTCAATGGAGCCACGCTGCTCCTGCGCGAAAGCCGGCAGCGCCAGCAACACCGCGCAGAGGGCCATGACGACCGTATAACGCAGTCTCATCCTCTGTTCCTCCTGCAAATATTAGTGATTGCTTCCTGATTGAAGAACGGATCGCACGAAAAGGAACCTGCTCCGTGTGAGGGATAGCACATCCCGTGCCCACCCTCGCGCGTCGAAAACCCCAAGAAATACTAGGGTTTTGACATTCCAACCTCAAATGCTAACACAATCTTCAGGATCGTCAATCCAACGCCCCGGATAAGTCGGAAACCCAACAACACCGCGCGCAGATCCTTGTCGTGGCAGGAAATCACGGGAAACAGGCCCATTCTGCTATGATTCCCCGTCTATGCCGTCCTCCGGCGTTG
>CAYHRK010000363.1:0-3542 GCA_964358795.1 uncultured Vicinamibacterales bacterium
GCCGCAGCCTGAAGCTCTTGCCGTCGGCGATGGTGAACGGTCTCAAGCGTTTCTCTAACTGCCTTATGGACACGGCCATGGCGTTCTCCTTCGGCTGGCTGGCTGGTGCGGGCAGTGTACACCGGGACCTTCCGCCAGTACGCCGTGGTGTAGACTGGCCCTCTTGGTACCTACTTGGCGCGCCATCGCGACGAATGAAGCAAGCTTGTCGTCACCCCCGCGCCCCGTCTGTCACCCCCGCGCACGCGGGGGTCCAGGCGGGATTCCCGCATCCGCGGAATGACGAGGGAGAACGGGAATGACGGGATGGCGATGGCTCTCCCGTCGCCGATCGCCCTTGGGCCGCCGTAGCTGTGGGCGCCTGCGCCCTTGGGCGGCCGTAGCCGAAGGCGAAGGCGCCCGCGAGAGGGCTTGGCAGTTTGAGGCGCCGCTTCTCGAGTCCTAGAGGACGCGGTTGACGAAGGGACACGCGGCACACGTGAGAGAAGGCTGGCACGGCTGGGACGACTACGCGAGGTTCTACGACTGGGAAAACGCCCAGACGATGGGCCGGCGCGATGTCCGATTCTGGCAACATCTGGCGACCCAGATCGACGGGCCGATGCTGGAGCTGGGCTGCGGCACAGGGCGCATCCTGGTGCCGCTGGCCAGGTCGGGCGCTCGCGTGGTGGGCATCGACCGTTCGGCATCTATGCTGGCGTGGGCTCGCAAGCGGGCGCGCCGAGCCCGGCTTGTGGCTGGCGTACACCTTGTGCGTGGCGACATTCGGTCCCTCCCGTTTCCTGCCGCGAGCTTCCGTATGGTGGCCGCCCCCTACGGCATTCTGCAGTCGCTGCTCGACGACGCCACGCTTGATGCCACGCTGGCGTCGGTGCACCGCGTGTTGGGGGCCGGCGGGACGTTCGGCATCGACATGGTGTCGGACCTGGTGTCGTGGCCCGAGTATCGGCGCCGTGTGAAGCTGCGAGGCACCGTGGACCGCGGCCGCGCGCACCTCACGTTGATCGAAACCGTGCGCCAGGATCTCGAGCGTGGCATCACCTCGTTCGACCAGGAATTCCTGGAGCGGCGCGGCCGCGACTCCCAATCTCATCAGTTCTCGCTGAGTTTCAGGACGGTGTCGATCGAGGCGATGGTCGAGCGGCTGGAACGCGCCGGGTTTCGCGTGTCGGCCGTGTTGGGCGATTACAGGGGCGGCCCCTGGGATCCGCGCGCGGATGTCTGGCTGATCCTCGCCCGTCGCCCTTGACAGAAGATCGGCGGGCGGTTGAGCGTCCAGTTGGTGTTGATGTTGACAAACAGGAGGCGGTGGTCATGAACGTGATGGTTGACGTGTCGGTTGTGCCGATTGGCGTTGGCGTATCGCTTTCCGACTATGTGGTCGCCTGCGAGCATGTCTTCAAGGATGCCGGCCTGACGGCGAGACTGCATGCCTACGGCACGACCATCGAAGGTGACTGGGACGCGGTTTTCGGGGCCTTGAAGCGCTGCCACGAGGTCGTGCACGGCATGGGCGCCCCGCGCATCTTCACCGTGATCAAGGCCGGCACCCGCACCGATCGGCTCCAGACCATGGAGGACAAGCTGCGGAGCGTCACCGACAAGATGCGGTGACGCTTCCGAGAACAACCGACCCCTTCCGTGGGCACGCCGGTTCCACTCCACCACGGGACGCCAGCTGCGTGATCCACACCCGAGGTTTTCCTGCCCCCAGATCGGAGATACAATCCGTCGCGATGTGTCCAGCGGCGGCATCGCTTCCTGCCTTCACTGGCGACACATAGCTCGCAGCGCCAATCAGCGACCACCCCTGACGCCCTTCAGGAGCGTCCGCAGGCAATCGAGGCGCCACGCTAGAAGTGCACCTGCACGCGGGCCATCAACACAGAGCCGACTTCGGCGCCGCTCGTCAGGGCATTGCCACGCCCGTCGTTCAGGAGTGTCACGCCCTTGTTGATGCCGTCGTCGGCGCTCCGGATTAGGTAGTTGACCGCCAGGGCCGTCCCGGCGCGCTTGCCCCTTCGCGCGATATACCACTTGGCGGCCAGGTCGATGCTGTCGAGGACGTCGTTCCCCGCGGCGAACTGGCCGTCTTGGAGGCGTTGGTAGCGCACGAGGAGCTCGACGTTCTTCCACACCGAGTACCCTCCCATGACGTAGAAGCCGCTGAGATCCTGGGTGGCGGTCCCTCGGTCGCGCTCGGCGCCGTAATACTCGGCCCGAAGGAGGAGCTTCCTCCACTCGTACTCACCGCCCACGGTCCAGGCGGTGTAGTGGTTCCTCCCCTCGACGCCCCGCTCCTTGGCGTCATTCCCGATGATGCCGGTGCCGATCCGCAGGCCCTTCGCAGGTTCGACGCTCACACGGGCCACCAGGGCGAAGCCGCTGTTGTTGTCGCTGGCGCGCCCCGTCCCCTGGAAGAGCCCCATGGCGTAGGTCCACTTCCAGTGCCCGCTCTTCACCTTGCCGAGGAGGCTCGCGCCCCGGTCGCGGAATGCCGCGGCCGGCCGGGAGGAGGTCGAGGACCCGTCGAGGCTTCCCGCGACGGTGTTCGCCGTGAAGGAGCGGTCCATGAAGATGAGCGCCGACGCTACCTCGCGCCCTTCGATGTCGAAGTCGTACTTGAACTGGCCCACGCGTAGCTTGGCCCAGTCCTTGAACGTGACGTCGACGGAGCCATCAAGGAGCGACGCGGATAGCGGGCTGCCCCCGTCGAGCTGGAGCACCACGTCGTAGGCGATGCGATGCGTCGCCTTGCCCGAGAGGCCGAGGCGCGCCCGGCGCACACTGAACTCGTGCTCGGGACCCTTCCGGTCGTCGCTGTCCGCACGGCGGTAGTCGAATTGCAGGACCCCGGTGAGGTTGGGCTTCGTGTCGACTGTGGCGTCCGGCTTCGGCGGCGGCGGCGCGGGCTCCTGGGCGCTGGCAGACGAAGTAGCCAGCCCGGCGACGAGCACGGCTCCAATCAGACCCCACAACCCGGATCGCGATCGCTCCATGGCGGCCCTCATGGTCAATGATCAAGAGACATCATGACTGCCTCCGATTGACCACGGCCGGTTGAGCGGCAGAGGATGGCGCACGCGTCGTCCGGCCGCGCGGGCTGAGGCGCGCCCGGCGGCGAGTGATCAGATCACGCTTCGCTAGCACCGGTACCCCCAGGTTCACGGTGAAGAGGCCGACCGAGTACGCGGGCCGGCATCTTGGTCCAAGAACTCATGATACCGCCGCCCTGCCCCATCCAGTACCCGCCTCTTCCATGTGGCACCGCATTTCGGAGCCCGAGAAGCGAAGAAACCTGGTGTTTGCCGGGATTTCCTGCAAGTCGGATCCGTGGAGAACCCCCGAAAACTCTAAAGATGGGTAGACTCCTGGCGCGGTCCTACTCGGGCGGCCGGGTCGCGCCCCGCGCGGGCGCGTGGATTGGAACTTCACGCGGGTGGCCTCTGAAGGGCTGGCCTGTGGTCGCGCCCAGGCATCTTCACCGTGATCAAGGCCGGCACCCGCACCGATCGGATCCAGACCATGGAGGACAAGCTGCG
>CAYHRK010000364.1:0-3534 GCA_964358795.1 uncultured Vicinamibacterales bacterium
CGACGGTCAGAACCGCAGTCTTGATCTATCCGCCGCAGGCGGATTTAGTCCAACAAGCGCATGAAGCTGACGAAGCGCGCGGTCTTGTTGGTGGGCGCGCCTTCGCGCGCCGTCGTCATTGAGTCGCGCTTCGCAGCTTATGCGCGGTGTTAGGCGTCGCGAGAAACCGATGACTGATCTCAACGCTCTCCAGGGCCGACTCGACGGTCGGGATTCCTTCGTGTCGAGCGCGATGTGGAAGTGGCGGCAGGACGCCATTCCTAATCTTAGGATGGTCATTCCCAACGGTTTCTGCGCGATACGTTCACCAGTGATCGCGTGTGAAGTTGGCCTGCCAGGGGCGCCGTTCGTCAGCGAGCGTAGCAACCGCTGATAACGCTGCCCGTAATTGTTTAGCGCCTCTCGATCGTTAACGCTAAACAATTACTAGAGAAGGAGTTGCGGTCGCGCACTTTCCGACGATCGAGGTAGTGGATCAATCAGGTCTCCTCGCAACTCCTTTGCTAGTAACTGTTTAGCGGGCTGCCCCGGCCGACCCGCTAAACAGTTACCGCTGCCCTTGCCTTGACCCGCCGGTTCCGACACTATACGTGCAGCAGTATCGCCGCGGTACCCGCGGGCGGGCATACGCTCAGCGTCGCAAAGGAGGCCGCCATGACCGAGCGCGAGTTTTTCCTCGACCGCCGCGAGGCGGAATCTGGTGCGTTCCACCGGGTGCTGGATGCGCTGCCCAAAGACCACTTCGATTACCGGCCGCACGAGCGCTCCCCCTCCGCGCGCGAGCTCGTCTGGACCTTGGCCAGCGAAATGCGCGCCTGCTGCGACCTGATCGACTCGGGACGCCTCGACTGGCGGCACCAACCCCCTCCAGGCGACGCCACGCAGATCTTGTCGGACTTTCAACGAAGCTACAGGGCCCTGAGCGAGCGGGCGGCGACGGTCGATCAGGAAGCCTGGCAACGCCCGGTGCAGTTCCTGATCGAGGGCAAGCTGATGCAGGAGCCTCCGCTCGGCAAATTCCTTTGGTACCTCTTTTTCGATGCGATTCACCACCGGGGGCAACTGAGCACCTACATCCGCCCGATGGGCGGTAAGGTACCCTCTATTTACGGACCGTCCGGCGACGATCCGGGCCGATAGCAAGCACGAGCCCAGACTGCCGTGGCCCTTCCCGACCAGATCGGCCGGTACCGCATCGTTCGTCAGCTCGGTCAGGGGGGCATGGGCGTGGTCTACGAAGCTCGCGACGACGAGCTGGACCGCTTGCTGGCGATCAAGACGATCACCGAGCCGAATGCCGACGCGGTGGTGCGTGAGCGGTTCCGGCGCGAAGCGCGGGCCGCCGCGGGTATCCGACACCCGAACGTCTGCCAAGTCTACGAGATCGGCGAGCACGAGAAGACGCTCTTTATCGCGATGGAGCTTCTCGAGGGGGAATCGCTCGCAGCCCGTATCCAGCGCGGCCCCCTGCCGGTCCCTGACGCCCTGACCGTCGCGCTCGAAACACTGTCCGCGCTCGACGCCCTGCACTCCCGCGATCTGGTTCATCGGGATCTCAAACCGTCGAACATCTTTCTGGGGCCGCACGGGATCAAGCTGCTCGACTTCGGGCTGGCGAAGCCGCCATCGGCAAGCCTCGTCCGGGCCGAGGACGAGACCATCAGCCCGCTCACCCAGGCGGGACTGGTGGTTGGGACGCCGCAGTACATGGCCCCCGAGCAGGTCCAGGGCCGCAGCGTCGACGGCCGCACGGATCTGTTTTCCCTCGGCGCGATCCTGTTCGAGATGCTCACCGGGTCGAGGCCTTTCAAGGGTCCCTCGCCGATGGAGCTGTATCATGCCGTGCTCTACGAGCAGCCGCCGGCCATCGGCGGCTTCCCGGCGGCGTCCGCGATCAACCAGGTCGTGCGGCGGGCGCTGGCGAAACGGCCGGACGATCGCTATCCGGACGCCGCCGCGATGGCGCACGAGCTCGAGGCGGCGCGCGCGCGCGATGATTCCGGCGAAGCACTCGCGCCCCGCGCGATCACGCGCCTGATGATTCTGCCGTTCCGCGTGCTGCGTTCCGATCCAGACACCGACTTTCTGGCCTTTAGCATTCCGGACGCGGTGGGCAACGCGCTCGCGGGGTTGCAGTCGCTCGTCGTGCGATCCACGGCGGCCGGGGCGCGCTACGCGGGAGACGTGCTGGACCTCAACCGGATCGCTCGGGAAGCCGAAGTGGATGTCGTGCTGACCGGCAGCCTGGTTCGCGCGGGCAATCGGATACAGGTCACCACGCAGCTCATCGAAACGCCGAGCGGCACGCTGCTGTGGTCGCACGCGCCGCAGGTGTCGCTGCAGGATCTCTTCCAGCTCCAGAACGAGGTCGTGCAGGGCATCGTGGACTCCTTGTCGCTTTCGCTGACGGCGCGGGAGCGCCGGCTGCTCAAACATGACGTGCCGGCCAGCGCGAAGGCGTACGAGTTCTACTTGCGCGCCAACCAGGCCAGCCAAGCGGCGACCGCGCTCGATCCCGGCAGCTGGGCGGTGGCCCGCGACCTGTACCTTCAATGCCTCGAGGAAGACCCGCACTACGCGCCGGCCTGGGCCCGGATCGGGCGGATATACCGGGTCACGGGGAAGTGGGGACGCGCAGGATCCGAGACGAATCTGGCGAAGGCCGAAGCGGCATTCAAGCGAGCGCTCGACATCAATCCGGACCTGTCCATTGCGCACAATCTGTACGCACAGCTCGAGGTCGATCTCGGCCGGGCCGAAGACGCCATGCTCCGGCTGATCGAGCGCGCGAAAGCACGGGGTGCGGACCCCGAGCTGTTTGCCGGCCTCGTGCACGCGTGCCGCTTCTGCGGGTTGCTCGAAGCCTCGGCGGCCGCTCACCGTGAAGCTCGGCGGTTGGATCCCGGTGTCGCAACGAGCGTCGGACAAACCTACTTCATGCTCGGTGACTACGCGCAAGTCCTCGCCGAAGATATCAACGCCACTCCCAACGTCCGGAACCTGGCGCTGGCCATGTTAGGCAGGGAGGCTGAAGCGGTCGCCAACTATCGCGCCCTCCCGAAGCTGCAGACCACATATGGCGACCTCCTTCAGTGCGGGCGAGCACTGCTCGAAGGCCGGCGCGAGGAGAGCCTGGCGGCGGCCGAGGCGGTCCTGGCGGCGGGACTCAAGGATCCCGAGACTCTCTTTTACGTTGGGAGGATCCTCGCCCGTCTTGGTGAGCGGCAGCAGGCCACGTCGCTGGTCGGTCGCGCAGTCGAACACGGGTTCTTCTGCTATCCGGCCATCGCGCGAGATCCCTGGCTCGACTCCCTCAGGGGCGACGCGGGGTTCGTGGCCGTCCTCCGCGAGGCTGAAACCCGGCACCGCGGCGCGCAGCTGACATTCGCACACGCCGGTGGAGACCGCGTGCTCGGGCTGACTCTGTGATGTTCACCGGCGCGCCGCCGGCGCGTGACGGGCCAGACGGCTCGAACGCGGTCGCGGATGCCGACGCTGAGGCTTGCCGGTACTATTGCGACGCCTAACCCCAAT
>CAYHRK010000365.1:0-3516 GCA_964358795.1 uncultured Vicinamibacterales bacterium
TGCCGGCCCGATGGTGGCCGCACGCCAATCTGTACCTCGTCACCTGGGGTCAGCATGTCTGCCGGCCCACGTACCCGCGCTGCGGCGATTGCGTGATTCGCGAACGGTGCCCGCGCCTGGGCGTCACGGCCGTCGGAAAGCCCAGGCTGGCGGTTTGGCTATCCGCTGCAGGACGAACGTAGCGCAATCACCTGATTCCTGTGTATCATCTGTCGCGCGCCTCGGGATCGAGGCTTGGGTGTTCCCCCTTCGCGGCCAAGAGGAGACGAAAGATGCGCAGATTCGCGGTAACAGTGGCGTGGCTGGCAGTTGGAGCATGGGCGCTGATGCCGAGTGCGGGACTTGCCCAGGCACCGGCGACGGGACCGGTGGTCGTCATCGAAACAGCGAAGGGGACCATCACCATCGCCACGTTCCCGTCGGAGGCACCCAAGACCGTCGAGAATTTCATCAAGCTGGTGAAGGCCAACTTCTACAACCGGCAGCATTTTCATCGGGTGGAGAAGGGATTCGTGGTCCAGGTTGGCGATCCGGATTCGAAGGATCTGGCGCGGAAAGACAGTTGGGGCCGTCGCGGCAGCGGCCAACCGATTGGCGTGGCGGAGATTAGCAGGAAGCTGACTCACAAGAAGGGTGCCGTTGGCATGGCGAATGCCGGCGATCCCTCCAAGGCCGACAGTCAGTTCTACATCACCCTGGCGGCCAAGAAGACGCTGGATGGCAAGTATGCGATGTTCGGTCAGGTGATCAGCGGTATGGACGTTGTAGAAAAACTGGAAGTCGGTGATCTGATCAGGCGAATGTATGTAAAATAGGTGCAGGCCGGATTCGACTTCGCAGAGCGCGCAGAGTACGCGGAAGGCAGCAAGGGGACGGCTCCACAAAACGTAGCCGCCTCGGACGAATCCAATTCGCGCCAGTCAGCTTTCCTGCGACTCTGCGTCCTCTGCGGTCTCTCCCTCCCCGGGGTTCTCTGTGGCATCCCCGTCATCGAAGAGCGTGTCGCCACCGGCACGCGAGACGAACGATTGAAGGAAGGGATACCGCACCAGCATCTCTGCCGTGTACGGTCCTGGCGCCGGCTGTCCCAGTTTCTGGCGCAGCATGGCGGCGTTAGCCACGGCCTTGCCGGCGAAATGATTGTTCAGGTAGAGGTAGATCTTCTGCACCATACGCCGCACGGTCGCCACGGTGTCGGCGAAACCGTCGAGCTCGCCAGGTGAGTACAGGTAGTCGTACCGTTGGTCGGGATGATCGTGCTTCCACCACTGCTCGGCGTTCCGGCCGTGCAGGCGCATGTAGTACAGCCCCGGCAGGTGTGGCAGAGAGGTCTGTTGGATGGATGACCTGAACTTCGGCTCGTCAATCTGGGTCCACGCTGCGCCGTGCTCGGTCAGCAGCCTCACCGTGTCCGCGACGTGATCGCTCCAGCTGCGGTGGCGTAACTCGACGGCCACCGGGACGTCTTTGAACACGCCCAGCAACCAGTGGAGGTAGTCGCGCGTGTCGGGTGCGTCGCGGAAGCTTGGCGGGAACTGAGCCAACAGCGCGCCCAGCTTGCCCGCCTCCGCCAGCGGATCCATCGCGCGAAGGAACGCGTCGGCGTCCGTGCGTGTCGCCGTGGGAACGGCCACCGCGTCAGCGGCACCCGGCTCTTCTGGCGACGAGGCTTTCTGGTACATCGCCGGGTGCGTGAACTTCTGGTGCAGCTTCAACGAGAAATCGAAGCCCCGAGGCGTGCGCGTCGCCCACCTCCGCGTGGTCGCCGGATCGGGTGGACGATAGAAGCTGGCATTCACTTCAACCGTGTCGAAATGCTCGGCGTAGTACGCCAGCTCATCCACTGGGCGGCCGCGCGGTCCGGCTGAGAGCGGATAGAAGATCCCGCTCCACGTGCCTGGCCCGGTCGGGTAGCTCCAACCAGAGGTGCCGATGCGGATCTCGCCCATGGGTCACCCTAGCTTCGCGTAGGCGTCCTGGTCGAAGCCGAAGATCGGCTTCGCGCCCTTCACGAAAATCGGCCGCTTGATCAGGCTCGGCTGCTCGACCAGGAAACTCCTGGCATTCCGGCACGTGGTTCAGGTGGGCTTGCAGTAGAACAGCGGTCTGGCCATGCGCGCATCCTCCCACGGCCATTGTAATCCGTGAAACGCCGCCGTGGCGCCACCGATCGCTGTCGCGTCCGTGCTCTTGATAGAATGCAGATCTACTAGCGAGGCGCCGCCATTCCGTCATTCCCGCGGGCGCCTTTGCCTTCTGCTACGGCGGCCCAAGAAGGCGGGAATCCAGGACTGGACCCCCGCTTCCGCGGGGGTGACGATGAGCCTGCGTCATTTGGTACGATAACGCCCATAGAAGATGTCTGGAGCACGGCCGGACAGCATGCTGACGATTAACGAGATCTTCCACTCGATTCAGGGCGAGTCCACCCGCGCGGGCCTGCCGTGCGTGTTCGTGCGGCTAACAGCGTGCGACCTCCGCTGCGCCTGGTGCGATACGCCGTATGCGTTCACCGAAGGACAGAAGCTCTCGACCGACGAGGTGGTTCGCCAGGTGGAGGGGTATGGATGCCCGCTGGTCGAGATCACCGGCGGCGAGCCTCTGCTGCAGGAAGAGGTGTATCCGCTGATGGAACGGCTGATGGCGGCGGGCAACACGGTGCTGCTCGAGACCGGCGGCCACATCAGCGTTGCCCGCGTGCCGAGCGGAGTCGTGAAGATCCTGGACGTGAAGTGCCCCCGCAGCGGCGAATCGGCGCGCAATCACTGGCCGAATCTCGATGCGCTGTTGCCGGCAGATGAAGTGAAGTTCGTGATTCAGGATCGCGCCGACTACGAATTCGCCCGGGACATCGTCGGTCGCCACCGGCTCGATCGGCGGTGCGCCGCGGTCCTGTTCTCACCGGTACACGGCGTACTGCCCGCCAGCGCACTGGCGGCCTGGGTGCTCGACGATCGACTGCTCGTGCGCGTGCAACTTCAGGTGCACAAGTACATCTGGGATGTCAGCACTCGAGGGGTCTGATGATGCGCAAAGCGGTCCTGCTGTTGAGCGGCGGACTGGATTCGTACACGGCTGGCGCGATGGCGCAAGCCGACGGGTACGAGCTGTACGCACTCACGGTCGGCTACGGCCAGCGGCATGCCATCGAGCGTGAAGCGGCTTGCCGGGTGGCGAAGGCCCTTGGGGTCGCCCGGCACGTTGAGTTGCAGATCGATCTGGCGGCGTTCGGCGGATCGTCGTTGGTCGGTGCCGGAGAGGTGCCGAAAGATCGTGCCATCGAGTCTGGCGGCATCCCATCGACGTATGTTCCCGCGCGCAACACAGTCTTGCTGTCACTGGCACTGGCCTGGGCCGAGGCGATCGGCTCTCGCGACATCATCATCGGCGTCAACGCGCTCGACTACTCGGGCTATCCCGATTGCCGGCCTGACTTCATCGAGGCGTTCGAACGCACGGCCGCGCTGGGGACCCGGGCTGGCGTGGAAGGTTCGTCTGTTCACGTCCAGACGCCGC
>CAYHRK010000366.1:0-3513 GCA_964358795.1 uncultured Vicinamibacterales bacterium
GGGCGGGCACCACGCGGGCGACCGGCCGGCCGCGCTTGGTGACGACGAGAGACTCGCCCGTTTCGGCGACGCGGTCGAGCAGGGCGAGGCAGTGCGCCTTGAACGCGCTGGCGCCGATCAATCGGTCGTGCTCTGACATGACCATATTATTTGACCACGATGGTCACATATCAAGACCTGATGGCGCATCCCGGCTCTTGCCGTCGCCGCCAAGCTTCTCCACCCGACCCTTGCCCGGGAACTTGGATACCGGGGGCGTCGTCTCAACAGTTGTCTTCTTCTCTGTCCGGGACAGCCCCGGCCCGACCACTGCGCCTCGAGGCTCCGCCATAATCGCTGAAGCATTCGTCCGGGACCTTCGTATCGGGGCGCGGGTGCTCGGAAAGGAAAAAACCTTCTGCGCGCTCGCCGTCTTCGTGCTCGCGCTTGGCATCTGCGCCGTGACGACGATGTTCGCCATCGTCAACGGCGCCCTGATCCGGGGCTTCTCCTGTCCCAACGCCGAGCGTGGTCGTGCTGGGTGAGACCGAGGGCTACTGGGAGCGGCTTCGTGACGTGCTGTGCGCCGGCCACATCAACGGCCCCCGTGTCCACGACGCCCGGGTAGCCACCCTGTGCGTCAGGCATGGCGTGTCGGAGCTCTGGTCGGCCGATCGCGATTTCAGTCGCTTCCCTTCATTGAGGACTCGGAATCCGCTGGTCGAATGCGCGGGCGGCTGAGCCACACGCGCAACCATCTACGTCGACCCGGGCATCCACCGGGCGCTGCGGGTGAAAGCCGCGCAGACCAACAGCTGTACCTGTTCAGAATCCACTGACGTTCAGCCGCCCACCTGTCACGGTCTTCCCGGACATGGACGCCGTCGCGACCGCCGCATTGAGGATGGCGTCCTTGATCTCCGACGCGGACGCACCGAAATGGGACGCCGCGTGGAGCGCCGCGGCGCCGGTCACGTGCGGGGTGGCCATCGACGTGCCGCTGTACGACCCGTACGTGGACACCCCGTTTTTCCCGGGAAGAGTCGAGTAGATGCCCGACCCGGGCGCACCGAGGTCGACGCTGGCGGCCCCGTAGTTCGAGTAGCTTGCGCGCGCGCCGCTGCTGGTCAACGCCGCAACCGCGATCACGCAATCCCATCCCCGGGCGCCCCCATTGGTGCACTGGTAGTTCGAGGGGTAGGAGGCGGTGGCGTCGTTGTTATCACCCACGCCATCGCTGCCACCGTTGCCCGCTGCCGCGATGAAGAGGATGTTCTCGTCACCGGCCGTGTTGATCGCATCGAGCAGCGCCTGCGAGAATCCCCCGCCGCCCCACGAGTTGTTGGTGGCCACGATGTTCAGCCCGTGCCGCCTCTTCAGGTCCGTGAAGTAGTTGACGGCCTTGACCGCGTTCGCCGTCGTTCCCCCGCGCCGCCCGAGGAACTTCCCGGAGATCATCGTCACGTTCCAGTTCACGCCGGCCACCCCGGCGCCATTCCCTCCCACCGCCCCGATGGTGCCAGCCACGTGCGTGCCGTGGTCGTCCTGGGTGCCGTCGAAGGTCGTGTTGTCGTTGCGGTCGAAGTCCCAGCCGTGCACATCATCCGTGTAGCCGTTCCCGTCGTTGTCGATGCCGTCCGGCGGATCGTAGGGGTTCGTCCAAGCATTGGCGGCCAGATCCACGTGGTTGTACATGAACCCTTCATCGATGATCCCGACATACACGCCGTCCGACCCCGTGCGACCGGCTGCCCACGCTTCGGCAGCCTGGCTGCCGTAGGCATTGGCGGGCGAGGACCCGTCGCCATACATCCCCCACAGCGAGCCGTTGGTGTAATACGGGTCGTTCGAGGTCGCCTGGTGGTAGTACACCCAGTTGGGCTCGGAGAACTCGACGGCCGAATGCGCCCTCAGGCGAGCCACCGCGGCCGCGACGGTCATGCCCGGCGGCAGAGCGATCAGCTCGAGGTCGCCCTTGCCATCGGACCGCAAACCCGCCTCGACGACCGTCTCCACAAATCGTCCACCGACGGTCGCGCGCGCGTCAGCTCGTCCGTTGGGCGTCGCATCGCCCCGAAACTGCACCAGCAGTTCGTTCGGGACGAACTGCGCATCGGCATTCCCGATGGCCGGGGCCTGGTCGCTCCGGCCCTGCGTCGTGGCCGGTGTGCCAGACGCCACAACGCTGAACACCATCAAGAGCAGAGCGAGTCTCGACAGACGACGATCGGTTGACGCCATCACATGTCCTCCAGCGCGTTCGGCGGGGATATCGGCGGCCGCACGTCTGCCGAGGCAGACGAGGAGCACGCGTCACCTGACCGAATTCCAAGTGCGGCAAGAAGCTCAGCCCAATTGTGGGGGGGCCGTCCGGAGGAGTCAACGCCAAACGCCCCAGGCGGCTGGGATGGGGCTACGCGATTCGCGCCAAAGACGCCCCCGATCCGGGATCGACGATGGATGGCCGCATCCTGGTGCCGTTCGGAGTGGAGTCGTCGCTTTCGGGCGTGAGCCGCGTTGTCGGCCCCGACAACCGCTTGTGGTACCGGCGCGCGTTTCGTCTGCCGTCGGCCTGGGCCGGCCAGCGAGGCGTCCGGGTGCCGTCGTCGCTGCCGGGAACTCGCTGGGAAACGGCTGAGAACCCGCCTTGACACGCACGAGAGCGCGGCAGTAGTGTGCGCCTGTGGTTGGGGGCTGGCGTCGCGGTGTCCGATAAAGTGGCATAGGCAGCGCAATACTCGCGGCAGTCGCTTCGCCGGCACAGTCCGGATTGACCTGTATCAACATCGGCCCGGCGCAGGTCTACATACTTGGCTCAGATGAGTCAGGGCGTTGTTCCGGAAGTTATTGTCATGAGCATCCGCCGAATCTTTGTCCCCTTCGCGCTCGTCTGGGCCGCGCTGGCCGGTGTGGCCGGCGCACAGACGCCTGTCGCAGTCGCGATCGACGCTGCGCGCGCGCACCAGCTCGGCGTCGCGCTGTTCGCCGCGGCCCGCAACGATGCTGACGCGCGCGCCGTGGCGATCCAGTCGCTCGAAGAGGCGGTCGCGCTCGCGCCGAACGAGCGGCGCTACGTTCTCGATCTCGCCGACGCGTACCTCCGCTCCGGCACCGACGTCGGCGCGGTGCTGGCGATCGATCTCTACGAAGAAGTCCTCGCCGAGGACCCGCAGAGCGACGCGCTGCGCGCGCGGCTCGCCGAAGCCTACGCGGCCATCGGGAACTTCGATGCCGCGATGGACTTCGCGGCACGACGACTCGGGATCGCGACGCCCGACCCGACGGCCGTGAGCGAGGTCGCCCTCCTCACGATGCGCAGCGGTCGGCTCGACCGCGGCATCTCGCTCCTGGAAGGTGTGCTCCGCCGATCGCCGAAAGACAACGCCGCGCGGCTGTTTCTCGCGACGCTCTACGACGCGCGCGGCGACCGCACGCGCGCGCTCGACTTCGCGGATGCCGTCGCGGTGATTGCGCCGGCGAAGAGTCCCCTGGCCGTCGAGGCCGAGCGGCTCGCCACCGAGTGGCGGCGCGGAG
>CAYHRK010000367.1:0-3490 GCA_964358795.1 uncultured Vicinamibacterales bacterium
CGACGACAACGCGCGAACGCCGAACAGCGCCACCATCTATGCCAAGCTCAAACCGATGGAGCAACGCCGGCGCGACGTGTTTGCGGTGATCGAAGAACTGCGCACGAAAGTGGTACCGCGGTTCTCAGCCGAGGGCCTGAGGACCGCCGTGAGGCCGATCGCCACGATGGGTGGTGGCGGTCAGCAGAGCGCCGAGGTTCAGTTTGTGGTCAATGGGCCGGACATCGAGCGTCTGCACGGGTACGCGTCGGCCATTGCAGAGGCGACCCGGCAGATCCCTGGCGCCGTTGACGTGGATATCTCGCTGAATCCCGGAAAGCCCGAGCTCGGCGTGACTCTGGACCGGGCCAAGGCGGCCGACCTTGGGGTACAGATCAGTGACGCCGCCGAGACCTTGCGGTTGCTGGTTGGTGGCGACCAGGTGACCACCTACAACGAAGGTGATGAGCAGTACGAGGTTCATCTTCGTGCGCTGTCGGATTTCCGGCAAGGCGCGGCTCAGATCGGCGGCCTGACGGTGCCATCGTCTCGCCTCGGCAGCGTGGCGCTCGACAACCTCGCCTCCTTCACCGCCGCCACTGCGCCAGCCGAAGTGCAGAGGCTGAATCGCGAGCGGCAGATCACGATCTTTGTCAGCCTGCTGCCTGGCACCTCGCAGACCACCGTCACCGACGCGATGATGGCGGCGGCAGCCAAGCTGAACATGGGGCGCGACTACCAGTGGCGGTTGGCCGGTCGATCGCGCGAACTGGGGCGCACGGCTCGGGCCTTCATGGTGGCGTTCGGCCTGTCACTGGTGTTCATGTATCTGATTCTGGCGGCCCAGTTCGAATCGTGGCTGCATCCGATCACGATCCTGCTGTCGCTGCCGCTCACGTTGCCGTTTGCGCTGCTGGCGATCATCCTCACCGGGCAATCGCTGAACATCTTCTCGGGCCTCGGGCTGCTGGTGCTGTTCGGCGTCGTGAAGAAGAACTCCATCCTGCAGATCGACCGGGCGAACCAGTTGCGCGACAGCGGCATGACGGCGCGTGCGGCCATCATTCAGGCCAGCCGCGATCGGCTTCGGCCCATCCTGATGACCACGTGTTCGTTTGTCGCGGGCATGGTTCCGCTGGTGCTGTCGTCGGGGGTCGGATCGGGTACGAACCGGGCGATCGGGTTTGTCATTATCGGTGGTCAGACGCTGGTGCTGGTGCTCACGCTGGTCGTGACGCCAGTGGCCTACTCACTGTTTGACGATGCCTCGAAGCTAAAGCTGGGGAGCCGGCTGGCTGGCTGGCTGGCGGGGGCCGCGCTGCGAGGCCTGTCGCGGGTGAAACCCGTGCGCCATGTGGCCGGCGGCGGCATCGTTCTCGTCGTGCTGCTCGCCCAGACGGCGCTGGCGCAAGTGGGCACCACGCGTGCGGTGGCCGAGACGGGCGCACCCGGCGCGGTCGTGCGACTGACACTCGAAGACGCCGTGCGGTTGGGGCTGGAACACAATCTGGACATCAAGGTCGAGCGGCTCGACCCCCAGATCGCGGAAGAACGCACCGAACAGGCGAAGGCGGTCTTCACGCCGATCCTGTCATCCGCCCTGGCGCGCAACAGTCAACTGGCGCCGCCCAGCAGTTTTCTGGTCGGCACGTCGGGCGTGCGGAGTCATGCGTTTTCGGGAAACGTGGGCGTGACGCAGCGGCTTCCGTGGTACGGCGGCAGCTATGCGGTCGGCTGGGATGCGGCGCGCAGCGATTCCACCAGCGCGTTTGTGAATTTCAATCCCACACTGACGGCGCGCATCCAATTCTCGTTTGCGCAGCCGCTGCTGCGCGATCTGCCCATCGATGCCAGCCGTCAACAACTGATCCTGAGCAAGCGCAATCGCGAGATGTCCGACACCCGGTTCCAGGAGACGGTGGTGCGCACGCTTGCCGAGGTGAAGAAGGCCTACTGGGATCTGGTGGCCGCGCGCGCGCTGGTGGACGTGCAGCGGCAATCGCTCGACTTGGCGCGCGACCTGGTGCGTATCAACCGCGCCCGGGTGGAGATCGGGCAGTCACCCCCGCTCGACCTGGTGTCGGCTCAAGCAGAGGAGGCGCAGCGTGAGGAAGCCTTGACGGTGGCCGAAGTCACGTCCCGCCAGGCGGAGGACCGCTTGCGTCTGCTGATGCTCGACCCTGACAGCGCGTTATTCTGGACGGCCGGATTGGATCCGACCGATCGCCCCGTGCTGGACACGACGACGCCCGACGTAGACGCGGTGGTCAAGCACGCCCTCGAGAAACGCCTGGACCTCATTCGGGCGCGTGACGATGTGAAGATGGCCGACGTCAATGTGCGGTACTCCCGCAACCAGACGCTGCCCGATGTCCGAGTTCAGCTGAACCTGCAGAGCAGCGGGCTGGGTGGCATGCTGTTGACGCGCACCGGGGGGTTTCCTGGCTCGATTGTCGGATCCACGCCGGTGCCGTTCGGCCAGGTCATGGACCAGGTGTTCCAGCGCGAGTATCCGACCTGGACGATTGGACTCAACATCAGCTACCCGCTCGGGCGTGGCCTGGAAGAAGCCGTGCTGGCTCGCTCGCGCCTCGAAGCGGAGCAGGCACGGGCGCGGCTGCAGAACCTCGAGGTGAAGGCGATCAGGCAGCTTCGCCAGTCGGCGTGGCAGATCGAGATGAACGCGCGTCGCATCAGCACCACCCGGGCCGGCCGGTCACTGGCCGAGCAGCGGCTCAACTCGGAGCAGAAACGGTTCGAGGCGGGGATGTCGACCAGCTTCCTGGTGGTGCAAGCCCAGCGGGATCTGGCGCAGGCGCGAAACAACGAATTGTCGGCCGCGCTCGACTACATGCGGGCGGTGATCGATTTCGAAACGCTGCAGGAAGCCGGGCCCGCACAGCAGGGGGGGGCGTCGACCGTGTCGGTGTTGGGGTCCAGCATCACGTCGCCGTTAGCGCCGGCGTCGCTGCAATCGACGACGACGGCGAGCACCGGCCGAGGTGGCCAACCATGACCCCCGGGTGCTAGACCACCAGAAGTTCTTCGAGCTCGGGGATCTCGTCTTTCAGCGTGGTCTCGACGCCGAGGTAAAGGGTCATCTGGGCGCTCGGGCAGCCGACGCAATTCCCCGTCAGACGCACCTTGGCCCTGTTGTCGACGACGTCGACCAGTTCGATATCGCCACCGTCACTCTGGATGAGAGGACGAATGCGGTCGAGGACAGATTGAACGCGTTCCCTGGTCACCATCGAGAGCACTCCTGAGGGTTAGTATACTACCGGAACATCTGTTAGAATCGCGTTGTTCGCGTCCGTCCACCCGATGCCCCTATCCATGACGGCCTCCGCCCCGTTTGCCATCGACCAGGTTGTGGTCGGTCGAAGTGCGCGCATGCGCGCGGTGTTCGACTTTGTCCGCGTGATTGCCGACAGCGACAGCAGCGTGCTGGTGACGGGCGAGACCGGAACCGGCAAGGAGTTGATCGCCAACCTCATCCATCAGTCGAGCG
>CAYHRK010000368.1:0-3486 GCA_964358795.1 uncultured Vicinamibacterales bacterium
AGGAGGAGTCATGCAGATCAAAACGGTTGGCGTGCTCGGGTGTGGGTTGATGGGCGGCGGCATCGCGCAGGTGGCGGCGCAAGCCGGCTACCAGACGAGGGTGCGGGAGGTGAATCAGGCGCTGCTCGACAAGGGATTCGGGCGCATCCGGAAGTTCCTGGACGGCGGGATCGAGAAGGGGAAGGTGACGCCCGACGAGCGCGATACCACCCTGGCGAACATGACGGGCACCACGCGCATTGAAGATCTGGCCGGCTGCGACATCGTGATCGAGGCGATCATCGAGAATCTCGACGAGAAGAAGCGCACCTACGCCGCCGTCGAGGCCGTCGTCGCATCGCACACGCTGCTGGCGTCCAACACCTCGTCGCTCTGCATCACGGAACTGGCCGCGTCAACGGGCCGGCCCGACAGGTTCGTGGGTCTGCATTTTTTCAACCCTGTACCGCTGATGAAGCTGGTGGAAGTGATCCGGGCGCTGTCGACGTCGGATGACAGCTACCAGTCTGCGTTTGCCTTCGCCCAATCGCTCGGGAAAGAGCCCATTACGGCGCCAGACCGGCCAGGCTTCATCGTGAACCGATTGCTGATTCCGTACCTGCTCAACGCCATACGGGCGTACGAGCATGGCCTGGGCACCATCGAGGACATCGACAAGGGGATGCAGCTTGGGTGCGGCTACCCGATGGGCCCCTTCACGCTGCTCGACTTCGTGGGACTCGACACGACCTACTACATCGCGAACATCATGTTCGAGGAGTTCCGCGAGCCGGCCTATGCGCCGCCGCCGTTGCTGAAGCGCATGGTGCTGGCCGGGCGGCACGGACGCAAGAGCGGTCGCGGCTTCTACGACCACACGGCGAAAAAGTAGGGTTCCCGGTGCGGGGGGCAGGGCAGGGGTGAGGTGCGGGATGGAAGAACTGGTGAAGCAGTTGTTGGTGGCACTGGGCGAAGACCCCGGCCGCGAGGGCCTACAGGGGACACCCCGGCGGGTGGCGAAATCGCTGAAGTTCCTCACCAGCGGATACGACGCCGACATCGATCAGGTACTCAACAAGGCGCTGTTCACGGTCTCGTACAGCGAGATGGTGATTGTGAAGGACATCGACTTCTTCAGCTTGTGCGAGCATCATCTGCTGCCGTTTTTCGGCAGGGCGCACGTCGCCTACATCCCCCGCCACAAGGTGATCGGCCTGAGCAAGATTCCGAGGCTGGTCGAGGTGTTCGCCCGCCGTCTGCAGGTGCAGGAGCGGCTCACCAACCAGATCGCGGAGACCATTCGCGAGAAGATCGATCCGCTGGGCGTGGGCGTGGTGATGGAAGCGACGCACCTGTGCATGTCGATGCGAGGCGTGGAGAAACAGAACTCCTTCTGCGTCACCAGCGCCATGCTGGGCGCGTTTCGCGAGCGTCCGCAAACCCGCAACGAGTTCCTGGAGCTGATTCGCCGCCGACAGGAATAAATCGGGTGGCTGGTATACTGCAACGCATGCGCAACATCGTCTGTGCTGGTGTGCTGGTGTGCCTGGCCGCGTCGGCGGCTTCGGCCCAAACGCGAACGCCAAAGCCAGCGCCGGCGCCGGTGCAGCCGCCCGCGCCGAAACTGGAGGCCGCCGCCGTGACCTGCCCGTCGCCGCTCGGCACGGGCGTGGCGACCGGGCGCCTGTTCTGTGATGTGCCGATCGGGCGCGTGCCGGCAGACGGCATCACCATCACGTTGCCGCCCCACAAGGGCAACGCGGCTCTGATCTTCGATCTGCACAACCGGCAGACGTATTCAGAAGAACAGGTGCGGGCCCGCAGAGCCTACGCGAGGCTGACGGCCACCATTGGCGTGCTGACGTCCGACAACACGTTGGTGGCACGCGCCGTTGTGCAGAACGAATTCCGGTCGGCCAACGACCTGTTCGATCGCATCGGCGGCGGCGCCGGCCCCGGCGGGCTTAAGGCGGTGGCACCGACCGGTGTCGAGCCGGTGCGCATCGACATCCCGGCGGATGTGAACCAGGTGTGTGTGCTGGGCGAAAAGCTCTCGGTGCGCCGAATCGACGCCGACGAGATGTTCACGGGGCCGGGGCGGCCCATTGCCCTTATCAGTCGGGTGATGGTCGAGTATCAGCCGGTGCCCCCGCCGAGGAAGGCACCGGCCAAGAAACCCGCGACTCCCATCAAGAAGAAGTAGCGAGCCGGTCCTACGCCTCGATCACACTGATCGGTGCGGCCTTCTTGATGGTCGACTTCAGCATGTTGATCGACACCAGGCTCGGATCTTCCTTCAGCACGACCTGCCGGTAGAGACGGGCCATCCCGTCGTTGTAGTGCGCCTGTTCGGTCGGCGTGCGCTTGGCCTGTTCTCGAGCCTGCACCTGCTCCTCGCGAGCGTTGCGGGCGATGCCGGCGTCCACCAGGTCGCGTTGCTCGCCGGCGGCCACGGCCTCCGGATTGAGCACGAGCGAGTGCGCGGTGCTGTTGAGGGGCACCGCTTTGTTGCCGGCGAAGATTTCGTGCCGGCCGTGCTCCTCGTACCACTTGGTGAGGGTGGCCGTCATGTGCATCTTCTCGATGATCTGCCGCCAGCCGATGCCGGTGTTGTAGGCGCAGAAGGAGATCTCGCCCATCTGTGTCGCGTAGGGGATGATGCACATCTCGGTGCGGCGGAAATCGTAGTTGAACAGATCCTGGAACCACATTCCGGCAATGAACATGAACAGGAACTTGTCCGAACGGCGTTTCTCGACGTCGGCCATGGTCCGGCCTGCGCCCACCTTGCCGTAGTCACGCGTGGTCGCGCCAAGCGCCTTGTCGAACTTCTGGGCCAGATCCGTGAGCTTCATCCGGGCCGGCGACTTGAACGCGTCGTAATTGCGCAGCAGCGCCAGCCCCATCCCGAGAATTGACCACGCCTTGCCGCGTGCCGCATCGGTGATCACCGCGATGTCTTTCGACAGCCGCGGGGCATTCAGGAACGCGGTGACGGCGGTCCGTTCCTTGGTTTCCTTGTCGATCATCACCGCCATGCCGATGCCGCAGTTGGGGTGGCAGCCGCAACTGAGATTGCCCCATTCGGCCCCCGATCCCTTCACCAGATCGCCGAAGTCGGCAAAGTTGCCGATGAAGGAAATCGGAAACCAGTCGCGCGTCGGCTCTCCGATGCCGGTCTGGTTCTTGACGTCGTGCGCCAGGTGGGCCAGCGTGTAGCGCTGGGCGGCGCGCCGCTCGGGCGTGACTTCCTCGTCGCGGCCCGTGAATGACACCGGCTGGAACGAGAGGAACGAAATCCGTTTCGGGTTGTCGAGCGCGAACTCGATCACGCGTCCGACCTGCTCGTTGTTGACGCCGTTGATAATCGTGATGACCGGCACGATGTCGATGCCGGCGTTCCACATGTTCTCGATCGCGCGCAGCTTCACGTCGAACAGGTTGCCCACGCGGCGGTGCGAGTTGGCGGCGTTGCCGATGCCGTCGAACTGCAGGTAGGCGTAGCGC
>CAYHRK010000369.1:0-3466 GCA_964358795.1 uncultured Vicinamibacterales bacterium
GTTGAAGAGCTGCCGTCCCTCACGCTCCCCCTCGACGAGACGAGGGCCGCAGGCGTTGTCGACCTCGGCGCGGTACCGCATCCACGCCACGGCATAGCCAGCCGCGAGGAACTGCTCCAGCGTCCAACTGCCATCCTGCGTCCACTCGCGGATCCACCGCACGCCCATCCCGCCGTTCATGTGCGCGAACAGGATGATGGGAAACAGCCCGTTGCCCGGTGGCTTCCTGAGGCCGATCGGCGAGTACAACCCGTCGGCCGTCTCGACGTAGATCACGTGAACCGGAATGTCCGAGCCTTTGACCGGCTCGGTCACGATCGTCATGGGACTATCGACCGGCCCCGTGACGAGGATGTGCTCCGGATCGATGCTGTAGTTCTTCGGCGACTGCGGCGCGACGCCGGCCGTGGCGGCCACGACGGCCGCCAGGCCGGCAATCAGCATGATGCGCATGGCGCGTCTCAGAAGGTGTACCGAATCCCGAGCTGCATGGTTCGCGGCGGTCGCGACGTTGCGACGGGCACCAGGAAGTTCGAGCTGCGGCGGTTGCCGGTCGGGTTGGAGAAGTTGACCCGGTTCGCAGCGTTGTAGATCTCCCAGAACAGCCCCATCGTGCTCCGGCGAGGGAGGTCGAGGGTGTACTGGAATCGAAGATCCAGCAGCATCACGTTCTCCCCGTCGATGCCGTTGCGGATGGCCTGTCCCTGGGAGTCGAGCGGCGACACGATTGGGCGCGTCAGGTCGTCGACGCCGGCGATCGGGCGGTCGAAGTTGTCACGGTCGCCGTTGACGTCGGTGCCGACCGTCTCGTTGATCGGAAAGCCGGAGTAGTAGCTGAACACGGCTCCGGCGCCGAGCCCGCGCCAGAGGGTGGCGTTGACGCTGGCGTTCACCTGATGCCGGTTGTCGAAGTTCGCCCGGCTGTAGTCGCGGCGCGGGTTCAAATCGTCGTTGATCCGCTTCGACACGTTCGCGGAGCGCCCGCCGGTCACCCCGACGTTCCTGGCCTTGGCCAGGGTGTAGGAGAAGCGTCCGCTCCAGCGATCCGAGTACCGCTTCTCGAGCATCATCTCGAGCGCGTTGTAGTCGCTGTTCAGCGCGTCGAGCGTCTGGAACTGCAGCACCCGGTTGAAGCTGGCCCCCCGGGCCTGCGACGGAATCAGCTCGCCGTTGGGATCGAAGACTGCGACGCCCGGCCGCCCGACGCGGCCCGTTGAGAGCAGGCGCGGCTCGTTGATGTCGATGATCGCCGTCTGATCCCGGCCGCGGTTGCCGACGTAGTCCACCGAGACCGCCAGGTTCGCAGCCAGCTCGCGCTTCACGCCGGCGCTGAATGACCAGAGATACCCGAGCCGGCGATCGCCGTCGACCGTCGGCTCGGTGTTGGTGTTGTTGCCGGCGAGCACCGCGTCCCGCAGCGTGGTCAGCGCGGCGCGGCACGCCGGACTCATCACCGCAAGCCCGTTATTCCCCGACGGCTGCAGGCAGACATGCCGCGTCGGAATGCGCCCGCTGAGTGCCGAACGGTCTTCTCCCGTATCGAAGACGAACGCCGGGGTGATGACTGCGCTCTGGACGAGCGCCGTTCCCACGCCGATGAGCTGCGTTTCGTAGAACTTGCCAATACCGCCGCGAATGACCGTCCTGCCGCTGCCGGTCGGGTCCCAGGCGACGCCGAAACGCGGCGCGAAGGCATCCTTCGTCTGTGGCGTGAGGTGCTGGCGGTCGTAGCGGACGCCCAGATTCAGCGTCAGATTCTTCGTCACCTGCCACTTGTCCTGCACGTACGAGCTGACAATCCAGTCCCTGACCGTGAAGAAGATCTCGCCCAGACGGATGCTGAACCGCGAGGGATAGGTGAACGGGTTCGCCGGATCGAACGGCTGATTCTGAAGGAACGTGAACGTGCCGATGCCGTTGCCCCCGACAATGGCCGGAGCCACGGCGGGCCGGCCATAGTTGAAGCCGGCCTTGAACGTATGGCTGCCGCCCGTCGTCAGGGTGAACGTATCCTCGATCTGTTGCAGCCGCTCCTTGGCGATGCCGTGGGTCGGACGCGGTCCGGCCGCGTAGTCGACATGCTGGTTGTTCGAGCCGATATCGAACTGGTCGCGGCCGGCCGGCCCGATGAAGTTCAGATCGTCGTCGAAATAGGGACGGCCACCCGTGAAGATGCTCTGCCGAACATCGCCGACCCTGAGCTCGTTCGTGGCCCGCGAGCCGATCAGCCATGTCCAGGTGACGTTGACCATCTGGTCGCCCGAGTCGTCCTCGAGCTCGACGTTGTCGCGCGTGCTGCCGAGCGGCACCCACTCGTCGCCCACCTCGGTCGTCGCCTGACGCACCCACTTGATGCTCACGTTGTGGTTCGGCGTGAAGTGATAGTCGCCCCGGATGAAGCTGTTGATTCCCCGGATCTGGCCGGCATCGGAGAAGCCGACCGCCAGCGGCGCCGCCTCGGGCGGAAACACGAGGGTGACCGCCTCGTCGACTTCGGTCCGCTCGAGGTTGAAGAACCAGAACGCCTTGTTCTTCACGATCGGGCCGCCGGCGTTGAACCCGTAGATCTGGCTGCCGCTTTCCGGGTTCTCCTCTCCCGCCAGCTTCGCGAAGTGCTCGACGGCGTTGAGGGATTCGTCCTGGAAGTAGTAGAACGCGCGGCCCGAAAGCTGATTCGTGCCGCCGCGTGAGACGGCGTTGACGACCACACCGGCCGAGCCGCCGTACTCGGCGCCGTACTGGTGCGTGAGCACCTGGAACTCGGCCATCGAGTCGAGCGAGAGACGGGCCTGACCGCCGAAGCCGCCGCCGTTGCGGACGCTGTAGTTGCTCAACCCGTCGATCAGGAAGACATTGCTGCCTGTCTCGCGACCGTTGGCATTGTATTGCCCTCCCTCGGACTGCCCGGAGTCGAGGCTCGGCGTCAGCCCGGCCACGAGCTGCATCAGCGCCATCTGGTTGCGGCTCTGACTGGGCAGGCTGTCAATCTCGCGGTTCGTGATGTTCGTGCCGATCCGGTTGGCCGTGACCTCGACGACCGGCGATTCGCCCGTGACCGTCACCTCTTCGGCCAGCGCCGCCACCCCCATCGTGAGGTCGAGCGTGAGCTCCTGACCGACGCTCACCTGGACGCCCGGCCGCGTCTGCGTCTGAAACCCCTGCAGCTCCACCTTCACCGTGTAGGCGCCGGGCGTGAGCGTCGGGATAACGAAACGTCCGTCGGGCCCGGTGACCACTGTTCGCTCGATGCCGGTGCCGTCATGCGTGACCGTGACGGTCGCGCCCGGAAGAACCGCCCTCGCCTGATCGAAAATCGTGCCGCGCATCTCCGCCCGGCCGGCCTGACCGAAGGCCGGCACGGCCGCCAATCCAACCAGACCGACAAGGACTCCCATGCGACAGAGTCGCGTCATCATGACTCATCCTCCTGTGCCTGACCGTCGCGTTGTCCCGGAACAACGCCCGC
>CAYHRK010000370.1:0-3449 GCA_964358795.1 uncultured Vicinamibacterales bacterium
ATCCACGGCCTCATGTCGGAAAGGGTCCGGCCGTTCGCCCGGACAGTCAAGTCGGAGGTGAGCGGCGGTTGCCGTTTCACCCGGGATTTGAGGCGATCAGTCGGGACGGGCGCTTCACCAGTCCGAACGTCGAGGCGAGGAGCTGGAGCACGACGAGAGCGGCCAGGCCCAGCGCATTGACCTGCAGGATGTAGGAGACGATCGACCAGGAGAAGGCCTCGGGGCCGCTCGACAGCACGAAGGAAGCGGCGAACAGCGCCAGCTCGTAGACGGCGAACGCGGCTACGAAGGCGATCCCTGTCACCAAGACCAGACCGCCCTCGGCCCGCTGCGCAATGGTGCGGGCGGCGAGAAGGGCCAGCAGGACGGCAACGCCGATCGCCGCGCCCCAGGCATAGCTGTCGAATGTTTGCGGATAGCCGAGGATGCCGTAGCCGACGGCCTGATTGGCCAGCCACACCACGCCGGCGACGACGAAGGCATCGCGCCCGGTCATGTTCACGGCGGCGAGGGCCACGAGCGCCACGAAGGGCGTCGCACAGGCGAACACCAGGCTGAAGCCAATCGTGGCCCCGCCCAGCAAGCCGATCCACAGCCATCGTCCGGTCGGCGACTCCTCTTGCATTTCAGTCATCTTCGACATCATCAAAACCCTCCGTTGTTCGACAAAGCATAGACGCGGCGACTTCAGAATTTTCCCTTGATGCCGAAGAAGGCCTGGATGTAGGGCACCTGGAAGCCCTCCGGTTCCTCGTAGGACTGGTTGAGGACGTTTTCGACCCGGGCAAACAGCTCGACGTTCGGGCGCACGTCGTAGGCCGCGGTCAAGCGCAGAAGCGTGTAGTTCGAGGGCTGGATGATGGCCGGGGAGAAGGGGGCGATGCTGAAGTCGTAGCGGTTGCTCACCTGCGACAGGCCCATGCCGAGTCGCACGCCGTCCCAGGGACGCACCTCGGCCCGCAGGCTGAAGGAGTCCTGCGGGCGGCGGACCAGCGGCGTGTTCGTCGCGGTGCGGGCGTTCATGTAGGTGTAGTCGAGGTTGAGATCGAGCCAGTTGAAAGGGGCCATCTTGAGGAACGCTTCGACGCCCTCGCTCTGCGCGTTGGCCACGTTCTGCAGCGCGGTGAAGGGCGGCGGGCACTGCACCAGGTTGCTGAAGGAATTGTAGAAGTAGGTGATCCCGACCGAGACCTTCTTGTTGTACAGCCCCTGCTCGACGCCGAACTCGTAGCCGCGGTTGTATTCGGGCTGCAGGTTCGGATTGCCGGCACAGAAGAAGCCGCCGCCGTAGAGTTCGAACAGCGACGGCGCCTTGAAAGCCGTGCCGTACGAGCCCTTGAACCTGGTGTCGGTGTCGCGGAACAGATAGGTCGCCCCGGCGCGCCAGGTCGACACCGTGCCGTAGATGTCGTTCACGTCGACACGCCCGCCCAGGGTGACGGTGAGGTCCCTGAGGAAAGTGCCGCGGAGCTGGCCGTAGAAGCCGGTCTGCGCCATCGTGCCCCAGCTCTGCGATCCGTCGACGTTGCTGTAGGCCCACGACCGGTCGTAGTCGATGCCGGCCACCAGATCGAACTGCTCGGAGATGCCGATCTGGTTCTTCCAGTCGGCCTGCAGGCGCCGGCCGTTGTAGTAGGCATCCTGGACGAACGGGAACGGGTTCTGCAGACTCGCGAAATCCTGATCGTGACGATAGATGCTGGTATAGGAGATGCCGAAGACCGGCTTCCAGCGCCCGTCGAAGTAGGTGCCGTCGAGCTCGAGGCGATTGAAGAACTGCTGGCTGAATTCCGTCGCGTTGGGATCTTCCAGCCCGACCTGGTCGAACTTGGTCTGGGTGTCGATGTAGCGGCTGAACCAGGTGAGGTTGGTACTGTCGTCGATCTCGATGCCCATGCGCGATGCGGCGGTGATGTTGCGGTAGCCGTCGAGGTCGACGTAGCCGCCGGGCGGCGTGTAGCGTCCCGGCACGATCGTCTCGCCCGGCGCGTAGGTCCCGCCCAGCGTGAAGTTGTAGTTGAAGCGGCCCTCGCTTCCGCGCACGTAGCCGCCGCTGTCGGTCTGCAGCCGCGTGCCGAGTTCGGTGAAGGCCCCGCCGTTCATCGGACCCTTGCCGGCCTTGGTCACCATGTTGATGACGCCGCCGATCGCCTGCGAGCCGTACAAGGTGCTCATCGGGCCGCGCACGATCTCGACCCGATCGAGGTTTTCGGTGAGGAAGTGGGCGAAGTCGACGGCGCCGTTGCCCGACGCGGGATCGCTCACGTTCACGCCGTCGATCAGCACCAGTGTCTGGTTCGAGTTGGCGCCGCGTACGAAGACCGATGATTGGGTGCCGGGACCGCCGGACTGCTGGACCGAGACGCCGGGCACGTAGCGCAGGACCTCCTGCACCGTGCGCCATTGCTGGCGCTGCATCTCCTCGTTGGTCACCACGGTGACGCTGCCGGTCACCTTGCTCATGGGTGTCGGCACGCGGTCGGCGGTGACGACGACCTCGGGCGCCATGCCCACGGGCTCGGTCTGGGCGAGCGCGGAAAATGGAACAAGCAGCAAAACGGCAAGCAAATAGCGACGGATCGGCGTCATCGGACGGCCCCTTCAAACAGCAACACGCACAAGGCGCGTCACCGCTCGGAAGACCGTCCCGTTGGATCAAACCCGTCCATCGGAAAAGCGACGCTCTCGCCGGCAGGTCTTCTGGCTCACGGGTCGTAGCTTGCGCCCGCCTTCCCGAACCGAAGTCCAGTGGCACGTTGGGCACTCGCTCGCCGCTTACAGCTGCGGGTACAGCTGCCGATTGGCCCCCTCGCCATCGAGCTTGGGGGTGGCACGGCATTCCCTGTTAGCCCCCGTTAAGGGGGACCGACGATGCTTCTTCGCTACGCGTTCGAATGTTCGGCGTCAAGATTGGCAGCAGGCCTCCTACGGCCCCACCGCACGATGCCCCGCCAGCACCGCCGCCCGGCCCTGCGCCGCCGGCGCTTCCAGCACCGCGCAGCGGCTGCCCATCAGCCCGGGGCGGAACGCCACTTCGACGAAACGCATGTCGCCCGGTCCGACGTTCACATTGAGCGCGTCGCCGCCATCGGTGCCGGTGCACTTGACGTCGATCGAGGCCGGCGCGCCTTGCAGCCACACCCAGGTATCCGGGGCGAGCTCGGTCTGGAGCGTGCCGGCGATGGTGACGGTGATCGCCGCCGTCGCCCCCATCGGGCCGCGGCGATAGACATAAAGCGATCCCTTGTCGGACGGCGGCGGCGTGAACTGCTTGCCCTTGGCATCTTCCTGTGCCGTCTCCAACGGCACGCTGACGCAGCCGACGACAAGGAGAAGGGGCGCCAGCGCCAGCAGGGCGCGCCAATCCCGTGGGGAACTGGACGACAGTCGGGTCCGAAAGTGTGTCACGGGCGGCCTCCAGGGCAGGTTTGGGGAGGCATTGGGTGCGG
>CAYHRK010000371.1:0-3440 GCA_964358795.1 uncultured Vicinamibacterales bacterium
GCAACGACGGCGGCTGTTCCATCACGGTCACCTTCGACGTGACGCGCGATCCCGACCTGGCCGCCGTCGACGTGCAGAACCGCGTGAACCAGGCTGCAGGCCGGCTGCCGAACGAGGTGAAGGCGGTCGGCATCACGGTCAGCAAGGCGTCAAGTGGTTTCGTGTTCGGTGCGGCGGTCTATGCCGGCAATGGGCAGTACGATCCGCTCTTCCTGAGCAACTACGTAGATGTGTACGTCCGCGACGCTCTGAAGCGTGTGAACGGCGTGGCTGACGTCATCATCTTTGGCGAGCGGAAATACTCGATGCGGCTGTGGCTGGATCCCGATCGCCTGGCCAGGCGCGCGCTGACCGCCACCGACGTCGTCAGCGCCCTGCGCGACCAGAATGTCCAGGTGTTGGTGGCGGCTGACGGACCGGTGACCGTGGCCGACGAGCCGGCGCTGGAACTGCCCCGGTCGCTGGATGCCGCCGAGGCCGACATGCCGAAGCAGCGCGCCGACCTGCGGCTCGGAGCCGGTCGGCAGAAGGCCGCCGAGCGAGTGTTGAGCGACAGTTGGAAGGACTGGCTCCCGTCGGTGCAGGGGCTCTTCCAGCCCCAGTACGTCCACCCGGTGACGGTGTTCCAGCCAGCGTGGAGCTGGCGGGCCCAGGTGGTTGCCAATGTCCCTATCTTCGACTTCGGGGCACGCCGGGCCAAGCGGGCGGAGCGGGACGTGCTGCTCAACGAGACTCGCATCACCTTCGACGCGTTGCTTCGTCAGGCGAAAGCGGACGTGCGCACGGCGGAGATGGCGGTGACCGGTTCCGAACGCACACTGGCCAGCGCGCGAGCCGCTTCCGAGCAAGCGCGCCAGGTCGTTGACATCGTCAACGTCTCGTTCCGCGTCGGCGCGTCCACCAATATCGAGGTGATCGACGCCCAGCGCGTCGCGCGCGATGCCGATGCCGCCGTGACGGTGGCCGAGAACCAGCTGCGGCAGGCGCGCCTGGCCCTGCTGGTGGCGCTGGGCAGATTTCCCTGATCCGTCCGGATCCCTTCACCGATCTCGGCCTCGACCTGGTCCTGGCGCTGCCCCCGCTGCGCACGGGCCCTGCGGCCGACGGCGCCCGGAGCCCTGGCGATGTCCGGGCTCCACGCGTCACAGTCTTCCCTCGGAGCCTACTTCTTTCCCTGATCATGCGGTACGGTGACCGTCGCCCGGCAGACGGCGGTGTTCCCGGCGCGATCCGACCCCTGATAGGTCAGCGTATAGATGCGACCAGCGCCGAGCCCCGATCGCTCGGCGCGCAACAGACCGCTCTTGCTTGCGGTGCCAACGACAAGCCCCTGGATATCATTGGCCGTGTCGCCGTCGCCAAGTCCATTGTCAGGCTCGTTGCTGGCCGCTACCTGGCCTTCCTCGAGGACGTGCTCGACGTGTTCCCCGAAATCACGACGTTTGTGAGCGGCCACGGCCGGGATCTGACCGCCGCCGGCGTCAACGCCTATCCCGACACGCTGAACGCGATGATCGGCATCGTGCGGACCAACGTGGCGGCCGGGCGCGCCGCCGAGCAGATGGTGCAGGACGACGTGTTGAAGGCGTACAAGGCCCAGTACTCGCTGCTGGAATTTCTGACGCCCGACGCGCTCGTGCCGCGTGTCGTCAACGGCCTGAAGCAGGGCCAGCTGAAGTAGGCCAGTGGCCGGCCGGGAACTTCCGGACCGTGCCGCCGCTCTGCCGTGTGACGAAAGGCATCTGGCGTTGGAGCCGTGCTGTTCCCTGCCGCAGGAGCGGTATCGTGGTGCGCGCTCTGACGCTGCGATGACCCTTCGTCCCTCATCGGACGTTTCTGTGCCCGGGGCGTGCTCGGGCGGCTACCGTCCGGGGGGGGCGCCGACGGGGTCCGATAACGGGTCTTCTGTGAACCTGCCGAGCGGAAAGCGAGCGGAGCCCCGCTACCGGCTATCCCCACCTCTCAGCCTCGACTTGCAGATTCTTCACCTTCCGGGTCGTGCGCCGATTGCAGAACACTACACGTCAGGCGACAGCGCCTCACGATGAGGTCCGATTTCGCGGAAGCCACGTCGTGTCCCAGACTGGCACGCTGTTGGCAGGCTACTCCGATGTGACCGAACGTCTCGCGTCGCTGATCGATTCTCACGCGCCGGACAGCGCGCCGCCCCCGAAGCTCCTCGATCGGGTCCGCACGGCTGTGCGTGTGAGACACTACAGTCGACGGACTGAACAGGCCTACGTCGACTGGATTCGCCGCTTCATTCTGTTCCACAAGAAGCGACACCCGTCGACGATGGGGGTGACGGAGGTCTCGGCGTTCCTGGCCTGGCTCGCGGTGGAGCGACGGGTCAGCGCGTCGACGCAGAATCAGGCGTTGAGCGCGCTGTTGTTCCTGTACAAGGCCGTACTCGCGATCGAGATCGCGGCGATTCCGCCTGTGGTGCGCGCGCGTACCCCTGAACGGTTGCCCGTGGTGCTCAGCCGGGAGGAGATCGGCGCGATCCTGAAGCAGGTCACCGGCACGCAGCGACTGATCGTGATGGTGCTGTACGGGTCGGGGGTCAGGCTGGAGGAGTGTCTCGATCTTCGGGTCAAGGATCTCGATTTCGATCGGCACCAGATCATCGTGCGGCAGGGAAAGGGTCAGAAGGATCGGGCGACCGTGCTGCCAAGGGCGGCGACGGAGGGGTTGACCCGGCACTTGGCTGACGTGCGGCGGCTGCACGAGCGGGATCTGGCGCGCGGGTTCGGGCGCGTCGTCTTGCCGTTCGCGTTGGATCGCAAACTCCCCAACGCGGCGACCGAGTGGCGATGGCAGTTCGTGTTTCCGGCGGCAAGAATGTGTCGCGCGCCACGATTCGGACCGCCGTCCCGGTATCATGTGCACGAGTCTGTGGTGCAGAAGGCGGTCGCAGAAGCCGCGCGGCTCGCGAGCATCACGAAACGCGTGAGCCCACATGCGCTTCGGCATTCGTTCGCGACACATCTGCTGGAAGACGGCTACGACATCCGCACGGTGCAGGAACTGCTTGGTCATCGGGACGTCAAGACTACGATGACGTATGTATCTCCACGTGATGAACCGGGGCGCGTTGGGCGTGAAGAGCCCGATGGATCGGTTGTGAGTGGATACGCGCGAGCCTCGCGCGTATCCAGCGGCGCGCCAATCGCCTGCCTGCCTGGAAGCCCGTGCCGATGAAGGGGCTTCGTGGCAACGGCCCTCCTCGTTCAGTCCTGGATACGCGCCAGTGTCAGCGCGTATCCGTCAAGATCAGCGACTTGGCGGGAGGTTTCCACGATCGCCTCCGCGCGTATTCAAGCCCGGCGGCGAGCCGGATTCCTGCTGGAATTGCTTTTTATTCTGTGGATTACGATAATGAGCCGCGGCGCGACGCGGCCGTGGATACGCGCGGCTTCGCGGCCCACTAGTAGTTAGGC
>CAYHRK010000372.1:0-3212 GCA_964358795.1 uncultured Vicinamibacterales bacterium
ACGATGTGACGTATTCGGGGACCGTGTCGGGCGCCCTGGAAGGCGCGCTGCTGGGCGTGCCGAGCATTGCGGTGTCGCTGCAACGCACGCGTGGCAAGTTCGACTTCTCGAACGCGGCCCAGGCCGCCGCCACCGTGGCCGCGCGGGTGCTCGAGGCCGGGTTGCCGGCGCGCACGTTTCTGAACATCAACGTGCCGCGCGACGTCACCCGTGGATTCAAGGTGACCGTGCAGGCCAAGCGGAATCACGTCACCTCGATTGCCGAGCGCGTCGATCCCAAGCACCGCCCGTACTACTGGATCGACGAAGCGCAGGACGAGTGGCAAGCGCACGCTCGATCCGACTACCAGGCTGTCCGGGATGGCTACATCTCGATCACCCCGCTTCAGCCCGACCTGACCGATCACACCGCACTGAAGCTGGTGGAACGCCTGGTACGGGTGAAACCGATTGTCGTGAAACGCGGAGTGAAACCCCGGCCGGTCGCTACACGAAGGCTTGCAGCCCGTCCGCATCTGCTGCCGGACTCCGCCGCAGCCGACGCCGGGGCGCGGCAGCACAAGAGGAAGAACAGTTTGGGAAACAAGAAGCGTCTGAGGTAAGATAGGCAGACCGTCGGGGCGTGGCTCAGCCTGGTAGAGCACTCGGTTCGGGACCGAGGGGTCGAAGGTTCAAATCCTTTCGCCCCGACCAACACTTCCCGAGAGAAAGGCCTGAGCAATCAGGCCTTTTCCTTGTACTGCTGCTTCCGCGTCGGCCGGGCCAGCAGATCGTGCGGCTGGACGTGGTGGTGAAGACGCGTCACGACATTCCGGTGGCCGTCATGAATAGGGGCACGCATGCAGACCTTCAAGGACATGTCCGTGATTGCCTTCAAGTCCGCCGCGGCGTGGCGCACGTGGCTCAGGAAGAACCACGTCAAGTCCACGGCCATCTGGCTGCGGATCTTCAAGAAGCACAGCGCCATGGCCACGGTGGCGTACGCGGAAGCGTTGGACGAAGCGCTCTGCTTTGGTTGGATCGACAGCACCAAGAACAAGTGTGACGACGTCAGTTTTTTCCAGAGATTCTCTGCACGCAGCGCCGGCTCCGTCTGGTCCAAAGTGAACCGCGAACGCGTGGCCCGCCTGACGGCGCAAGGAAAGATGGAGGAAGCCGGTCTGCGCGCAGTGGAGGAATCCAAGCACAACGGGCAGTGGGACAACGCGTACGATTCGCCCAGCCAGTCCACGATACCGAGGGAATTGCAGGAGCGGCTGAACCAGGACCCGAGAACCAAAGCGTTCTTTGAATCGCTCAACAAGGTCAACCGGTACGCGTTCTGCCACCGCATCCAGAAGACCAGGACGCCGGACACGCGCGCCAAGAAAATCCAGTGGGCGTTCAATAGGTTGAAGCAGGGCGAGAAGATCTACTGAGCTGGATTCCGGTAAGATACCCGGGCGGTCGCCCCCGAGGCCACTCGGCCCCCAGACAATCGCAACTGCATGCCAAGTTGTCGCTTCAGAAGCGCGTGGAGCGTTTGCGTCCTCGGTGCGGCCCTGCTGCTTTGCAGTTGGACATCGTCGGGCTCCGGCCCGGCCTCGCGACCAGCCACGCCTCGATCTGGCAGGGCGACCGGCAGGTTGAGGCGGCCAGGCTGATGCAGCGCTCGCTGCGGATCATCAAGGAGCTTCGGCAATCTAAAGGTCTGCCGATCGACCGGTCCGTGGATCCGAACGAGACGGGCATCATCGGGGAGGAGTTCACGCCGCTCACCACCTCGCTTGGCGACGCCGAGGCGAAGCGCACCTCGGCCAACCCGGCCTTCGCAGCGCTGCTCGTGCACTATTTCGTCGATTCTGGCCTCAAACGCGGCGACGTGGTGGCGGTGGGCGCCAGCGGGTCGTTTCCAGCGCTCCTGCTCGCCACTCTGTGCGCCGCGCGCGTCCTCGACCTCGAACCGATCGTCATCTACTCAATCGGCGCCTCGATGTACGGCACCAACCTGCCGGGGTTCACGTTCGTGGACATGCTGGCAGGACTGCGCGCGGATGATCTCTTGCCCTACCGACTGGCGGCCGTGTCGCCAGGTGGCCAGCAAGACCGCGGGTCCGGCGTGGTGTCGGTGCTTGTGGTCGGCGGCCTGGTGGCTGCGGTGCTGCGCTTAATGGGGCTGTCGGACCAGCGCGCGGCCGCCTTCGTGTTCATGCTCGGCATCCTTTCGGCGGTCGCGCCGCCCATCAATGTGTGGGCGATGCTGATGGCGGCGGGGGCAAACATGCCGTACGTGGGGTTCGACCTCGTGCTGCTCGTGCCGGTCGTGGTGGTCACGGTGATCACCGTGATCTATCTCGGGTGGGGGGCGGTACCGCAATCGAAAGAGGCGATCCTGGATGGGCTGCCGCCGCTGCCGGCCGGGACGACGTGGTGACGGGCGGCCACGCCGCTGGTCATCCTGATCGTCTTGATTCTCGCCGCGAAGTACGCCGCTTTCACGTTGCCCACGCTGGGGTTTCCGCTTATCTTCGTGATCTGTGCGCTGGCAACCGTGGCGGTCGACCCGGTGCGGCGGCCGTTGGCCCGGTGGCACGCGCTGGTGAACGATACGGTAGAGCAGGTATTCCCGCTCGTGGCAACGATGGTGAGTGTGGGCGTGCTGGTGAATATCCTGGCGGCCACCGGCGTGCGGGGGCTGATTGCGATCAGCTTCGTGGCGCTGCCCATCATCGGCATCTACGCCACGTCGTTGATGGTGTGCCCGCTCGCCCAAGGATCGCTCGGCTTTGGCAGCGCGGTCATCCTCGGGACGCCGCTGATTTTCGTCTTTAACGCGATTGGCGCGAACGTGACGGTTGTGGCCGCAGCCTTCAGCCTGCTGTTCGCCCTGGGTGACTGCCTGCCGCCCTCACGCATCGTCGGACGCACGGCGATTGAGACAGTGGGCTACCGCGGCAGCTACGTGTCGTTCCTCAAAGCCACGGCCGTGCCCTGGCTCGTGATGGGCCTTGTGGCGCTGGCGATGTTGGTGATGCCGAACAGGTTCGCGTTCCTCGTGAGGTACTAGGTGACTCCATGATTCTGGTGCAGGAACTCATCCATCAGCTCTACTTCGCGCTGGCTGGCGTGGTGGCTCTGCTTCTACTCACACGGTTGTTCCGCAGGAAGACCCGGCCCGGCCTGACCTACGACATCGTCTATGCGTACGCGATCATCCCGTTTCTTCTCCGGGC
>CAYHRK010000372.1:3222-3436 GCA_964358795.1 uncultured Vicinamibacterales bacterium
CCACATCAAGTGAGGTAATCACGTGAGGACGAGCGTCAATCGAGTTCAGGCGGCAGGCCAGACAGCGGGCCAGACGGCAGTGCGCGGCCGGGCGCTGGTGGCGCGACGAATCGGGCTGCTGGCCGCGGTCGGGTTCCTGATGGTGGTCGGATCGAGGGAGAGCCGCGAGCTGCGCGCGTACCGCGAAACCGTGGTGGTGTCGAAGGCGCTGACC
>CAYHRK010000373.1:0-3425 GCA_964358795.1 uncultured Vicinamibacterales bacterium
TCCTTTGCTAGTAACTGTTTAGCGGGCTGCCCCGGCCGACCCGCTAAACAGTTACAAGGAAAGATGAATCGCCGTTAGTGCACCGAAGCCGACCGCGACGGGTCGGGGCCGCCGGCCGGAACCGGCTGGCCGCCCCGTGCACCGAGCACGGCGCTGACGAGATCGACTTCACGGGTGTGCAGCATGACGAGCGGCGTGCCGAGCGTGCGGGTGTATCGCTTGGAGACGTCCAGGTGCGCCTGCACCAGCTCGGTGTCGTCCGAGTAGAGTGCCACCGATGGCACGCCGTAGTACGGCCCCAGATAGGCCAGGCCGCCGTAGGTGCCGACGAAGGCCCGCGCCCGGCTGATGACCGCGGATTGCACCTCGAGGTTCGCGTTGGGCTTCATCAGGTGATCGATCTTGTGGATGCCCATGCCGGTCCCCGGGTCGAAGTCCTCGTGGTCGTCCACGCTGAGTCCGGTGTTGAGCAGCACGACGGGCGCCTGCTCGGCCAGTGTCCGGATGACGCGCCCGACGGTGGCGCGGTTCTCCAACGTATCCGGAAACGACGGCCGGAAGTAGAACCTCACGGCGTAGTAGTCCTGGGGCAGGCTCTTCACGACGTCGCTCGCATCGAGCGCGGGGAACGGGCGGTAGACCGTGTGCTTCTGGAGCAGGCTGACGGCGCCCTTCTCGTACCAGTAGTAGCGCAGCAACCGGTACATGACTGACGGGTGCAGCAGCGAGACCTCCCCCAACCCCAGCCGCTCGCGCGCCAGGCGAACGATGTGTTCGTCGAACTCGCTGGCGGCCATCTGCTTCTGGACGCCCTCGTCTGCCCAGCGCGTTTCGTTCCGCTTGCGGAATTCCTTGACGCTCATCAGATCGAAGATGTCCACGTAGCGACCCGCCAGGTCGCGGTACCACGCCCCCGCGCCGCCCCTCGAGATCACGACTAGACGCTCCGGCTCGAGCTTGAACTCTCGCGCCACCCAGGTGAGGAACGGGATCCAGTAGAGCACCTCGAATCCGACCTCCGACAGCCACGGGCCGACGACGATCGGGTGGCGGCTGCGCGCGATGGACCTCAGCTCGCGACGCATGAGGCCCACCTCGCGCGCGGACGGAATCTGGTCGATCTCCTGGCGCAGGAGCCATGGGATGACGCGGCCCTGCATCAGGGGCAACGCGCGCACGGACTTCAGGAGCAGGATGCCCGGACGCCGGGTGGCGGACCGGGCGGCCCTGCCCAGTTGTTTCCTCCAACGCTTCACCAGCCTGGCTCGCTTCCCCGCACCCTTGAGCGACGTGTGATACTTGCGCGTCATCACGTCGAAGCCCAGACGCCGCAGCGTCGCGCGGTAGACGCGACGCCACCAGTGGTAGGCGGGCTTGAGAAACGTCGCTCGCTCGAGGATTTCGTAGCGCCACCCGCGGAGCTGCTGTCGCGCATGAAACAGACCGGCCAGCCACAGGTAGCGCAGGGCCAACAGCAGACCCCGGGCGCGGCCAAGTCCTGCGGGTCCTTCACCACGCACCGTGAGCACCCAGCCGAGCGTGACGGCATGGCTGATCCACCAGGGCACGTAGGCATAGAGCGGACGACCCTGCGGGAAGAACGACCGGCGCTGCCGCCGGAGGCTGAAGATCCGGCCGAACCACCGACGGAACCAGAGGATCTCGGGTACCTGGCGGAACTCGCCCTGCAGCGCCAGCTCCATCAGCAGCAGGCGGTCGGGCACGAGCACGCGGCGGAACACACCCGCCCGGGTGATGGCCTCCACGCGACAGAGGCCGTAGATCATGTTGCCGGCCGACATGTAGCGCAGCGTCAGCTTGAAGCGCCGGGTCAAATCCGTCACCCCGGAGGTGTCGAACTCCCACGGGCGCTTGTCGGTCATCTCGCCGTCGGGCCCGACCCGCCGGTTGAGGGGATAGGCCAGCACGACCTCGGGCTGGCGATCCAGCACGTCCACGAGCGCCGCCAGCCACCGGGGATGCCAGATGTCGTGATCGCTCGCCCAGGCGAAGTACTGGGCGTCAGGGAAGCGCGCCTGCGTCACCTCGAACGCCCGGCGCCAGTTGTCGATCATGCCCAAGCGCCGGTCGTTGCGCTCGTAGATCACGCGCGGGTCGAGCGCGGCATACGCCCGCGCAACGGCCTCCGTGCCGTCGGTCGAGCAGTCATCGACCAGCACCAGCCGAAAGTCGCGGAACGTCTGCGACAGGAGTGACTCCAGCGCTTCGCGGAACTCCGCCTCGTGGTTGTACAGCGGCACACCGATGATGACGCGCGGACTGGCCATCAGAGCTGAGAGCGTGTGAAGAAATCGCCGTAGCGCCGGACTTCAGTCCGGCCTGTCGGGCGCATCTGAAGATGCGCGCTACGTGCCATGCGATTTCTTCACAAGCTCTGAATCCGGCGCCACCCGATGACGTGCTTGTACTCGCGGTCGGGGTGATCCGGTTCTTCGTCGAGCATCTTGGTGTAGCTGACTGGCAGGATCTTGGACTCGCGCGGCCAGTAATACTTGGAGAGCACCGACCGCACGCTGGAGAGCTCCAGGTTGTAGTGTGACCGGTCGCGGTTCAGGCTGTAGAGAAACGGGCACCCGAGTTCGTGCGCTCGCCGCACGTACGCTTCGACCTGCTGCGTCGTCATTTCTTGAAACGACACCATGTTGACCGTCAGGTCGACGCGCTCGGGCCGCACGGCGTAGTGAAAGGTGTCGGGCACGAAGACGAAGTCGAGCTCCTGCCAGTCGGCGAACGTGCGGTCAGGCGGCACCTCGCCGAAGAAGCGCACGCGCGCGTCGGGAAACGCGGTCATGAGATAGGTGGCTGAGAACAGGAACAGCTCCGGGAAGTCGGTGATGACGTACGTCACATTTGGACACAGCGTCCTGATCTGGTACCCGAACCCGCCCCACCCCGCGCCGATCTCCCACACCAGGCGGCGCTCGGTGGCGCGCCGGAGGTCTTCCAGGACGGCGCCGCGATTGAGCGCGATGAGCGCCTCATAGAACTTCAGCGTGTCGATGTTGTAGAGCGCGCCGTCGATCTCGAAGCCGAAGCCGCCGAGCGCGCGCGACTCTGGCACGGCCAGATTGGCGCCGTCGGCCGCCACGAGCGCCTTGAGCTTCTGCGCGAACCGGGACTTCACTTGATCGCGGTTGCTCCGGTAGTCGTACACGCGCAGGCCCGTGATGTGATACGTGTGATGCCGGAGCTTCTCGATGACGAGCGGCGAGGCGTCGAACATGTACTCGAAGTTGGCGAGTTCCTCCTGCCAGTACGCACTCGGCTCGAAGGTGCTGGCGCGCCGTTCCGCCTCGAGTTCTTTGATTTGGAGCACCCGATCGCGCACGTGCTCGTAGTGTCGGTACGCGACCGATCCCCGCAACGCCTCGAGCCGTTCGCCCAGAGCCGCGTTCATCGTCAGG
>CAYHRK010000374.1:0-3424 GCA_964358795.1 uncultured Vicinamibacterales bacterium
CTCGGTCGTCCGCAACGACCGTCGCTACACTTCACGTACAGAGGACATCCGATCTTTCCTTTCTCTGGCAAGTACCCTAAATCGATCAGATAAATCTTGCGCCCCCTGAGTCTACCGCACCGCATTCGGTATCTGCTGGCCCGGGATCATGACCTGTGCCGCGCAGTCGTGGCGGTGTACCTGCGCACCGTGCTCGGCTTCTTGCGCCGCCGCGCCCGCGACGACGGTGTGGCGGATGGCCGCAGCGGCGCGGTCGCCATCGTCCAGCGCTTCGGCGCCGCCTTCGACCCCGGCTCGTGACGCATCGCGGCGGGTCGGCACGCCGGAGGTGTCTCGGCTTGCCGCCCACACACCCACAGACGAACCCGTTTGCCCTTGACAACCGCTCCGAGGCCACGATAATCGGTGCTGCGGGCAATGCGCGCTGTGTCCGGGGTGGTTCTGTGGTGTGTCCGGGTGGTCATGTGCCCTGTGTCAGGGGCACCGGGGGCCGCGGGCCGCGTCGGTACACGGCGCGACTGAACTCACAGCGTCCGCGCGACATTACCTACCGCGACAACGGCACGTACGACAACAACGAGCGCGGTGGAACGTACGACAACCAGCGCAATCGCGACAACAGCGAGAGGACCGGCGCGCGCTCGATTCCGTCGGGCACCGAGATGGACGTGCGCCTGCAAACGCGTCTCTCGTCGAAAGACGCGATGGTCGTGGATCGCGTGGAGGCCACCACGATGGTCGATCTGTATCAAGGGGACGATCTGCTGGTGCCGGCCGGCTCGCTGATGGAGGGCGAGGGCCCGGCCCTCGCTCCCGCGCGGAATTTGCGCGTAAGGAGATAGGGAGAGATTCCCGGAGGTAAGTCCCATGGTGCGTCCATTTGCCGTCTTTGCTCTCGCCGCTCTGCTTGCCGCGACCGTTGCCGCCTCGGGTGACCCTCAGGCGAAGCCCAAACCTCCCCCGCGGAAGACCGCGCCAAAACCCGCGGCCGTGGCCCCCGCACCGGTAGTGGCCCCAGAACCGGAGCCGCCCCCGCCGCCGCCCCCGGCCACGGACGTCCGCATAAAGACGGCCTACACCCAGGGCTCGCAGGTGTCGCAGAACACGACCTATCTCCAAGGCGCGCGCCAGCGGGTGGAGTTTCCCGGCGTGGTCACGCTGGATCAGTGCGACCTCAAGCGTTCGGTGATGCTGAACACCTCGGCGAAACGGTACCGGGTGCAGCCGTACCCCGAAGCGGCCAGCGCCCAGGCGCCGACCCCGCCACCGGTGGACGCGCAGACCGCGCAGATGGCCCAGATGGCCCAGATGATGGGCACCCCGCAGGCACCGCAGACGCGTGGCGGCGTCGTGGCATTTACCACGACGCTCACCGACACGCTCGAGCGTCAGACGATGCTCGGACTCGAAGCGCGCCGAATCAAGAGCGTGGTGATCAAGCAGTCCAGCGGAAACGCCTGCGACAAGTCGCCACTCAAGGTGGAAGTCGACGCGTGGTATGTCGATCTGCCGCCACAGTCTGGTTGCACGCGAGCGGCAGCCGCCCCAGCCGCGCCGCCTTCTTCATCGGATCCCGACGCGTGCACGGACCGCATCGAGACCCGCGTGGTGGGAGACGTGAAGCTCGGATTTCCAATCAAGACCGTGACCACGACCACCACGGGCGAGGGTGACAAGCTCGAGGTGTCCACGGCTTCGCAGGAAGTGACCGAACTCGAAATCACCCGCCTCGACCGCGCGCTCTTCGAGGTGCCCGCCGACTTTGTCGAAGCCAACAGCAGCGCCGAGATCGTGCCGGCCCTCGCAACCGGCGGCTCTCTGGCCGACGCGCTCTTCGGCTCCACCGCCGACGGCAGCAGCATGGCGACGCCGAAGAAGCCCGGCATGATCCGCATCGGGATCCTCGAGCCGATCAACAAGACCGCGCGCAACCTGCCGCCCTCCAGCCTCCGCCAGGATCTCGTGGCCAAGTTCAACAAAGCGCCGTACGAGGCGATTCCTGTTGCCGGCAGCTCACCGAGTGCGATCGAGCAGGAGGCCGCGCGGCTGCAGTGCGACTACCTGATGCTCACCGAGATTGTGGAAGCCAAGACATCCAAGCCCGGCAAGATGGGCGGCGTCATGCGCATGACAGGGGGCGGTCCTCCCAAGGACGCGCACGACGTGAAGCTGGACTACAAACTGTTTGCGGTTGGCGCCACGCAATCTCCGAAAGTCAGCGGCAATGCCAAGGCGTCGAGCGGCGGGTTTGGCGTGGGCTCTGCTTTGCGCCTCGCGGCTTTTGCCGGCCAGGTGTACATGGGCATGATGATGGGCGGCATGGGCATGGGGATGATGGACCCGATGGCGGCCATGTCCGGCATGGGCGGCCTCGGACCCATGGGCGGCGGCTTTTTCGATCCCCGCGCGATGGCCATGAACTCGATGTTCACGGGCCTGAGCGGCGGAATGATGTCCGGCATGGGAGGCATGCCCGGTATGCCTGGCATGGCCGATCCGTCGGAGGCCGCCATGCGCGACACGGTGTCCGAAGCGCTTGGCAACGGGGCGAAGGCGGCGATGGAGCAGCTCGGAAAGAAGAAGTGACGAGGCAAGGACGTCGATCTTCCGGCCGGCACGTGCTGCGCGTCCGGTTCGACAACAGCTTCCCGCTGACTGAATAGAATGGAGGGCGAGCCCTGAGTCGCGAGAGCGCGTCTGGCACATCGACAAGTCCCCGTTCCGCCCCAGCCCGAAGCACTCCCAATGTTCCGGTAACGCGCAGATTCCGGCGTCTAGCCTCCGCGCGTCCCGCCGCATCGTCAATCAGCAAGAGATCGGCGTGAATCGCGCCCGCGAGCGCGATCGCGGCACGCTCGCCGCTATCCAAGTCGTCAGTGACGGATTTGAGTTGCTCCGGCGGGACGGGAGTTACGGTTACCCACGAGGGCGGACGCGAGATCCACGCGCTCACGGCCGGTGGTGACCCGGCCGACTCGAGCTCGCTGGCAACCGCGTCAGGAACGAACAGGATGAGGTAGTGCAGTGGCCCACTGTCCGCGACGAGGATCATCGGGCAGGCAGGATTCCAAGTTCGCGGTGTGCAGATAAATCGTCTTCGATGTCGGCTTCAGTGTACCGAAGCGGGACCTGATGCTCCTTGAGCAAGGCGTGCACCTGAAAGCGAGTCTCAAGCCCAAGCAGGCGCCGAACTTGGCTCTCCGTCAACGCTCCGATCCGATAGGCCTCGACAGCAAGCACTTCGAGGGCCTGCCGCGGCACATCCCTCCATCGGCCTTCGGCTTCCACGGGCTCCAATTCAAGATCGCGGCACCCGGCTTCGGCCTGAACGACCACTGGACCCAGTAGGAGCGCCCCGCGCTTCCCTGGCGACGGGCGGTCCGCTTCGCTGAACAGCTCGCTGGCATCTTCGGCCCAAAAGGCG
>CAYHRK010000375.1:0-1500 GCA_964358795.1 uncultured Vicinamibacterales bacterium
AGCGGGTGCTTCGAGGATCCGCTTTGGCCGGCCGGCTTCGTCAGGAACGCTTCAACCTGTGTGCCATCGGCGCTGGCAAATGTGAAGTTCTCGACGGGCTGCACGGTCCGCGTTTTCAGCAGTTCGTCGTTCAACGCCGACAGCCGCCTGGGTGGGGCGCCGTTGTCCTTCAGGTACAGCTCTGCAGGCCCACCAGGCGTCGACATCGCGTAGGCGACAGCGCCCGATTTCGAGAGCGACCAGGAGTGGATCGAGCCTCGCTCGCCCGCGGCAGGCACCACGAGTTCTGGAGCGCCCGTGCCCGCGGCAGGCAGCCGATACAGGCGGCTGTCGCCGCGTTCCTGCACGGCGAAGTACAGCCACTGCCCATCGCTCGACCACCGTGGCGCGTCCTGCCGGTTGTCGATGGCCGCGCCCACTTCCCGCCGCGCGGTGCCATCGGCTTTCATCACCCACACGTGCGTGTCCTCCATCGTCGTTTCCGAGGAGGTGAGCGCCCGCTTCGTGGCCAACATCGCGATCGACAGGCCATCGGGAGACCAGACCGGGCTGTACTCGGCGTTCCTGGTCTTCGACAACTGCTTCACGCTGAGACTGGCGATGTTCAGCGTGAACACGTCGTAGTTGAAGACCCTGTCGGGATCGGCTTCGCGATTCGAGACAAACAGGATGTCGTCGCCCTTCGGGGACCACTCGAGCGAGTGGTTGTAAACGTCGCCGTCGGTCAGCGGGCGAGGCTCACGCGTCACCAGGTCGACCATGTGGATCTGCAGGCGGCGGTTGTCGTTGAAGCGCGTCAGGCCCTCCGACGCATTCGGTTTGAACAGGTAGCGCGCAATGACCGCGGGATCCCCGTTCGCATCCGGGCTCTCCGGTCCTGGCACGCCCGTGGTGAACGCGATGCGGGAACTGCCCGACGACCACGTGAAGACTTCGCCTGTGGAGGGCAGCGGGTGATTGGTGCCCACCACCCGTGCAAGATAGACCGGCGGCGAGCCGTCCATACGAGCCACCGCCAGCCCCGACTCGTCTTCCGCCCGTCCGAGATACGCCACCCACTGGCTGTCGGGGGACCAGCGTGGGTTGGCGCCTGTATCGCGCTCACCGCCCAGATGGACTGTCGTTCCCGCCGTCACATCCCAGATCCAGATCTGCGACCGGGTTCGGCCGGCGCGATCGTTCGACTGGATCGTATACGCGATGCGCTTGCCGTCGGGCGAAATCTGCGCCTCACCGACAGTCTTCAGCTTCAGGTGGTCGGCGCTGGTCCATGCCGGCTGGGCGGCCTGACCGGCCACGAGCGCCGTGGCGACCAGCGATGCGAGGCCTGCGCAAGCCAGTTGCGCAACGCGTCCCATCCCGCGTGGCGTCATTTCGCGGCCTTCTTGGCGCGTCCGGCACGCGCGAGCGCCACCATTTCTTTGGTGTCCTTCATCAAGGTGGGCACGTGATACGGAATGCCGTCCTTGATGGTCCATTCAATACCGCCCCCTTGCACAT
>CAYHRK010000375.1:1600-3412 GCA_964358795.1 uncultured Vicinamibacterales bacterium
TCCCGATCCATGCCGCTCAGCTTCAGGCCGTCGACGCCTTCGGCTTTGGCGAAGCGCACGCCTTCGCGGATCTGTGCCGGCGTCATGCCCTTGCTGCTCCAGATGCGGCTGTAGATGAACATGCGCGGTCCGACCAGCGTGTGGGCATTGCTCTCGGCGCGCCATTTCTTCGACTTCGCCCAGTCCGAACCCACGTCGCGCACCGTCGTGACGCCTGAAGCGAGATACAGATTCATCTCGTACTGCAGGGGTTGGGGCACGCCGCCGCGCTCGTCCTGCAGGTGCATGTGCGTGTTGATGAGGCCCGGCAGCACGTACTTGCCGGAGGCGTCGATCACGGCGTCTGGCGGCGGCTCGCTTGCCGGCACACGGCCGACACGCGCGATCAAGCCGTCCTGCACCAGGATGTCCACCGGGCCGAACGCGGGTTTCGCGTTGCCGTAGACCACCATGGCGTTCTTGATCAGCAGGCGCTTCGCGGGTGTGGCGTGGATGGGCGACTTGGCGGCGGCCGGCGCCGCTTGATCGGCTCCCACCGGGAGCGTGATGGCTGCGATGGCGGTGATGATGGCCGCAACCAACCAGGGCCACCGGCGGGTGTCGGGATGTCGCACGTGGAAAACCTCCTTGGGAAGGAACGCCTGCCGGCAGCATAGTCCCCGGCCCGCCCGCGAGACAACTGGCGGACGCACTCGGCGTGAAGGCAGAGGAGGAGAACTGGCGAGGCGCTCGATCATTCCAAACCGACGCTATTCCCGGTCCGCCCGCCACGATGCGCGGCGCTTCTCGAGGAAGGCGCGCATGCCCTCCTGGCCTTCGGGCGACACGCGCTGTGTAGCGATGGTGTGGGCCGTGGTTGAGATCGCATCGGCGGCAGGCTGCTTCCATACCTTCGGGATCAGGGCTTTAGCCGTGGCCACGGCAGCCGGCGCCGACCCCAGCAGTTCCTGCACGTAGGCATCGATCGCCGCATCGAGTTCGGCGGCAGGCACCACGCCATGAACCAGGCCAATCTCTTTTGCGCGGATGGCGGAGAAGCGTGCACCGGTCAAGAAGAGTTCGCGCGCTGCCGACCGGCCGATTTTCGCCAGTGCGTAGGGCGAGATCACGGCGGGCAGGATACCCAGCTTCACCTCGGTGAATCCGAACAGCGCCTGCTCCTCGGCCACAACGATGTCGCAGACGGCGGCCAGGCCTGCACCTCCGCCCAGCGCCGCCCCGTGGATGCGGCAGACAAGCGGCACCGGCAGCGTGTCGAGCGCGGCGAACATCCGGGCCATCGCTTCGGCGTCGCGGACGTTTTCGTCAACCGAGTAGCCGACCATCCTGGACATCCAGACCAGGTCAGCCCCGGCGCAAAACACCTTACCGGCTCCATAGAGCACGGCTACGCGCAGACCCTCCGAGGTCCGCACCGATTCCGCCCAGCGGGCAAGGTCGTCGATCACCTCTTCGTTGAAGGCATTGCGGACATCGGGCCGGTTCAACGTGACGCGCTCGACTGGACCATCGCGGCGAACTAGCAGGTGGCGGTAGAGCACGTTACATCCGGAAGACGCCGAACCTGGCGTCGGGAATCGTCTGTACCAACTTGTACGTGGGTATCGAGGACGTCCATGTGGATAGTGTGGATTATACCTGCCTTTCGCAACGGTCTTGGAGCCGTCGCGCGGTTGGGGTATGTTGTCGGCACGCGGAGTTTACATAGCGGGCGAGGAGGGGCAGTGGACGATCGGGCGCGGGTGCTGTTGTCGGCTTGTCTCGGGGCTCTGGTGGGCGGCGTGGCAGGCTACCTGTTTCTGACCGAAGACG
>CAYHRK010000376.1:0-3409 GCA_964358795.1 uncultured Vicinamibacterales bacterium
CTACCCCGTCCTTCGCAATTCCTCGCGCAGAATGCGTCGAAGAGTCTGGGCATCGACGCCGCATTTCGCGAGAGGGTGCAGAAGACGTTCGACCGGCTGCCGCCTTACAAGATCGGCCGCAAGGGCAACCTGCAGGAGTGGTACCTCGATTGGGACGACCAGGACCCCGAACACCGGCACGTGTCGCACCTGATCGGGCTGTACCCCGACGACCAGATCACGCCCGTCGATACCCCGGAGCTGGCCGCGGCCGTCCGGCGCTCGCTCGAACTGCGGGGCGACGGCGGCACCGGCTGGAGCAAGGCGTGGAAGATCGGCTTGTGGGCGCGGCTGCATGACGGCGATCACGCGTACCGGATGTTGCGCACGCACCTCCAGTACGTCGGGCCTTCGGGCGACACGCAATCCAAAGGGGGCGGCACGTACCCGAACCTGTTCGATGCGCATCCACCGTTCCAGATCGACGGCAACTTCGGCGGCACGGCGGGGATGGCCGAGATGCTTCTGCAGAGCCATCGCGGCGAGATCCATCTGCTGCCCGCGCTGCCCTCGTCGTGGAAGACCGGGTCGGTGCGGGGCCTGTGCGCGCGCGGCGGGTTCACGGTGGACCAGACCTGGAAGGACGGCATCCTCGTCGACGCGGTGATCGTCGCCGACCGGAACGGTACGGCGCGCATCAGGTACGGCCAGGCCGTTCGCGAGATCGCGGTGAAGGCGGGTGTGGCCGTCCACTATCGGCCGGGACCCTAGCGAAGCCCCGCCATTTTGTCATTCCCGCTCTCCCTCCGTCATTCCCGCGGGCGCCTTCGCCGGCGGCTACGGCGGCCCAAGAAGGCGGGAATCCAGCCTGGCCCCCTGCCCCGCACCAGGTGCGGGGCGCGCTTATTGCGGATGTCTACGATCACTTGGGGTACGCTAGACGCCATGTCGACCATCACGCGTTTCGTCGCCGCTGCTGCCGTGCTGCTTCTCACGGTCGCATACGCTGCCTCGCCACAGCCGGTCGCCGGAACCCAGGCTCCGCCAGCCACCGCGCGCGAGGTCATCCGCCTCTGGCCCGAAGGGGTGCCCGGTCTGATCAAGGACGGCGGCCCTGAGGTGGTGGCCGACGGGCGGGTCAGCAACGTGCACGATCCCACCATCACCGTGTTTCGAGCGCCCGCCGCGATCAACACGGGCACCGCCGTTGTCGTGTGTCCGGGCGGGGGCTACGTCCGGCTCGCGATCGACAAGGAAGGGCGCGCCATAGCCGATTGGCTCAACAGCCTCGGCGTCACCGCGTTCGTGCTGACGTACCGCCTGAAGGAGTACGGCCACCCCGCACCGCTGCGTGACGTGTTGCGTGCCGTGCGGTTGGTGAGCGCGCGTGCGTCGGAGTGGGGCGTCCAACCCGGCTGCGTCGGGGTGATGGGGTTTTCGGCCGGGGGCCACGTTGCGGCTTCAGCGGGGACGCTGTTCGACGATCCCGACGGACGAACTGGCGCACCCCTTGACTCGACGAGCGCGCGTCCGGACTTCCTGGTTCTCGTATACCCCGTGATCCGGCTCGCCGGTGCGTACGCGCATGTGGGATCCGCGCAGGCACTGCTCGGAGCAGACGCCAAGCCGGACGTGCTCGAACGCTACTCGCTCGACGGACGGGTAACCGCCAAGACACCGCCGACGTTTCTCGTGCACGGCGGCACCGATACGTCTGTGCCGGCCGAAAACAGCGTGTTGTTCTACTCGGCGTTGAGACGCGCCGGTGTGCCAGCGGAACTGCATCTCTACGAACAGGGACCGCACGGCATCGGCCTGCAGCCCGGCTTCGGGGGGATGTCGGACTGGCCGCAGCGCTGTGCGGAATGGTTGCGCGGGCGCGGCCTGCTGAAGCCCGCGGCGTAACAGCAGCCGAGCCCACAGCGACGCGCTATTTGAGTTCGGCGGCTCCTGCCGGCTGCCCGTGGTCGGCAACGCGGATCGGCGTCGTTTGCTCGGCGAACCAGATCTTGCCGTCCGCGTTGACGGCGAAGGCGCGCGTGCCCATTTCGGCGGAGGCGGGCGTCGCCGTCGCGTAGTAGCCTTTCGTCCCCCTGCCGGCGGCGAGACCGTTGCAGGACGCCGGTGCGTCGGCGGCCGGGCCCGTGGTGCTACCCATCGCGATCACGTAGCCGCTCTTGGTCACACTGTCGGCAGCTCCGAGGTCGGGGCTGATGAAGCTCATGCCACCCGAGGTCGGCGCCGTGCCCAGGTTGCTCAGGCTAGGCGAGTAGAAGTCGACGCCACCACACGTTGCGGTGTAGATCGACTGGGCACTGGTGATGGCACGCAGCGAGCCAATAGCTGATGCTTCGTTGCCCGTCTGGCGTGCCCGCTCCAGGCCGGGAACCGCCAGCGAGGCCACCAGCCCCAAGCCGACCACGACAACCACTCCCACCGCAATCACGACACAGACGATGATGACGACCTTCTTCATAGCGCATCCTCCGATACAGAGGCCAGACCTTGGAACTCGCGCACCACGGTGTGTGGGGCCGGAACCAGCCGCGCGCCGCGCAGTGAGGCGCCCTAGCAGACTGAGGCGCGGGATGCGGCGTGGGCGGCGACGGGCCGGGATGGTACCACACGCCAGGGATTCGAGAGCGGCTTCGGCCCGCGGGCTTCGACCCTCGGCCGGTCGCTACGCGAACAGAACGGTGAGCGAACAGGAGAAGCCGGGCAGCAGGGGCGTGATTCATCGCGCCCGCCTGGCGTCACACCGGGGTCCTCCACCGGAGCCCCTTGAACCGCGCGTAGTCGCGATCCGTCGTCATCCACTCGCACCCCGATTCGATCGCCAGCGCCGCGAACCACGCATCGGCCACGAGGCTGCCGGTGGCGTTCGAATGTCGGCACAGGTCGGCGAAGATCTTCCAGTGTCGCGGACCGGGTTGGATGATCTGGCAGTGCGGCTGGTCCAGCAGCGCGTGGCAGAACTGAAACGCCTCGTCTAGTTTGCTCGGCCGAGCGAACACGCGACGGTTCGTCACCACTCGAACGAACGACGAGAGGACCTGGGGCGCGACGCCGTAGGCTTCATCACCGTTGACCGTCGTCTGCAACCACTCGCGGTACTCACGGTGGCCCACCGCATCGGACCGGAATGCATAGATCATCACGTTGACATCCGAGAGGATCACGTTCGCTCCTCCATGATGTCGACGAGCGCCGCCGAATCGTTGAGATCGACACCCGGCAACGTGCCGCCGCCCGCCTTGCAGGTCGGCAACACCACGAGGTGCCGCTTTGGCGCAGCTGTGCCTTGGGCGAGTATCAGTCGAAGACCTTCCGTCATCAGCGCGGTGAACGTTTGACCTCGCCGCCTTGCCTCCCGTTGCGCCTGCTCCAGCAGGGCATCATCGAGCCGAACCGTGGTTCTCATATGTCTAGA
>CAYHRK010000377.1:0-3384 GCA_964358795.1 uncultured Vicinamibacterales bacterium
TCCTGCGCCGTCGTGTCCGCCACCATGAGGCTCGCGTCCGCCAGCTTCTCGTCCACCGCCCACTTCACCACGTACTCGTTGACCTGCCTCACCCCGTCCTCGCCCAAGAGCTGCTCGAAGTCTTGGATGGTATTGGCGTCCGGACTCCACGCTGTCTCCGTTAGCCCGCACAAGTACCGCCCTGGCGCGTAGTACCGAATCTGGTCCTCCGTCTCTCGGTAGGTCATCTTCCGGGTCGCGCGCAGCACCAACGCACCCGCCAGCGCTCGCAGGTGCGGCGGTCGCCCTGCCGCGCTCTCGAGCTTGCTCATCCGAATCGCATCGATGAGCGCCACCAGCTCTGTCCAGTCGATCTCGTCGGTCATCACGACCAGCCGGTGATTCTCGGCGATCGGAATGCTCGGGCACTTCGATCGCGCGAACAACTCCGGCTGGCGGCTTTCGCCCCGCGGCTTCACATTCATGTTTGGCCTCCCGTATCAGCACGGGCGCCAATCTAAGACGCGACCGGCGTTTGTCGATCCCCGAATCCAGGATTTCTCTCGGGGAACGCCCAGAATTTCCGGGCAAGCTCTAAGTACAACCTTCGAAATGTGCCGGAGCGCGTGACGATCACGCGACCACACCACCCGCTGCGCGACTGCACGTTCGAAGTGCTGATGGGAGGCAACGAGCGAATCACCATCCGCTTGGCCGATGGCACGTCGATGCTCGTTCCGCGTCGCTGGACGGATGCCGATGGAGTGACGCCGTCGGACAGGAAGTGCCCGGAAGGCTTCTTCAGCCTCGATTCCCTGCGCCGGCTCTTTGCGCTGGTCGAAGCAGTCCTGAGCCGCAACGAGTCGTTGTGCCCACGACCCGAGGCGAGCGAGATCGGTGGCGCACCCCGGTCGAAGGAGGAAGAGCACGATGCGCACCGACCAACTCCCGTTGGGCCTCGAGGACAACAAGGAGTGCGTGCGGCTGTGGACGGCATTGCCGCCAGATAGCCGGATGAACGTCGCGCGCGTGTATGCGCGCCTGTGCATCCGAGCCGCCAAGGTCGTCGCCGCAGTGGTCGAGCAGAAGGGACGAGTGGAAAATGGAAGCTGAATTGTTGAGCACCAAGGTTCGCGCCGAGCACCTCGAGCGCAAGGCTTACGTGTACGTGCGGCAATCGACGTACTACCAAGTGGAGAACAACCTCGAGAGTCAACGCCGCCAGTATGGACTCACCGAGTACGCCTTGGAGCTCGGCTGGCCCCGCGAGCGGGTCGTCGTCGTTGATGAGGACCAGGGCAAGAGCGGCTCCTGCGCCAACAGCCGCAGCGGCTTTGGCCGCCTGGTGACCGCCGTCGGTCTGGGCGAGGTCGGCATCGTGATGAGCCTCGAGGCCTCGCGCCTCGCGCGCAACAGCCCCGACTGGCACAACCTCATCTACATGAGCCGCTACACCGGAACCTTGATCGCCGACGAACACGGCATCTATGACCCGAGCAGCGCCACCGACCGCATGGTGCTGGGGCTGCGCGGCCAGATGAGCGAGATGGAGCTCGACACATCGATCCACCGCATGATGGCCGGTCGCATGAACAAGGCTCAACGCGGCGAGTTCCTGGTCTACCCGCCGGCCGGCTATGAAATCGATGATCTCGAGCAGTTGGTGATGAGCAGCGATGAGACGGTGCGTGAAGCGATTCGCACCGTGTTCGTGAAGTTCGACGAATTGGGCAGTGCCAAACGGGTGTGCACGTGGTGGAGGGAGCAAGGGCTGACGTTTCCCGTTCGACGCGTAGAGCTGCGCAGCCACCCGATAGTTTGGGTCGAGCCGGTCTATCGCCTGTTCTTGTACGTGCTGCATCATCCGATTTATTCGGGAGCCTACGTCTTCGGCCGAAGCAAGCGGGTGCGTGAGTTGGACCCAGTGGACCCACGCACGCTGCGAATCCGCCAGGTCGCGGTGCCTCGGCATGAATGGCCGGTGCTGCTGCACGAACATCACGAAGGCTACATCTCCTGGGCCCAGTACGAGCAGAACCAGGAGCGGATACGAGGCAACCAACAGATGAACCGCGCCGAGCACGAGGAGACGCAGGGGCCGGTGCGTGAAGGCTGGGCGCTGCTGCAAGGGTTGGTGCGTTGTGGTCGCTGCGGTCGTTCCATGTCCGTGAGCTACGGTGGTTCTCGGTCGTCTCCGAGATCGACGCGCACGCTGCAGTATCGCTGCTCGACGCTGCGCAGGGACCGCGGCAGCCCGGACTGCCAAGTCGTCGGCGGCAAGCAGATCAACGACGTCGTGGTCTCCGCCTTCCTGTCGGTAAGCGCCGGAGCGTCCGACGAAGTGGGGCGGATTGCGGTCGAGGAGTTGGAGGCAGAAGAAGCGAGCGCCGAGACGCTGTGGCGTCATCAGATCGAGCAGGCGGAGTATGAAGCAGCGCGTGCGGAGCGGCAGTTCAACGCAGTCGAGCCGGAGAACCGGCTGGTTGCGCGGACGCTGGAGGAGCGGTGGAATGCGGCCCTGGCGCGGGTCGAGGAAGTGAGAGCGCAGGCCAGGAGCCGGCACGAGCAGATCCGGCCGCTGAGCGAGCTCGAGCGGGCCCGGGCCAAGCGCCTCGCGCAGGATCTCGAAGCGGTTTGGCAGGCGGCGACGACGACGAACCAAGACCGCAAGCAGTTGCTGCGTGCGGCGATCGACGAGGTGCAGCTGCGCAAGGAGGCAGAGCACTACGCAGTGAAGATCGTCTGGAAAGGCGGCGCGGTTACCGAGCGCGAAGTGCGCCGTCGCAAACGGGGTGACCTGCCGGTCCATGCGACGTCCAAAGACACAGTCGAGATGGTGCGGACCCTGGCCGCCGAATTCGACGACGTGCAGATCGCGGGGATCTTGAGCAAGCAAGGACGGCGAACTGGAGAAGGCAATCCATTTACTGGGCACAAGGTGGCGCAGTTGCGAAATCGAAACGGCATCGCTGTTCATCCGCTGAGGCGAGCCCGTGATGCGAAGGAGGGCCCATTCACTGCCGACCAAGCTGCCGCCGAGTTGGGAGTTGCGTCAGAGACGATTCACCGTTGGCTTCGCGAGGGGATCCTGCCGGGACGCCAGCTCGCACCAGGGGCGCCGTGGCAGATCGTCTTGACCGATGAGCTACGCACGAAGCTGACCGGCGGCGAGGCGCCAGCGGGCTGGGTGGGGCTGACGGAGGCCGCCAAGCAGTTGGGCCTGTCCAAACAGCACGTGGCCTACTTGGTAAAGCGAAACAAGGTGAAGGCGGTGCGGGTCAAGGTCGGCACGCGGAAGTACTGGAAGATCGATGTGAATGCGGCAACTTGTGGCGCGCAGAGCAAGTTGTTCTGACCAACCAGCAACCCACTCCCCCAGGAGGCGCAGTGTGAGGCGATCATCGG
>CAYHRK010000378.1:0-3380 GCA_964358795.1 uncultured Vicinamibacterales bacterium
TAAATTGAATGCAGAGCGGATTGTTACGCAGAGTTGACGACCAGCGCCGGCGAGATTCCCAATCCCTGCCTGAAGATTAGACGATGTTGTAGACGAGTTTACTCCGCATAATCGTGACGTCTTTGCTCGGTCCGAAGACACCATCAAAGGAGGACGTCATGCTTTCAGAATTCTTTGCAGCCCGTTGGCGAATTCGCGCGCTTCAAGATGGCCCTGCTGGCGCGATGCTTGAAGGTTTCGCTCAAGCCTTGTCGCAGATGAGGTATCCGCCGAGCACCGCTCGCCGACACCTGCGCGCGGCGGAACACTTCATCGACTGGACCCGTCGGCATCACGTGTCCGTTCCAGACGTGACCGTGCAAACGCTTGAGCCATTTGGTCGCCACTTGGCTCGATGCCGATGCCCCTACTCCCACGCGAACCGGCCAGCGGTGCTCCACGGCGCACGGACATTTGTGACGTACTTGCAGGATGCCCACATCATCCCCGCGCCCGGACCGAAGGATGCCGTTCCGGATCCGGTGCTGTTGTCGGCATTCTCTCTGTGGATGCGCCAACAGCGTGGCACCTGTGCAGCGACCCTCTCAAACTACAGCCGTCACATTCGTGAGCTACTCAGGCAGCTCGGTGAGGTGCCGAGCCGGTGGGATGTACACGGCCTACGCGCATTTGTCTTGGAGAAGAGTCGCGGCGCCGGCTGGGCCTGCGCCAAGACCTGCACCACGGCGCTTCGCATGTTTGTGCGGTTCCTGATTGCCGATGGCCGTTGCGCCGTCGGGTTCGAGGCCGCCATCCCGACCGTCGCGCACTGGCGTCTGGCCTCGCTCCCGAGATACCTGCAACCAGAGGAGGTGGAACGTCTCATCGCGTCGTGCGATCGCACGTCACCTGTGGGCCGACGGGATCGGGCGATTCTGCTGCTGCTGGCCCGTCTGGGTCTGCGAGCGGCCGATATCGTGCATCTGTGCCTGAGTGACATCGACTGGCGAGGCGCATGGATTCACGTCTGTGGGAAGAGCCGCCGTCACACGCGATTGCCGCTCACGCAAGAAGTGGGACAGGCGATCGTCGCGTATCTGGAAGACGGTCGGCCTCGGACCGACACCAACACGCTGTTTCTGTGCTGTCGTGCGCCGGTTCGCGCCTTCAGCTCACATTGCGCCATCTCGGTCATCGTCGACCGGGCGCTGCGCCGCGCTGGCGTGGTGCGCCCCAGCCGAGGGGCCGCGCATTTGCTGCGCCATTCCCTCGCGACCTCGATGTTGCGGGAAGGCGCCTCGCTGCAAGACATCGCCGCCATCCTGCGGCATCGCTCGATTCAGACGACACAGATCTATGCCAAAGTCGACGTGACGGCGCTGCGGCCCATTGCGCAACCGTGGCCGGAGGTGTGCAGCCATGCTCACTGACGCCGTCAATACCTACCTCGCGATACGCCGGGCCGCTGGATTCGTATTGAGATGCCCCGGCATCCAGTTGAAGAGCTTCGCCACGTTCTCGGAGGCCAGAGGCCACCACTACGTCTCCTCCGACCTCGCGACCGAGTGGGCCGGATTGGCACAGTCGGTGTCGCAACGTGCGTGCCGGCTCGGAACCGTCATTCGGTTCGCGCAATATCTGCGCGCCGAGGACCCACGTCATGACGTACCGTCGCCGATCTTTGGCGCAGCACGATCGCCACGGCCGACCCCCTATATCCTGACGGAGGACCACATCCGCCAACTGATCGACGCCGCGTCACGGTTGGGGTACCGCACGCTCCGTCGAGCCACCTACAGTACGCTGTTCTCGCTGCTCGCCTGCACGGGCCTCCGTGTATCCGAGGCGATCCACCTGCGCTACGACGACATCACCGCGGATGGGTTGGTGATTCGGTGCACCAAATTCCGCAAGAGCCGCCTCGTCCCCCTACACGACACCGCACGGGCTGGACTCGAACACTACATGCACCAGCGACGATCCTATGCGCCCCTCGACGACCACGTGTTCGTCTCGTTGCGCAGAAAACCGCTACTGCCCGCCGATGTGGACATGGCCTTTCGCACGGCGGCGAAGCATATCGGGTTGCCGCACGGACGCGGACACGCGCGGCCCACGCCGCACTCGCTGCGTCATGCCTTCGCCGTGAGGGCCTTGCGAACCTGTCCAGATGGCCGCGATGCCATCGGCCGTCACATGGTGGCGCTCTCGACCTACCTCGGTCACAGCAACGTGGCCAACACCTATTGGTATCTGGAGGCCGTGCCGGATCTGATGCGAGACATCGCGGAGCAGGTCGAGCACTTTGCCACGGGAGGGCCACGATGATCGCGATGGCTCCCCATATCACCGCCTTCTTCGAGCAACGCTTGCCGATCGAACGTCGCGCGAGCGAGCACACGCGCGACTCGTACGCGTACGCGTTCAAACTGCTCTTGACCTACGCCAGCCGGTGCCGCAAGGTGGCGCCGTCTCAGCTCGCCCTGGAGCAGATTGACGCACCCCTCGTGGTCGACTTCCTCAATGACTTGGAAACCACACGCCGCAACGGGCCCAGCTCGCGAAACGCCCGGCTGGCCGCGATCAAGTCCTTCATGCACTTCATGGAATATCGCGTGCCGTCCGCGTTGGAACAGATCCGGCGGGTCCTGGCGATTCCCCTCAAGAGAGCCGAGTCACGATTGGTCCGGCACCTGACGCTGGAGGAAGTGCAGGCCATCCTGAATGCACCCGACCCCTCCGCCTGGAAGGGCATCCGTGACCGGGCCATGCTGCATGTGTGCTACACGGGCGGCTTACGTGTCTCAGAACTGATCGGTCTTCGTCTCGATGACCTCTCGTTTCAGCCACAAGGCACGGTGTTGATCCATGGGAAAGGTCGACGAGAGCGATGCCTGCCGTTATGGAAGACCACGGCGACGGCGTTGCGGGCCTGGCTGGCGGTGAGAGGAAGCGTGCGGGTGCCGGAACTCTTCGTCAACGCGCGCGGCGGAAGCTTGACCCGCTCAGGCGTCGAATACCTACTGCGCAAGTACGTCGGGACCGCGAGGCAGACGTGCCCTTCGCTGGCAACGAAGCGTGTATCTCCTCACGTGTTGAGACACACATGTGCCCTGACGATTCTGCAAGCGACCAAAGATCTGCGAAAGGTCTCGCTGTGGCTCGGACACGCACACATGCAAACCACGGAAATCTACACGCGCGCGGATCCGTCGGTGAAGCTGGAAACGTTGGAATCGGTGATGCCTCCACACCTGCGCTCCGGACGTTTCAAGGCCACCGACAAGCTGATCGCCTCGCTGGCGTCACGCTCCGTTATGCGGAGTGCCATCCCTTAACGATCACGAATCCGCGGGGTCTCCGAACACGAGACCCCGCATAACAATGCGCTCTGCATTCAA
>CAYHRK010000379.1:0-3374 GCA_964358795.1 uncultured Vicinamibacterales bacterium
CAATGGGCCGAAGCTGATCGGCATAGAGCCACGCCCGCACCCTCACCCCGTCCACGAGCTTCGCCACGCGCCGGTTCCGGCCGTCGACGCGATACGTAATCACCCGGCCGTCAGGCAGCGCCACCCGCGTCAGGTTGCCCAGCGCGTCGTAGGTGTATCGCGTGATACCGACGGGCGTGGTCTTCGTGGCCAGCTCGCCGTTGGCCGTGTAGGTGTAGCTCGCGGCGCCGTAGGTCAGCAGGCGGTCCTGGTCGTCGTAGGTCCCGGCAAAGCTGCCGCGCACGCCGTCGGCCGTCAGCCGGTTCCCGTTGGCGTCGTAGCTGTACGCCTCCTCGGGATTGCCGTTGCGCGTCATCGCGCTCAGCCGTCCCGCCTCGTCGTAGAAATAGCCGAACACCCGCAGCACGCCGTCGATCTCCTCGATCCGCTGCGTGATGCGCCCGACCGCGTCGCACTGGTACTGCACGTCGTAGAGCTGGAGCGGACCGGTCCCGGTGACGGCTGTTGCAGTTGCAGTGTTACGTGTCCCCTCCCCGGTTGTCGAAGGCCGTGTCCAGTGGTTTGGTCAGCATCTGAGAGAACTGGTTTCACTTGGTTGTCGTGAAGATCGCCACAGTTCCCTTCAGCGAGCCGTTCGTCAGGAGGTCGTGGTCCTCCAGGTGTATGTGCCCAATCTGCGGACGGTCGAGTAAGGTGCCACACAACGCGATGAGCTTTCGCAAGCCAACCTCGGTCGCGTATATGCACACTTCGCGGTTCTCGCATCGCAGCTCGAGCTGTTTGTCTCCGAAATCAGGATGTGTCATGGGCATCGCTAATCACTCCTGCAGGTTTCTGGCACTTCAGACTGTGCTTCGCACGCTGTGCTGGGTTAGGGCTTCCTTTCTCGTGTTGCCTACCATTTCCAGAAGTGTGTGTGACCCCAAGGTTTGTTGTGATGGGAGGGATCTACACGGAACCCCCATTTCAGCGTCTTGCTGACGGCCTTGAACACATTTCCACGGGAAAGGACGTTGATCTCTATCTGCAGCGCCGCTGCCGCCGCAGCGGCGGTCGCGGTCGCCCATGCCGCGTACTCTCCACCTGCATAGGAACGTGAACACCGGTCAACAACATCGTTCGTTCCCGGTGGCTCCAGCCCGCCGTCTTCCAACGCCTGTCGCGCCAGCTCGGTCAGACTGGTGTCGAACAGCCCAAGACCTGATGTCAGCGTGTCCCCGAACCCTGCACTGAAATCCGAGGCGTTCTTCAGGAAATCGTCGAAGCTGTACAAGCCGGCCGGATCCACGAAGTTGATCGGGTCCTCGAGCACATACCCGTACAGATTCGGATTCCCGCCGCTGAACCCAATCGGATCCTTGCTCGTCCACCGGCCCGTCTCCGGATCGTAATCCCGCGCCCCGAACCGTACCAGCTTCGTGTCGGGGTCATACAACCCGCCCGCAAACCCGAACGGCTGCCACCCGGGCGCCGAGTCCTGCGTCACGATCCCGAACGGATCGAAATCCAGCCGCTGCACCACGGTGCGCGTTTCGGCATCGGCATCGAGCACGATCCGCGGGCTCCCCAGATGATCGGAAATGATCTTGTACAGCGCGCCGTCGCGGATGACGTAGTCGGGCACGTTCAGCCGGCTGGCATACACGAACCGCGAGACGACGTTGCCTGTGCCATCCAGCTCCGCAATGGGCCGAAGCTGATCGGCATAGAGCCACGCCCGCACCCTCACCCCGTCCACCAGCTTCGCCACGCGCCGGGTCCGGCGGTCGACGCGATACGTGATCACCCGGCCGTCCGGCGAGGACCCACTCTGTGACCGGGATCCGCACCTTCTTGAACAACACGAAGTGCTTCAAGACTTCGCGATGTTCTGGGGACTCTCGCGCGAACGCGATGGTCAGCACGGATGAATCGGGGCTGAATGAGACATCGCTCTTGTTGAACCAACAGTCATGAATGACGTCCCTGATGGACGTCAGGTCGTCGGGGTGGTCAATCTGGATGATCTGCACATCATCTGGCCCCAATTCCTTTGTGCCTAATCGAACAGACTGAAGCTCTGACGCCACTTTCACAATTGTGGCTACTGACCACTCGGCGCGCCCTTCAATTCGCTGAGGAGCCGCTTGAGGCTGGCAATTGACAAGTTCCTCACGCGAGTCAACTTAGGATCACTGACAGTTGAGAGCGACTTGATCCTCCGCTCCACAATGCGCCGCTTCTCACCCTGATCATCGACAGAGTGGAGCGGCAACATCCGCAACAGCCGCTCAATCTGAGCGTCGGAAAGCTGGTGCTCCTCAATCATCTGCAACAACAGCGAAGGATGGTGCTCAGACAGTGAGCTCACTGAGCGCATTACGTCCTCAAGATCGCCGCCATCCAACAGGTGAATGCTCAGGAAGGCAATGTCTGTCGCCCACCGGTCTCCACGATCCACGATTCTCAAGAGCTGTGCTACGTCTGATGAACTAGGGCGGACTTCTTTCGAGCACTCGGCATCATGGCAACTGCGCAGCTCATCTGCTAACAAGCGATATGTTTCTGGGTTGGGGCTTCGCAAGTATGCCCCCCATCTTGAAGTCTCGGCGGACGCCAACAAGGGCGTTACACCCGACAACGCCAACACGACCAGCCAATGCGTGGCGCAAGATTGAATCCTCGTGGTCATCAGTGCCTCCCGCTGGCAGGCGGTGCGGTGCGTGAAGTGTCTCAGCTATCTTGGCAGAGAGGGAACAACCGTACGGAGATAACACCGCTTGCGTCTTTTGTGATTATGTTCAGTATGTCGTTCATGGCGTCACGGCTGTTCGATACGCTGTCAACGGCCCTCTCTTGACCGACGGCGAAACATCCCATTATATCGTCCCTGGTGTTGCCAATATTACAAGCCTCGATTGGATCGCCTTTAACATACTGATCGAACAGCTCTCTTGCTTCGCTTACCGCTCTTGCCGCGAATTCCCCGCCGACGCCGCGGGCCGAGGCTTCGCAGTTTGCCATGCAGTGAAAGTACTTGTCGGCGCCGATCGTGTTGGCGTCTCGCATCTTCCTGTAGTTACGCGCAAAGTCAGCCACAGCCTGCATCGCTTGAATATCTGGAGGAGTCTTGATGACAACCTGCAATCCAAGAGGGTCGGTTGAATTGACGGGATCGGCGAAGACGTATGAAAACAGGTTAGGATCGCCAGCCAAGAACCCAATCGGGTCCTTGCTCATCCACCGCCCCGTCTCCGCGTCGTAATCCCGCGCCCCGAACCGCACCAGCCGCGTGTCCGGGTCATACAGCCCGCCCGCAAACCCGAACGGCTGCCACCCCGGCGCCGAGTCCTGCGTCACGATCCCGAACGGATCGAAATCCAGCCGCTGCACCA
>CAYHRK010000380.1:0-3340 GCA_964358795.1 uncultured Vicinamibacterales bacterium
TGCTGGTGAGCGTGGTGCCGGTGGCGATTCGCGCCACGGCCATGGCCGTCAGCATCTTCGCCATTCACCTCCTGGGCGACGCGCTGGCGCCATGGGTCATCGGCGTGGCGTCGGATCGCGTGGGACTCGGGCGTGCGGTGCTGATGATGCCGTTTGCCGTCGCCGTATCGGGCCTGATTTGGACAGGAGCCGCCTGGCACGCCGCGAGGACTGCCAAGGAGTGACACGCGTGCCCTAGGGTAGCTTCTTGGCGCTTGGCAGCGCCGGACAATGGGACAGCAGCAATGGAGCGAATCTTCGGCTTTGTCGGGGCGACGCTGGGCGGCGCCGTGGGATGGTGGCTTGGCGATTTTGTGGGCCTCGTCACCGCCGTCGTGCTGAGCATGGTGGGCACCGGCGTCGGCCTGTATGCGGGGCGGCGAATGGCCGCCCGGTTGCTCGAGTGATCAACCCGGAGGCGCTGCCCCGGCGCGCCTTGTGTCACCCCCGCGAAAGCGGGGGTCCAGGCTGGATTCCCGCGTGCTTGGGCGGCCGTAGCCGAAGGCGAAGGCGCCCGCGGGAATGACGAAGGGAGAGCGGGAATGACCGGATGACGGTGCCTCCGCGCTGAACGATGCCCGCTATACGACGTCTTTCGGCGTGATGGGCAGCCGCCGCACGCGCTTACCCGTGGCCGCAAAGATGGCGTTGGCCACGGCCGCCGCAATCGGGCCGGTGGCTGGCTCGCCGGTGCCGGTCGGTGCCTCGGTGCTCGGCACGATGTATGTTTCGATCACGGGCGCCTCATCCACTCGTACCACCTCGAACGTGTCGAAGTTCTCCTGCTCCACGCGCCCGCCCTTCACGGTGATGGATCCCTTCAACGCCGCCGAGAGCCCATAGATGGTGCCGCTTTCCATCTGGCCTGCCACGATGTCCGGATTGATCACGCGTCCGCAGTCGGTGGCCGTCACCACGCGGTGCACGCGCACCTTGCCGTCGGTGCCGACCGACACCTCGGCCACCTGGGCCACGTAGGTCTGAAATCCGTAGATGCACGCAATGCCTCGGCCCCGGCCCTTCGGCAGCGGGGTGCCCCATCCTGCCTTCTTCGCGGCCAGTTCCAGGGTGGCCTTGAAGCGCTGCGTATCGAGCGCGGCGGCTCCGGTGGGCGGGATGCGGCGAGGCTCGGCGAGCAGCCGCAGCCGAAACTCGAGCGGATCCACCTTGGCGGCCGCGGCCATCTCGTCGATGAAGCCCTCCACGGCGAACGGATTGAACGAGTACTGCACCGAACGCCAGAACGTGACGGGGACGCCCGACTTGGCGGCCTGGTATTCCATGCGCAGGTTGGGGATGGCGTACGGCACGTCGGCGGCACCGCCGATCTCGGTGCCTTCCGCGCGCCCGCCGCCGAACATGAAGGCGGCAATCGAGGTCGACGACAGGCGGTCGAGCCACGCCACCGGTTTGCCGTCCTTGTCGAGCGCGCCCTTGAAACGATGACAGGCCGCCTGCCTGAAGAAGCCGTGCTGCATGTCGTCATCGCGCGTCCACTGCAACTTCACCGGCGCCTTCACGGCCTTTGAGATCTGTGCCGCTTCGGCCACGAAGTCGCTCATCGCGCGCCGGCCGAATCCTCCGCCCATCAACGCCGTGTGCACCACGACTTTGTCGGCGGGCAGGCCCGCGATTTCGGCAATCGTCGTGCGGGCGTTGTGCGGCGACTGGCTCGGCACCCAGGCTTCGGCGCCGTCGGCGCGGACATCGACGGTGCAGTTCATCGGCTCCATCGGCGCGTGGGCCTGAAACGGCGCTTCGTACACCGCTTCCAGCTTGGTAGCGGCCGTCGAGAGCGCGGCCATCGCATCGCCGTCGTTGCGCACGACGGTGCCTGCCGAGGCTGTCAGCGTGCGCATCTGGGCGTGCAGTTCTGTCGAGGATTCGCCGGCGTTCGGACCGTTGTTCCACTCGATCTTCAGGGCGTCGCGCCCGCTGATGGCCGCCCACGTGCTGGTGGCGACCACGGCGACGCCTGCCGAAGAGAACGCGCTCTTGATGGCCGCGATCTCGACGATATCTCGGACGCCGGCGATGGACTTGGCCTTTGACGCATCGACGCCCTTCGGCGTGCCGCCGATCACCGGACATCGCGCGACCGCGGCGTACAGCATGCCCGGCACCCGGGTATCGATGCCGAACTTCGCCGAACCGTTCACCTTCGACGGAATGTCGGTGCGCGCCAGGCTGGTGCCGATAATCGAAAACGTCGACGGATCCTTCAGCGGCACCGTCTTCATGTCGGGGATCGGCAACGTCGCCGCGGCGTTCACCAGTTCGCCGTAGCCCGCGCGCTTCTTGGTCGCGTCGTGGAAGACGACGCCACCTCGCGTGCGGCACGTGGCAGGTTCAACCTGCCACCGGGTCGCGGCCGCCTGTACCAGCATCTGGCGAGCCGCCGCGCCCGCCTGCCGAAGCGGCGTGAACAGCGTCCGAACACTGGTGCTGCCGCCCGTGCCGTGGTTGTAGAAGGTGGGATTGGTTGGCGCCTGCTCCACGCGCACCTGTTTCCAATCCACGTCCAGCTCTTCGGCCAGGATCATCGGCAGCGACGTCTTGATGCCCTGTCCCATTTCGGATTTCGACACCAGCAGCGTGGCCGTGCCATCGGCGGCGATGCGAATCCACGCATCGAACGGATTTGGCGTGGGCCGTTGCTGTGGCGGCTGGCCCTCGGCGAAGGCCTCCCACGACCAGTGGAAGCCGACGACGAGCGCCGCCGACGCGCCCGAACCGGTCTTGAGAAACTGCCGGCGCGACACGCCGGTGTGGCGACCGCGCGTCATCGGACACCTGCCTTGGCGCCCGCGGCCCGATGAATGGCGCGACGGATCCGCTGGTAGGTGCCGCAGCGGCAGATGTGGCCGCTCAGGGCTTCGTCGATGTCCGCGTCGGTGGGTTTGGGGCGGCGCGCCAGCAGCCCGGCCGCCGTCATCAGCATGCCCGACTGGCAGTAGCCGCACTGCGGCACCTGCTCGGCCACCCAAGCCTGCTGCAGCGGATGGCTGCTGTCGGTCGAGAGTCCCTCGATGGTCGTAATGCGCTTGCCCGCGACGCTACGGGCCGGCGTCACGCACGACCGGGTCGGCTGACCGTTCACATGGACCGTGCACGATCCGCACAGCGACATGCCGCAGCCGAACTTGGTGCCGGTCAGGCCCAGCGTGTCGCGCAGCACCCAGAGCAACGGGGTGTCGGGGTCAATCTCGACCGAACGTGGCTGTCCATTCCCGACAAACGAGATGGCGGGCATAAGGGGCTCTCCCAGGCGCACCGTGGCCGGCGCGCTCGATCCTTCTAT
>CAYHRK010000381.1:0-3318 GCA_964358795.1 uncultured Vicinamibacterales bacterium
CTCTCCCCGCTCTTGCTCGACGTCTGCGCCGAGGGCATCTGCCTGTTCGGCGACGCCTATTTCCAACCGCTGCGAACCCTCGCGCTTCGAGCGCTCGACCAGTCCGGATTGCGCCGCCAGTCCGTCGCGGGCACGCTCGTGTGGGTCTTCCCGCACGCCCGCACCCCGACCTGGCGCCTCGCCGCCCTCGATGCGTCACCGCAATTATGAAACGCAGTACTTAGCCTCGTGGACTGCGCCAGCTTCGAAGTCATGCGACAAGCCCACGTAACCACCGCATTCGCCTACGACCAGCACTTCGGCGATCAGGGATTCGGCCAGGCGGGAACGCCTGGTCGTCAGTGAAGGGCACACCAGCGGCCGCTGGTCCTGGGAACGCGGGAGGTGGGGATTCCCGGGCACGAGAGGCCGCTTCGGCGACCTCGGTTCGCCCGGCGGTTCCCGTATAATGACGCCGGTGGACGTCGATCACCCGCTCTATCGCGATGACGTGCTGCGGGCGCGGCGACTTTCGCCGTCTGACAAACTCCTCGAGGGGCCGCGCCTGTTCGACTTCTCCTGCCGCATCATGCTGGACGGCCTGCGCGCGCGTTGTCCGCACCTCAGCGAGGCGGAGCTCCAGGCACGCCTGCGCGCCACGCTCGACATCGTACGTCGGGTGGAGGAGCGCAGATGACGGCTGACGAAGCGCTGCTTGCGGTCATCAGCGCACTGGAACAGGCCGGGTCGCCCTACGTCCTCGTCGGGTCGCTGGCCACGAATTTTCACGGGATTCCGCGATCCACCCGCGACGCGGACATCGTGGCCGCCATGGATCCGTTCACCCTCGACCGCCTGACCGCCGCGCTCGTCCCCGAGCTCCGGCTCCAGCCCCAGACCTCGTTCGAAACCGTGACCGGCACGATTCGGCACATCATCGAGGTGCAGGACAGCCCGTTCGTCATTGAGCTGTTTGGGTGCAGCGACGATCCGCACGACCAGGCCCGCCTGGCGCGCCGCCAGCGTGTGCGCGTGCTCGACCACCACACGTGGGTGCTGACGGCCGAGGATGTCGTCATCACGAAACTGCGCTGGGGGCAGCACGCCAACCGGTCGAAGGACCTCGATGACGCCCGCAACGTGCTGGCCGTTCGCCAGGGCGATCTCGACATGGCGTACATCCGTCGCTGGTGCGCCGAGCACGGCACGACGGCCAGCCTCGACCGCCTGCTGGCGCAAACGACCTGATCTCTCCCTCGCAGTGCCACCTTGGCCCCACCCGCCGACGTCGGCATCGTTGTCGCAGGGACTCCGCAAATGAGTCAGGCAGGTGAGGTGAAAACCCGCGCCTGGCCGCAGGTGCGATCGTACCATACCAGATCACGCAGGGATCTGGCTGATTGACCGGCCTGGGCGCTCGATGTTACTGTGTAGATGATTAGCTACACAGGATCACATCATGGCGATCAACATTCGGAACAAAGATGCCGAACAGGTCGCCACGGCCCTGGCGAAGCTCACCGGGGAGAGCAAGACCGAGGCGGTCACCAAAGCCCTCGTTGAGCGACTCGCCCGCGTTCGGCGCGACCGCTCCCACCGCCGGCTGGCAGACCAGCTCGATGACATCGCACGACACTGTGCCAGCCTTCCCGTCCGCGACGCGCGACCTGCGGACGCGATTCTCGGCTACGACGAAGACGGCCTCCCGCGCTGACGCACCTGATGGTCCTCGATACGTCGGCGCTGTTGGCGATTCTGCAAGACGAGCCTGAACGCCGATCGTTCAACGAGCGCATCGAAGAGGCGGCGTCTCGTGTCCTCTCGGCGGCCACCTATGTCGAGACGTCGATTGTCCTGGAATGCCGCGCCGGCGCCGAGGCCCTGCACGATCTGGACGTCTTCCTCCATCGCGCCGGCATCGACGTGGTTCCGGTCGACACCGAGCAGGCCCTGGTGGCTCGGCGTGCCTACAGCCGGTTCGGCAAGGGGCGCCATGCGGCGGGCCTGAACTACGGCGACTGCTTCGCGTACGCGCTCGCGCACGTGAATGGCGAACCACTCCTGTACAAAGGCGACGACTTCGGCAAGACCGACGTGACGCCAGCCATCGGCGCGTCGGAAGGCTCGGCGATCGAACCGCTGTAGTTTCGACGCTGGCGACCAGCCCGTGCGTGACCGCCTCGATCGCCATCAGCCGGCGTGCCACGTCCGCGAGCACGAGCACGGAGGTGATGCCGCCGATCTCGCCCGACTCGGGCTCGGGTGGGACTTGTTTTGAAACAAGTTGGCGCGGCGGCGCGTCAGTCTACGGTCGGCGGTACGAGCGTGGCGAACGCTGCCTGCAGATCGCGTCCTCGATGGAATCCGCGCGTCGTGATGAGTGTGAGGGCGTCCCGTGCGCGGATCAACTCTGCGGATGCCGCCACCCGGATCAGCGCGCGCAGATCCACCAGGTCCTGTGGACGTCTCACATCGTCGCGCGACAGCACTTTCAACGCAATCAGATGCCCCGTCCGGGCGATGCCCATTCTGAGGGTGGGCAGCAGATCGAGCGATTCGGCCTCGGCGACGACCTCCTGCTCGATCCCCGACGAGGCGAACAGCAAGTCGATCACGGGTGACAGGGCCTCGACGGACGGCGTCAGCCTGACCGTCGCCAGCCGCCCGACGGCCTCCTGCTCGACGACCGCGTCGATCTGATACCCGCGGGCGCGAAGCCGGTAGATGAGCGCTTCCGCGTCGGCATCTCCCGGCAAGGCGACGGCGAGGTCGGCATCCCGCGTGAACCTCGGTTCAGCGCGGGCCGAGACGGCTAGGCCGCCGACCAACGCAAAACGTACCGCGGCGTCTGTGAGGTCGGAACCGATTCGACGGAGAGCCGTCTCGAGCGAGGTCACCGGTGGCCCCGCTACGTTCGGGTGCCCAGGTCAAGCGCCCGGCCAGGGCAGTCCCCGAGCGTCGCGCCGGGGCGCTCGTGAAGCCACTGGTGCAGCCGCCTCACGATGTCCTCGGCCGTCGCGTCGGGATGGCGGCGCCTGAGGTTCTGCCGCATCAGCTCGATTCCCACCTCGAACAAATCGAGAGCCGGTTGCAGCGCGCCGGGTGGCACCTTGATCGCTGGCATGTCAGTTCATTATCGCGTACTCAGCATGCCCCTTGGCACCGATCTTGTACCTGTTTCGAAACAAGTTGCTTCAAGCGGCGCAGGGCTACAGCTGGGCGAGCATGCCGGCGTCGAGTACGTCGAACCGCACCTGAGGGTGGCGCGTGCGAAGCGAGCAACGATCCCACGTGGCCTCCAGCCGGCGAAGCACGGTCTTTCGTTCGACGGCCGACAGG
>CAYHRK010000382.1:0-1137 GCA_964358795.1 uncultured Vicinamibacterales bacterium
GTGAGCGCACGCACGCGGGCGATGACAGTAGAGCTGCGGAACCTTGCCGGCAAGACGTTGTACGGCGTCGAGCTGCCCCCTGCGCCGTAGTGCTGACCTTGAGGTCAGCCCGTGGTGAATGGCCGACCTGAAGAGCAGCGGCAAACACACGAACGGTGGCGGGATGGGAACGTGCCATTCGAAATCGGCCGCGATTCGGATTCGTGCCTGCGAAGCAGGGTGTCACCGTACCATGACACGTTCGAGGAAGCGCTCCACCGCAAACGTGCTGAGCTGCCCGCACGGTCCCCGCAAGAAGTAGTCGCAGCCGTGGCTGGCCCATGGCAACTCTACCAACAGGTGCGGCACGCCGTCTTCGGCCAGGCGCCGATCCAGGCGGCGGCTCTGTTCAATGGACACCAGTTCGTCCGGTTCGCCGTGAATCATCAGGGTGGGCGGCGTGGAGCGCCCGACGAACTCGATCGGTGAGGCGGCCTGGTAGACCGACGGTCTGTCCTCCAGGCGCGCTCCGAGAAATCTCACCAGACTCGCGGTCGAATCGAACACCCGCGGATCGGCGGGATGCTCGTAGCCGTACGTCAGGTCGGGCGGACCGTAGAAAGAGACGACCCCTCGAACCGCTGGGTTGTGCAGCGTGTAGGCGGCCAGCAGCGCCAGGTGGGCTCCGGCCGACCGGCCGATCAGGACCAGACGCGTCGGATCCAGGCCGATCTCCATCGCGTGTGCGCCTAGCGCGGCCACCGCCGCTGTCACATCGTCACGCTGGGCAGGGAACGTCCACTTGGGCGCGAGCCGGTAGTCGATTGAGGCCACGACGTAGCCCCGCTCGACAAGGTAGCGGCTCAAGCCGCTGAACTCCTGGCGTTGCCCACCTCGCCATGCCCCGCCATGAATGACGAGCACTCCCGGCGCGGGCGTGTCCGATACAGGCCTGTACACGTCCATCCACAGATCGGCATCGTCGATCCTTTGATAGACGAGGGTCCTTGGTGCGGGGGACGACAGAGTGAGTCCCCGGTAGAGATCCCACAACACCAGCGGCGCCAAGCGGTGCACCGATGAGGGGCGCAGGGTTCGGGTGGTGGCGCCAAACGCGCGGTCGACGCGCTCGGGCAGCGAACGGGCCTCGACCGACGC
>CAYHRK010000382.1:1237-3305 GCA_964358795.1 uncultured Vicinamibacterales bacterium
ATTATGGCATCGCCGTTCGAAGCCGCCAGGCCCCCCGCGAAACTGACGTCCCGCTTCCCGATGACCCTGGCCAACCTGAAGGCAGCAATCAGGGCGCTGCCTACTGTCTGGGTGTTCGACAACGAGGATCTGCGGCACCCATTCCGTAAGGTCGCGGTTTTCGCCGACGGGCGGCCGGTGTTTCTTGCGCGACGACGCCCAGGGTGGCTGACGTCGATCGTCAAGTGAACGGGTCCTGACCGCCCCGTCGCAGGACGAGACCGCCGCAGCGATGCTAGAGCGTGCCCGACCGGAACGAGACGGCCGGGGCCTTCGCTTCCTTGCGCTTGGGGGGCTCGGGCGTGAAGTCCTCGCCTGGGTTGACGAAGCGGTCGCGCTCGAACCGGTACTGCTTGTCGTGGAGCTGGCGGTAGCGGCCGTCGATGGCCAGCAGTTCTTCGTGGGAGCCGCGTTCGACGATCCGGCCGCCTTCGAGCACCAGAATCTGGTCGGCGCTCTGGATGGTCGACAGCCGATGCGCAATCACAAAAGTGGTGCGCCCGTGCCGCAACGCGCGTAATCCCTCCTGGATCATCGCTTCGCTCTCGCTGTCGAGACTGGATGTGGCCTCATCGAGAATCAGGATCTGCGGATCGGCCAGCAGCGCGCGGGCTATGGCGACCCGCTGACGCTGCCCGCCTGACAAGCGCACGCCGCGCTCCCCCACGACCGTGTCGTACTTCTCGGAGAACCCCTGCACGAACTCGTCGCAGTGGGCGATGCGGCTGACGCGCTCGACATCCGCCCGCGTGGCGTCGGGCCTGGCATACATGATGTTGTCGGCCACCGTCCCGTCAAACAGAAAATTGTCCTGCAGCACGATGCCGAGATGCGAACGGTAGTCGCGCAGCCGCACGCCTTCCAGATCCTGGCCGTCAACCACCACTGTTCCGGTTTTCGGACGGTTGAACGTCATGATCAGCGAGATCAGCGTGCTCTTACCCGAACCGCTCGAGCCCACCAGAGCCGTGGTCGACCCTGCCGGCGCGTGAAACGACACCTCGTTCAGCACCGGCACACCCGCGGCGTACTCGAAGCTCACGCCGTCGAACCGCACGTCGCCGGTTAGTGTGGGCATGGATCGCTTCGACGCGTCCTGCTGGTCCTCGGTCGCCATCCGGCGGATTTCCCGAATCCGGTCGAGCCCCGCAAACGCCTCGCTGAGCTGGGTGCCGATGGAGGCGATCTGCACCAGCGGCGCGACGGTCATCGCGGTGAAGAACAGGTACATCACGAAATCGCCCAGCGTCATGGTCTTGGCGATGATCGCATTCCCGCCGATCACGAGCATGACGACGCCGATGACGCCAACGATGACGGTGGATCCGGCCGTCACCGTCGACACGCCGGTGATGGACTTCGCGATGTTGTTGAAGAGCCGATCCACGCCTGCGCCGAAGACCTTCTCCTCGCGTTCCTCCGCCACGTAGGCCTTCACCACCCGCACGCCGCCCAGCGCCTGGTTCAGCCGTCCCGTCACGTCCGAGGTGATCTGGCCGCGCTCGCGGAACAGCGGCCTCAGACGCTTGAACGCGACAGCCATGCCGCCGCCGAACAGCAGCAGCACCACCAGCGTGACGAGCGTCAGGTGCCAGTTCAGGTAGAACAGCACCGTCAGCGCCATGGCGGCGGTGACGAAGCCGCCGGTCAACTCGACCAGGCCCGTGCCGATCAGGTTCCGGATGCCTTCGGCGTCGTTCATCACGCGCGTGATGAGCTGACCGGTCTGCGTCGTGTCGAAGAAGCTGACCGGCAGGCGCATCACATGCTCGTGCACGGCCTTGCGCATGTCATTGATGGCACGCTGCGCGGCGACACTGAGAATCTGGGATAGGGCGAACGACGTGCCGGCTTGAATGATGGTCGCCAGGGCCGCGGCCACGGCGAGCAGCGGCAAGAGGTCGGCTCTCCCCTTACCGATGACTTCGTCAACAAGGTACTTCGACGTGCCGGGCAACACCAGGCCGACCACTCGATTGATCAGCATCAGGAACAGACCAAGCGCCAGCCGCCAGCGATGGGTCCACAC
>CAYHRK010000383.1:0-3298 GCA_964358795.1 uncultured Vicinamibacterales bacterium
TCGCCGCGGTACATGCCCGACGACTCGAACAGCACGACGAAGTCAGTCGTCTGTTCGTCGAGGCTGCGTCGAAGGGCGGCGTCCCATCCGGTCGCCACGTCTCCGAGGTGAGTGACCGGGAAGGGCAGCAGCCGTGCGTACTCCGGATCCAAGGGCTCGGTCGCCACGTACAAGACGTGCACCGTCGCGTTGAGCTGCCCGATGCCTCCCCGGATCATCTCGATCAGTGTCTGGCAGAGTTTGTTGGCAGAACCCACGTCGTGGAGGATCACGCCGACATGTGGTCGCCGTTCACGCGAGAGAAACGCGCTCAGAAACGGCTCCAGGATCTTGCTGGCATCGTGCCGTCCGGTGACGCGATCCTCGTAGTGGCCGATTCGCACCAATCGCGGGTCATCGAGCGCGTCGATGCGACCAAGCGGCACGTAGGACCGACTGACTCCACCGTCCACTGGTTCGTTCAGCAGATAGTGGGTGAGCAACGCCGGAGTGGGCGTACGCAGTGTGCCCTTCTCCTTCAGATAGAAGACGGCACGCTCAACGATGTCCACGGCGCTGCTGCCGGCGATTTCGGCATCCGCCTGGATGTTGGTGACCAGCAGCTTGATGGCGGTCAGGTTCCGGCTGATGGCGCCACTCAGACCGGGTGTGAGGTACGACGGGAAGAGGCTGGAGTGCTGCGTGCCCGGCGCGTACACGATCAAATCGGCCTGCTGAAGGATTGGCGCCAGTGCCGGATTGAGCGCCACCGGCTGCGACCGCCGGGCCAGGAACGCGCTGCGCTCGCCGGCGGCTTCCGTCGCCAGGCCGAGTTCCTCGTCAGCGGTCAGCGGCCGGTTGATCAGGAAGATGTCACGGATCTGATTGCGTTGTTTCGCGTCAACGATGGCTTCCTCGGTGGAGAGCAGGCGGTCTTGCGTATCAAGCGCCACGAGGTAGGCGTTGGTGCCATCGGTGACATTCGCGATGAGTCCCGGACGCAGGCCGAGCAACCGGCAATAGTCGTCCACGGCCGCATTGAACTGTCGGCCTGCGTGCAGGAAGCTCCCCGCAAACACCAGATTGCCGATCGCGCAATCCGAATAATCGAAGAGCCGCCCGGTGAACTGCCGCTCGGCCTCGAACAGCGCCAATCGCTGGGCAAACTGCTGGCACAGGTGTGCGCCAACGTGAGCGACCAGCGCCGCCACTTCTGCCCCCACGCGCGGATGGCTTGGCCGCTCGGCGTTGACGGTGATCGGGGCGAGCAGTGCCGCGGCATCTGCCCCCTAACAGCCCATCGGCAATCGCCAGTCCAGCAGCCGGGACGCCGCTTCAGGGCAGGTGTTCAACTGTCTTGACAGATGAGAGGCGTTCTTACGGAAATCGGACGGGCCGAGGCTGTCACCCAGGAAACGCCGCACACGTCCCGTTGACGCACCGTCGTCATAGCCGTTGATCGCGATCGTCAGCTCCACATTGGAGTCAGTGACGAGGCGCTGGGAGAGCGCGCTGGATCCACGGCCGCCGGAAAACAGGATGACGCGAACCATGCTTACTCATTGTAGACGTTCGCCTGACCGGCCCGGGGACGTTATTGACACACTTCTTTTCGGCGTCGACGTCGGCGTGGGTGTAGACTCGGAGCTACTGCACCCGGCTCCCAGAACGGCAGTCAGGAGGACTGGGTCGGCCTATGGAGACCATGCGGTAATCGTGGTAACGCCGATCGCCGCCTTGGAACATCTCCCCGGGGTGGCGCTGGTGCCGCTGTCTGACGGGCGCGCGCTGATTTCGCTCGATGAGACGACGAGCGTCCACGAACTCGAGCTCAAGATTCGGGACGCGCTCGAGGGCCGAGACCTCTCCGCGATCGAACGTTCCACCCTCGAGTCGATCGCCGGGATTCTGAGAACGGCGAGAAGTGCGCGAGGAGTCGGCGTGCACCTGCGCAGCATCATTGTGCTGCAGTCGCCCAAGCGCCGGCGCTTTGCAAACGCCTGAGCGTGACAAAAACATGAAAAGCACAGCGGTGGCGGGGGGCGTGCTGGTGGCGACAACCGCCGGTGTGGCTTGGCTGCTCGCAGGCGCATGGGGCGTGGGATACCTCGTCTTGTACGCGTGCGCGACTCTACCTGGATGGCCACTAGGGTGGGCGCTGTTCGGCCGCCGTCATGCGGCCGGCTGGATCGCTGGCGGCGTCCTGGGCTACGCGCTGACCGCGCTGGCGCTGGGGATGGCGGTTCGTCTTGGGCAGCATTCTGGGCTGGCGCTGCTGTCTGCGTGGGCGCTGACCACGGCGGTCACCTGGAGCGTGACCGCACGCAGGAAGGCGCCGCTCGTGAAGGCGTCGGCCTGGGCCCCGCGCGACACCGCGGCGCTCTTGCTGGCCCTGCTGCTCGTCCCGGCCCTCATCGGGCCGCCATTCTCCCACGTGGGCGCGCAAGACCGTCAGGGCAACCGCTACTACCGGGCCTACTTCACGGCCGACTTCCTTTGGCATGTCGCACTGACGACGGAGCTCTCGCGTTTTACGCTGCCTCCGTCAAACCCTTATCTCGCCGATCAGACACTCCATTATTACTGGACCTACTTCATGGTCCCCGCTGCTGTGGCTGGGACGCTGGACCGAGCCGATGTCGGCGTCGAGCGGGCGTTGAAGTTGAACGCGCTTTGTGCGGGTCTGTTTTTCTTCGGGAGCGTGTTTCTCACGGTGTGGCTCGTCGTGCCGCATGCGAGAGCGGTGAGTCTGGCGGTCGCGCTGGCTGTGCTGGCGTCGAGCGCCGAGGGTCTGTATGCCGTTTGGGAGCTGGCCAAACGTGGACGGACGTTTCGGCAGATCCTCGATGGCCTCAGATACATGAACGTGGATGCCGTGACCAACTGGATCTGGGGTGGCTTGCGCGTCGACGGGCTGCAGCGCTCCCTCTGGTATGTGCCGCAGCACGCCGCAGCCTGCGCGCTGGGACTGGTCGGCCTGATGGTGGCGACGGCGGGCGGCGTCTCGGCGCCAGTCGGGGCTGCCTTCCTCGCAGGTCTGGCGTTTGCGCTGTCGGTGACGTTCAGCCCGCTGATTGGCGGGGCCTTCGCCCTGGTGTATGGGCTGTCCATCGTAGTCGCTCTGCTGTGCCAGCGTCCGCTGACGCTAAGGCCGCTCCTGCGTCACGCGGTGGCCGCGGCGCCTATCATGGCCGGACTCGCGTGGTGTGCCGGTAACCAGATGTTCGAAGGGGCTGGGTCGGCGCTGGCGTTCGGCCTGGCTGGTCCGGCGTCGCGAGCGCCCGTACGCACGCTGCTGCTCGGCCTGGGGCCACTGATC
>CAYHRK010000384.1:0-3284 GCA_964358795.1 uncultured Vicinamibacterales bacterium
CAAGAAGATCTACCTGATCATGGACGACATCTACCACCAGCTCGTGTTCGACGGGAACCGGGCGGCTCCGGCGTACCAGTTCACGACCCGAGACCTCGAGGATTCGCGGGTGATTGTGGTCAATGGCATCGCCAAACTCTACGGCATGACCGGCTTCCGCATCGGCTGGTCGGTGGCGCCGCGGAAACTGGTCGAGGTGATGACCAACGTGCAGGCGCAGACGACGTCGTGTTCGTCGCCGGTCATGCAGGCCGGGGCCGAAGGCGCGCTGCTGGGCCTGCAGAGCGTGGTGGAAGGGCTGCGGCTGTCGATTCAGAACAATCGCGACGTGATCATGCGCGAGTTGTCGTCGTTCACCGGCGTCAAGACCCACAAGCCGGAAGGCACGTTCTACTGCCTGCCTGATTTCCGGGCGTACAACCAGAATTCGGTCGAGCTTTCGCGATTCCTCCTGAAGCGCGCGCTGGTGGTGACGGTGCCCGGACGCGAGTTCGGCATGGAAGGGCACCTGCGCCTGAGCTTCTCGGGCACGGTGAAGGACGTGACGGAAGGGATCGCCCGCATCAAGTGGGCACTGGATCCGAATTCGCCGAATGACATCTACATCGGCGACAGGAAGCTCATCAGGGACTGGCTATGATCAACCTGCTCGACATCAAGACGCCGACCCAGGCGCAGGCTGGTGCGCTGAAGAGCGATTACGGGTTGGACAACCACGGCCTGCTGAACCTTGGCGGCGTGTATTGGAACCTGCCGGTGGAGGCGTTGTACGAAGAAATCGTCTTTCGCCGCGAGGGCAGCATTACGCGGGACGGCCCGGTGGTGATGAACACGGGCCAGCACACCGCGCGTTCGGCCAACGACAAGTTCGTCGTCCGCGAACCCTCGACCGAGGCGCAGGTGTGGTGGGGCCAGTACAACCGGCCGTTCGCCCCCGACAAGTTCAATGAGCTGTTCGGTCGCCTCCAGGGCTTTCTGCAGGGCCGTGACGTCTTCGTGCAGGACTGCTACGTGGGCGCCGATCCGGACTATCGCATGCCCGTGCGTATCGTCACGGAGCAGGCTTGGCACAGCCTGTTCGCCCGCAACATGTTCATCCTGCCGAAGACCAATGAGGAGTACCGGCGCCACGTGCCGGACTTCACGGTGATCTGCTGTCCGGCCTTCAAGGGCATCCAGTCGATCGACGGCACCGGATCGAACACCTTTATCGTGCTGAATTTCGCACAACGCCTCTGCCTCATCGGCAATACCGCGTACGCGGGAGAGATCAAGAAGGCGATCTTTACCGTGATGAACTACATGATGCCGCTGCAGGGCGTGTTCCCCATGCATGCGTCCGCCAACGTGGGCGCGTCGGGCGATTCGGCGATCTTCTTCGGCTTGTCGGGAACCGGCAAGACGACGCTGTCAGCCGACCCTACGCGCGGGCTGATCGGCGATGACGAGCATGGCTGGAGCGACAATGGCGTGTTCAACTTCGAGGGCGGCTGCTACGCCAAGGTGATCCAGTTGTCGGCGTCGGCCGAGCCGCAGATCTACGCGGCGACTCACCGGTTCGGGACCATCCTCGAGAATGTCGTGTTCGATCCCATCACCCGGTTGATCGATCTCGACGATCCGGTGCTTACGGAAAATACACGGGCGTCCTATCCGCTCGAGTTCATCGGCAACGCGCTGCCCGAGAAGCGGGGCGGGCATCCGAAGAACATCATCTTCCTGACCTGTGACGCGTCCGGCGTGATGCCGCCCATCGCGAAACTCTCGGTCGATCAGGCCCGGTACCAGTTCATCTCGGGCTACACGTCAAAGATCGCGGGCACAGAAGTCGGGCTGGGCAAGGAACCGGAAATTACGTTCAGCACGTGTTTTGGTGCGCCGTTCATGGTGCACCAGCCGGATTTCTACGCGCGGCTGCTCAGGGAAAAGGTGCTGCGCTACGGCGTCACCTGCTGGCTGGTCAACACCGGATGGGTGGGCGGCCCCTATGGTGTCGGCAAGCGGATCAGCATTCGCTACACCAGGGCGATGCTCAACGCGGCGCTCGACGGCAGACTGATGAACGTGGAGTTCACCGTCGACCCGGTGTTCGGGTTCCAGGTGCCGAAGACCTGCCCGGAGGTGCCAGATCGGGTGCTGGACCCGGCCAGTTCGTGGCCCAGTCGTGAGATCTACGACCAACGGTACCGCCAGTTGGCGGCCCGTTTTGTCGACAATTTCAAGAAGTTCGACACGGCGGAAAGCCGCGAGGTGGAACAGGCTGGGCCCAGGCTGTGAGGCGGGAAAGACATCAGAAGACAGAAAACAGCAGTCAGAAGACCGTAGTCTCAAGACAGTAGAGCAGCGCGGCTCGGGGATACGATCGAGATATGGCTAGAGTCGTCGCCATCATCGGCGCGTCGGCAGATCGGAACAAGTTCAGCAACAAGGCGGTTCGCGCGTTTGCCCGGCAGGGCTACACCGTGGTGCCGATTCATCCTAAGGAGACGGAGGTGGAAGGCTGGAAAGCCTACCCCTCGGTGCTGGATGTACCCGGGCCGATTGACGTGGCCAGCATCTACCTGCCTCCCGCCATCGGCGAACGTGTGATTGAGGAGGTGGCCCGCAAGGGAATCGTTGAAGTCTGGATCAATCCTGGCGCCGAGAGCGACGCGTTGGTCGCCCGAGCGAGGGAGCTGAAACTGCACGCCATTGTTGCCTGCAGCATCCTGGGTGTTGGCGAGAACCCCTCAGCGTTGTAATGTCGGGCGGTCGTCCGGCCGACGCGGCCGATGCGTATTGACACGATCCAACGGGTCGACCTATAATCCACACACCCATTATCCCCCCGTTATCGTGTGGCTGCGGGGGCCTTCCACCCCGCATTCGTCAGTCGCCCGTTTCGACCACCCGTTCTGACCACTCGAGCTGATTCCATGCCAAACAACCACAGGCGCCAAGCTTCGTCCCCGCGCGCGACCAACATCCCGGCCGATCCCGAATTGCCCGCGGCCGATCCCGCTACCGAAGAACCCACCAAGCCGTCGGTTGGCAACGGCAGCCAGAAGCGGTCTGCAGACGGGCTCAACATCGGCGAACTGAAGGACATGAGCATCCAGAAGCTCACGCAGATCGCGAAGGATCTGAACGTGGCCGGCGCCACCGGCATGCGGAAGCAGGAGCTCATCTTCCAAATCCTGAAGGCGCAGACCGAACAGAGCGGCTTCATCTTCTCGGAAGGCGTGCTGGAAGTGCTGCCGGACGGCTTCGGCTTCCTCCGCGCGCCGGACTACAACTATCTCCCT
>CAYHRK010000385.1:0-3282 GCA_964358795.1 uncultured Vicinamibacterales bacterium
ACACGCAGGGAGTTCCCGCAACCGGAGTACTTCGGCCGCGTGGTCGAACTTCGGCAGAAGTATCCGCTAGTGTCGGTTCCTGTGCACTTCTGGACGGAACCCGGAACACGGGGCGAGGCCGACGACGTGCCGCTCTAGTGTCCCGTCCTAGTGGTTCGTTGCCTAGGTCCCGGAGCGCGGCGCCCGACTGGCAAGGCGCAACGACCGAGCATACCGGGAGTATGTGAGGGAGGAGCAACGCCGCCCGGCGGGATGCCCCGCCCGGGAAAATGGGCGACAGACTACTGGGACGGGGCACTAGAGCATGCCGAGTTGGAGTTTCGCCGCGTCGGTCATGCGGTCCTTGTCCCAGGGCGGCTCCCACACCACTTCGACCACGCAGTCGGCCACGCCCTCGACCTGGCGGACCTTGTACTCGACTTCCGGCGGCAGCGACTGAGCCGATGGGCAGGCGGGCGAGGTCAGCATCATCTGGACATGCACCGCGCCTGACGCATCGCATGCAATGTCGTAGATCAGCCCCAGTTCGTAGATGTTGACGGGGATTTCCGGATCGAAGACCGTCGCCAATGCGTCCTCGATCTTCGGCTTCAGTTCCGCCGTCTTCGCGGGATCGCGCTCCACAGGTGTCACCATGTCACACCGTGCCCTGGCCGGCCAGCATCGCCGTCAAGTCCGCTGCGATCACCTGTTCGATGCGCTGGCGCAAGGGTTCCAGCCGCACACCGTCGAGCACTTCGCCTGCAAACGCATGCACCAGCATGCCCTTCGCATCCCGCTCGCCGATACCGCGGGCCCGCAGGTAGAAGATGGCCTGCTCGTCCAGTTGTCCGACAGCCGCCCCGTGTGTGCACTTCACGTCGTTGGCGAAGATCTCGAGCTGAGGCTTCGAATTGATGAGCGCCAGGTCCGAGAGGAGCAGCGCCTTGTTGGTCTGCTTCGCATCGGTCTTCTGCGCGTCTGGACGCACCACGATTTTTCCGTTGAACACCGCTCGCGCCGGGCCGCCCAGTATGCCCTTGTAGACCTCGTGGCTCGAACAGTGAGGTTTGGCGTGGTCGATCGTGGTGTGATTGTCGACCATCGAATGACCATCGCCCAGGTACAGGCCGTTCAACGTACACTCGGCACCCTGGTCGGCCATCGTGGCGGTCACCTCGTTTCGCACCCACGCGCCTCCCAGACTGAAGGCATGTGACGAGAACCGGCTGTCGCGGTCGCACTGCACGTGCGTCAGCCCCACGTGGAACGCCTGGCGGCTCTCGCGCTGCACCTTGTAGTGATCGACGCGGGCACCCGCCTCGAGGGTCACCTCCGTGATGGCGTTGGTGAAGTACACCTGCCCAGCCGTGCCGTAGTAGCTCTCGACCAGTTGCACCCGGCTGTTGGCACCCGCGCGCACAAGCAGGCGGGGGTGCACGGCCATGGCGTCGGTGGGCGCATCGGCCACGAACAGCACATGGATGACGCCGTCAACCGCCACATCCGGCCCCACCGTCACGACCGCGCCATCGTCGAAGAGCGCGGTATTGATTGCGGCAAACGCGTGGCGATCGGCTCGCGCCAGCCGGCCAAGTTCGGTGTCGATGACGGCCGGAACCCTGGCGACGACCGCGCTCAGTGAGTCGGCCGCCACGCCCGCTGGCAGCGACCCCAGGCGCGACAAGGCGGGCGCGAACCAGCCGTTCACAAACACCAATTCGGCGGCTACTGGCCCCGACAGCCGCATGGCGTGGAGCGCGTCCCGCCCAATGGCTCCTCGCGTCGCCGGTTGAAACGACCGTATCGTCAGTGGGGCGACCGGAGTGAACCGCCACTCCTCGTCGCGCGTGGTCGGCAGGCCCATGGCGACCAGCGCGTCTCGGGCCGCGAGGCGCTGCTGACCCAGCCACTGCGGTTCGCGCAACCGGCGCGACAGGGCTCCGTCGAAGTGATCGACGTACGGTTGCACGTCGGCGGTGACGAGGCGTGCGGAAGGTGCTTGAATCTCGGGCATCACGTCCTCGCTCACGCGTGCGCGGGCTCGGCGTCGATCCAGCCGTAGCCCTTCTCCTCGAGTTCCAGCGCCAAATCCCGCGTGCCCGACTTGATGATTCGGCCGTCCGACAGCACATGGACGAAATCTGGAACGATGTAGTCGAGCAGGCGTTGATAGTGGGTGACGACAATGATGGCGCGGTCAGGGCTGCGCATGGCGTTCACGCCCGCGGCCACGATCTTCAGCGCGTCGATGTCGAGCCCCGAGTCGGTCTCGTCGAGAATCGCCAAGGTCGGCTCGAGCACGGCCATCTGGAAAATCTCGTTGCGCTTCTTCTCGCCGCCCGAGAAGCCCTCGTTCACCGACCGGTTCAACATGGCCGGGTCCATGTCGAGGCGCTGGGCCTTCTCCTTGATCATCTTCATGAAGGCCACGGCGTCGAGATCGGGCAGGCCTCGGTGCTTCCGAATGGCGTTCAGCGCCGCGCGCAGGAAGTACGCGTTGTTCACACCGGGTATCTCGACCGGGTACTGAAAGGCCAGAAACACGCCCTCGCGCGCTCGTACCTCGGGATCGAGGCCGAGCAGGTCCTGGCCCTTGTAGGTGACCGATCCTCCGGTCACCTCGTATCCGTCTCGGCCCGCCAGCACATTGGCCAGCGTGCTCTTGCCCGATCCGTTCGGGCCCATGATGGCGTGGATCTCGCCCGTGTTCACCGCGAGCGTGATGCCACGCAGAATCTGTTTCTCTTCGACGCGAACCTGGAGGTCGTGAATCTCGAGCATGAATGTTCGTCCTGACTGCGTGTGGTCTGTGCTGTGCTTCGTCTTTAGGCTACTGGGTTCTGACTACCACCGGTTTCAAGACCCGTTCCCGCGGCGGATGAATGGGCCGAGTACGCAGGTCTTGAAACCGTCTCTATTTGTCCTATCCCACCGATCCCTCGAGGCTCACACTGAGCAGCTTCTGGGCCTCGACCGCGAATTCCATCGGCAGTTCGCGAAACACCTCTTTGCAAAACCCGCTCACAATCAGGTTCACGGCGTCTTCGGTGGCCAATCCACGCTGCCTCAGGTAGAACACCTGGTCCTCGCCCACCTTCGATGTGGACGCTTCGTGCTCGACCTGGGCCGACATATTGCGTATCTCGAGGTAGGGAAACGTGTGGGCGCCGCACTGGTCGCCGATGAGCAGCGAGTCGCACTGGGAATGGTTGCGGGCGTGCACGGCGTTCTTCCCAATCCGCACGAGGCCGCGATACGTGTTCTGCCCCCGGCCCGCCGAAATGCCCTTCGACACGATCG
>CAYHRK010000386.1:0-3276 GCA_964358795.1 uncultured Vicinamibacterales bacterium
TTCAACTGCGCCGCCGGGCTGTTGCCTTCCGCCACGCTTTGCACGCACACCACGAAGTTCCGGATCAACCCGTCGGTGGCGAGCCACGCCATCGCCTCCGGTCGCGATGACAAGCGGCGCATCAGATCGCGCACGAGCGGATCGGTCAAATCCAGCGCGGGCAGATCGATCGCCGGAACCGACGGCCCAAGTCCCGTTCGGGTCTCGGGCGGATTTGCCGGAGCCACGGCGACCTCCGTGGATGTGGCGGGAGGCTTCGGCGCTGGCCACCAGAGGTACCACGCGGCCACGCCGATCGCGACAATGACGGCCAGGCCAGCCAACCACGGCCAGACAGGTGGACGGTCGTCGCTGGGACCGGGAAAACGAGGCTGAAAGGACGGATCCGACTCGTTCAGGCGAAGGTCGTCGGCGTGGTTCATAACGCACCTCGGCTCTGCGAAGCTCTGCGAAAATAGTTCGATCCTAACACGGAGGCCCGGGAGCGGAGGCCGGGGAGCGACGCGCCGCCGTGTTGAAAAAATCCCTCTGAAAAAGATCCCTCTTGCATTCGGAACCAAACAGTCCTAAGATGCGCGTCACCTCGCATCTGCCGACGACGGCGACCTCGGCTCGTTCCGGGGCGGCGATCGCGTATCGGGTGATATAGCAGGCCGCAGAAGAAAAGTCGGCCTGAACTGGCGAAGGCTTTCCTACTCGCGTTCTCGGCTTCTTATTCGGCTGTCGTGGCCCGCTCCGGCGCCCCCACCGGAGCGGGCGGGCATCGTGAAGTCGTCCGGGGGACTTGAGGAGGAGGCCGGTCATGAGGGGAACGAGCAATGCGATCTTCGGCGTCGTCCTGCTACTCGCCTTTGCAGCGCATGCGGCGGGTCAGACCTATCAGGGAGGACTGAGAGGGGCCATTCGCGACCCGGGTGGGGTGGTGCCCGGCGTTGATGTGACCATGATCAACGAGCAGACCAGCGTCACGCGATCGACGGTCACCAACCAGACCGGTGAGTACATCTTCTCGAACATCCTCCCCGGCACCTACACGGTGAAGGCCGCGCTCACCGGGTTCAAGACCGTCGAGCACAAGGCCGTCCGCATCGGCACGCAACAGTTCGTCGTGCTCGACATGACGCTCGAGATCGGCAACATCGCCGAGGAAGTCACGGTCACGGGAGAATCGCCCATCATCGAGACGTCCAACGCGTCGGTCGCCTCGTTGATCGACAGCAAGCAGATGGACACACTGCCGACGGCGGGCCGCAACCCGTTCTTCCTCGCCGTGCTGACGCCCTCGGTCGTGCCATCGGGCGACCCGCAGTTCGTCCGGCAGCAGGACCAGACCAACTCGTCGCTGCTGTCGCTCGCCGGCGGGCCGCGCCGCGGCAACAATTACCTCATCGAGGGCGTGCCGATCACCGACCTGCGCAACCGCGCGGTCATCATCCCGTCGATAGAGGCGGTTGACGAGGTCAAGATCCAGGTGCACACCTACGATGCCGAGATGGGACGGACCGGCGGCGGCGTGTTCAACACGACGTTCAAGTCGGGGTCGAACGAGTGGCACGGCAGCGGGTTGTACCAGAACCGGCCGAAGTGGGGGCAGGGGAAGTTCTATTTCGCCAGGAACCAGCCGAAGCCCGACACGTACTTCTACCTCGGCGGCGCGTCGTTCGGCGGCCCGATCGTGAAGAACCGGACCTTCTTCTGGAGCTCCTGGGAAGGCTACCAGACGAAGACCAGCCGCAGCTCGGTCCTGACGCTGCCGACCGAACTCGAGCGCGCGGGTAACTTCTCGCAGAGCGGGATCACCATCTACGATCCGCTGACCACCAAGCTCGATCCGGCGACCGGGCAGTTCGTGCGCGATCCGTTCCTGAACAACATCATTCCCGCGAATCGGCTGAATCCGGTGGCGGTGAACGCCCTCAAGTACGTCCCGCTGCCGGCGGCGGGTACCAAGTCGTTGTCGCGCGTGGCCGAGCTCATCGACAAGTCGAGCACGTGGTCGGGGAAGATCGACCACCGCTGGAGCGACAAGTTCACGACGACGGCGACCTACGCCGGGTACGACTCGGTGGAGCCCGAGTCGCGGTTCTTCTATCTGAAATCGCCGGTCCTGGGCGACAACCCGGGCGACCCGGGCGAAGGCGCGCTGTACCGCACGGTCCACGTCCTGGCGGTCAACAACATCTGGATTCCGAGCAACACGTCAGTTTGGGCGTTCCGGTACGGCTACACGTCGTTCGTCGACGACGACATTCCGATCGAGTTCGACCCGGCGACGTTGGGATTCGCCTCGTCGTACATCAGCCTGCTTCCGCGCAAAAAGTTCCCGGAGATGAGCATCGCGGGGTACGGCCGGAGCGGCACCATTCTGGGGGATCGCTCGCCGCAGGCGACGACCTTCTACGGCCACAACGCCAACGTGTCGTACACGCGGTTCGCCGGGTCGCACGAGATGCGGTTTGGCGGCGACTTCCGCATCATCGGGATGCAGTTGTTTGCCGAGGGGCAGCCGAGCGGCTCGTTCAGCTTCGGGACGGGGTTCACGCAGGGCCCGAACCCGTTGACAGCCGCGACGAGAACCGGCGACGCCTTGGCGAGCTTCCTGCTGGGGTACCCCAGCAGCGGCAGCGTCACGGTCGGCACGCCGAACAATTTCTTCATCAACTACTACGCGGCCTACGTGCAGGACAACTGGCGCGTGAACCCGAACTTCACGCTGAACTTCGGCCTGCGCTACGAAGGCGAGACGGGGCTGAACGAGAAGGACAACAAGTTCACCGTGGGCTTCGATCGGAACAAGGCGTTTCCGGTGCAGGTGCCCGGGCTGAGCCTCAAGGGCGGTCTGATGTACGCTGGCGTCGACGGCTATCCGACCTACCAGGCCGATCCGTCGGCGGCGAAGTTCGCGCCGCGTTCGGGTTTCGCCTGGACGCTCAATACCAACACGGTTGTTCGCGGCGGCTACGGCCTCTTCTGGGCGCCGCCGCAGTACCCCTTCCCGAGCGAGTCGCGCTTGGGCACGCGGGGCTACACGGCGCAGACGAGCTACTTCGCGAGCGCGGATAACGGGTTGACGCCGGCGGGCACGCTGACCAACCCCTTCCCGAACGGGATTGAGCAGCCAAGAGGAAACAGTCAGGGACTCCTGACCGGCGCGGGTGGGAACGTCGACTTCGTCGACCAGTTCAGCAAGCCCGCCTACATCCACCAGTTCTCGATCGACATGCAGCGCCAGCTCCCGGGCAGCATGGCGGTGCACCTCGGCTACATCGGCACCCG
>CAYHRK010000387.1:0-3274 GCA_964358795.1 uncultured Vicinamibacterales bacterium
TTCATCGTCCTGCTTAACTGCCGGAGTGGAAACCGCGGATTCGCGCTGCTCGTCACGGACTTCCTCGACGACAGCACGTCATGGCGCCGCGCGGTGGACTACCTCTGCTACCTGCGCGTCGAGCTGACGTGCATCCACGTCGTCTCCTCGGCGGAGCGCAGTCCGGCCACGTCTGTCGTCATCGTCTTGGTGGCGGCGGCGGCGCCGCCAGCGTGTCGACACGCGCTTTCCAGTCGCGCGGCGCCAAGGTTCCCAGTTGCGGCAGTTCTGCGGCGGCCACCACCAACTTCCTCAGCGGCAACACGACCACCAACTCGACATCGGCGCGCGGCACACTCGCGCGATCGATCGAGGCGAGAGACGTCTCGCGCCAGCCGGCCGGTGGCGCCACACCGGTGGCCAGGTACGACATGGCGTCGAGGCCCAGCACCCCCATCGCCGCCAGGTCGGTGGCGATGGGAGACACTTCCCGCAACACCGGCGCTTGATCGATCATCCGGTCAAAGACGGGACGAAAGTCGCGCCACTCATCCAGCGCCATCGCCACCTCCGTCCTGCGGTCCCGGAAGGCCGGCGCATCGGTCAGCAGTTCATCCACGAACACGCGGAATCGCAACGCCGCCAGGTTGTCGGGGTGCGAGGCATCCACCACTCGCGTAAATGGCGTGAACTGCGTGGATGGTGTCTGCCGGCCGCGCTGGTAGCCCTTCACCGGTTCGACGGCGGCCACCAGTGTGGCCAGCGGGCCAATCTGGTGCGTGTTCGCCATGCGCCGCAGCATCACGGGCGTGTGGCTCTCGTGCTGCAGGCCGAGATCCTCCAGTTGCAAAGTCACGGGTACCAAGCGCCGGTACATGTCGGCGACATCTCGTACCAAGGCCGGCGACCACAAGCGCTCGGCAATTGCTGCCAGGCGCGGCCAGATGCGCGAGTCCACCGTTTCTGGAGAAACCCACTCGGCCCACATGCACGCTTCTCCGCCAAGAACGCGCGAGGCCTCCTCGGCGCTCAGGGTGCTGCCCGCCGGCAGCGGATCGACCAGGTAGTGCTGCGACGTTGGATAGCTGAGGTCGAGGTAGTACCCGTTCGAGAGGATGCCGGCGTAGCCCTGTCGGGCGCCAGCCGCCAGCGAGTCTTGCCCGCGCCACGACTGCACAACGATGTCCTTGGGAAGATCGGGATGCAGGATCTCGTCCCAGCCCACCATCTTCTTGCCGTACTTCTTCAGAATCTGCGCCAGCCGCTTGTTGAAGTAGGCCTGCAGGGCATGTGCATCCGCCAGCTTGTTCTTCGCCATGAACGCCTTGATGGCCGGATTGGCGTTCCAGTGCTTCCCGTTGTTCTCGTCGCCGCCAATGTGCACGTAGGCGTCTGGAAACAGCGCCGCCATCTCGCCGAAGAACCCGTCCAGAAACTTGTAGACCTGTTCGCGCGTGGGGTCGAAGGCCGGATCGAAGACGCCCCACTTGCGCGCGATGTCGTACGGCCCGGGCGCGCTGCCCAGTTCGGGATGCCCCACGAGCCAGCTGGTGACGTGGCCCGGCATGTCGAATTCCGGCACGACCCGGATGCCGCGCTCGACCGCGTACGCCAGGATCTCCCGAATCCGATCCTGAGTGAAGTAGAGGCCGTCGGAGCCCAACTGGTGCAGCTTCGGGAACTTCTTGCTCTCGATGCGGAAGCCCTGATCTTCGCTCAGGTGCAGGTGCAGCACGTTCAATTTGACGGCCGCCATGCCGTCCAGATTCCGCTTGATCACCTCGATGGGCATCCAGTGCCGGCCCACATCGATCAGCAGGCCGCGCCAGGGGAACCGGGGCTGGTCGTCGACGGTGACGGCAGGCAGGAAGTAGCCGTCGCGATCGCCGTTCAGCAGTTGCAGCAGCGTCTCAAACGCGCGCAAGGCCCCCACCACGGTGGGAGCTCGCAGCGTGGCGCGCTGGCTGTCGATCGTCAGCGTGTAGGCCTCGTTCTCCTCGAGGGAGGGCACCCTGGCGCCGGGTCCGTCACACTCCACGACGAAGGTGGCCGATGCCGCATCGGCCGCAAGATCACGCGGGAATTCCAGTCCCGTGCGCCGTTCGAGCCGCCGCAATGTCCGATCCAGGCCGGCCAGCAGGCGGGCGTCGGTGTGCTTGGTGACCGCCGCCGAAAGCGTCGCGACAATCGGCAACCGCCCCGACTGAAACGCCACCGATCGTGGCACCGGCATCAGCGTGTGCCGCTCTGCCGGGGCCGACGCGGTCTGAGCCATCGCCGTCTGAGTCAGCGCCGTCTGAGCCAGCGCCGTCTGGCCCAGAGCCGTCTGGCCCAGAGATACTGTGCCACACACCGCCAGCATCGTAGTCGTAAGTCCTGTTCTGAAATGCATAACGTCCTTCCCGCTCTTCCTTCGTCATTCCCGCGGGCGCCTTCGCCTTCGGCTACGGCGGCCCAAGAAGGCGGGAATCCAGGACTGGACCCCCGCTTCCGCGGGGGTGACGAAGAGCCTGCATCACTCGGTAACATGCAGCCCATAGAGGATGTCTAGTCCCCAGTCCCGGTCTGCCGGTGCCTGAGCCGATCCAGCGCCACCGGCTGACGCTCAGGAGCATTCGTCGCATAGCGGGCTGATCCTATCCGATCTGCGCGAAGCCGGAGCGTCCGGATCTGCACTCCCGCGCCCCGACAGCCATCCCAGCGCTAGCAGCCCGTGGTGCAAGTGCGTCGTCGCACCGAGACCGGGGGTGCGCCCGGCTGGCAAGGCGCGAGACGTGAGAATATGGTCTATATTTGACCGTCGAGTAACGCAGCCAGGCGGGATGCAGCGCCGGTCGAATGCAGACGGACTTGCATCACGGGCTGCTAGGCCCCGGACCCGCCGGTGAAGCTACGATGCACCGCGGCGTTCAACCCCACGGCCGCGGAGGCGTCCATGTTCGGCACAAGTCCTTGCTGGCGTCCTGGCAGCACCGCCGGTCTGGCCGCACTGGTCGTGATGGCCGAGGGGCGTGTGGTGGAGCAAGGCGATCCGCAGATAGTGTTGACCAACCCGCAGCATCCGGCCACCCGGCAGTTGCTGCGTCAGAAGAACAGTCGCAATGGAGGAAAAAAGTCGTGACGAGCCCATCTGGAAGCCAGCCCGTCGAGCGTTGGAAGGACAACCCGTACGGCGCGACGCTTGGCGACCGCGACGTGATCCAGGCCCTTGGCGCCACGCCGGAGCGCCTGCGCAAGATTGCCGAGCGCCTCACATCCGATCAGTTCGGCCTCAGTTACGCGCCGGGCAAGTGGA
>CAYHRK010000388.1:0-3260 GCA_964358795.1 uncultured Vicinamibacterales bacterium
TGCGGGCGCGAAGAGGCGCCGGGCGCGCTCGCGCAGTCTGGCCTCGACGGCCGCACGAAAGGCTGCAGGCGTGGCGTACTCACGCACGGAGGCCGACCTCTTGGATTGCCCTGGCGACGAGTTGTCGGACTCGAACAGAGCGGCGCTTCACTGCTGCGCGCAACTCGTTTGGAGACACGAGACCCGTTGCGATTGCGCGTCCGGTCGCTTCAATGACGACGCTGGGGTCGGCACCAATCTCGGCGATGTCGGCGATGGTCCTCGCGGGCGACGTGAGCTGCACGCCGAAACGGCTCGTCACCTCGTCGCGGCGCAACGGAACGGTTGTCGTGTGCAGCGCCACGGCGGACGAGGATTGCGGAGTCCGAGGTCGGTACTCCCGGGGCAGCGTGAGATGAATCTCATGCGAACGGGACGGCGCCAGGTCGTACAAAGCGAGCGCCGTGTCGTGCGACACCACCGCGCGGTGGGGCACGAGCTTCAGCCACGCCGCCACGATGTCTTCGTGCGGACCGGCGGGCACGCCCACAAGTCTGTAGAAGCCGCGGCTCATCCGTTCGACGTGCCCAGCGCCGACATGGTGCACGAGGCTGCGGGCGCTGTAGCCTAGCTCGCGCGCCTGCGCCGCAGTGAAGTAGCCAGCCTGACCGGCCGCCAGTTCGAAAAGCCGCTGGAGTTTGTCCGTCCGTGAAGACTTGGGCTTTGCGCGTGTCATGTCCCATGTAGTATACGCCACACGTATATAAACAGGGACACAACTAGTCTTGTCGCCGCTTGTAGCGCTCGGGGGCGGCCGGTTCGGGGGTGCCAGGTCGACCGCGTGCGTCGAGTGACAGACTTCGCCTGACATGTGGCTCGCCAAGACGAAGCTCGCTCGCCGTACTGGTGAGCGAAGTCCGGAGGCGGCGAGAGTCGAACTGCTATGTATTGTTGATTCTAAAAGACTTACGGTATTTTCTGATTCTGTCGATCCGTGTGACCCGCTCGAAATCCCCGGTGAACCCCCAAATCACCCCCAGCAAGAAAAGCACTTGACAGGTTCTGGGCTCACGTCATGCCTGAACTGGCATATACTAGTCGCGAGGTTCGATGAGCAAGCCGACGCCTGCCGACATCGTTCCGAAGCCGGTGCGCTGGATAGAGGGGCCAGCAAGGAGGACCTTTCCGCGTTCCCTGACGATGTGAAGCGGCGGGTTGGACGAGCCTTGTGGGATGCGCAGATCGGCCTGAAGGCACCGTTCGCCAAGCCGCTGAAGGGCTTTGGCGGTGCCGGCGTACTCGAGATTGTCGACGATTTCGACGGCAACGCCTATCGTTCGGTCTACACGGTTCGGTTCGCGGGAGTGGTCTACGTGCTCCACGCGTTTCAGAAGAAGTCCTCTCGCGGGATCTCGACACCCAAGTCGGTACTCGAGTTGATCGCGAGGCGGTTGGCGATAGCCCAGGAGGACTACGAATCATGGCGAAACAGCCACGGATTGCGGTGACGCCGAGTTCAGGAAACGTGTTCGCCGATCTCGGCTTCGCGGAGCCTGAAGAGGAGCTGGCGAAGGCCCAGCTTGCCAGCCTCATTGGACAGGTCATCAAGCGGCGACGCCTGACTCAGGGGGCTGCGGCGGCGCTGATGGGCGTAGACCAGCCGAAGGTGTCCGCGCTGTTGAACGGGCGCATCGCGAACTTCTCGAGCGAACGCCTCATGCGTCTCCTCACCGCGCTCGGCCGCGACATCGACATCATCGTCCGGCGCTCTTCTGGTAGGCGGCTCGAGGGTCGGATTCGAGTGATGGAGGAGGCGCGGCCGTAGACGGCTGCACAGGAGTTGAAGCCGGCGACTACCAGCTTCAGGCCATCGAGGCGGTGTGCGACCTGTTCCGGGGGCAGGAAGTGTGCCGCACCGACTTCACCGTCACGCCCAGGCAGTGGACACAGCCGGTTTTCAGACGTCCACGACTGGCCGGTTTTCACCTGTCCGTCTTCGTTCAGCTCTGCTTTGTAGACCGCGACGCACGCATCAAGAATCGGGTCCAGCCGGTCGCGGTCGGCGCCGCTGAGGTAAAGCTCCACCAGCTGATTCACCTGGCTAGGCGCGTACACCTGATGTCCGTCCAGCGTATTCTTCAAGTCGTGCAGCTTGTTCGGGTCTGTCTCCTCGCTGAGGATGGTCGTCCGGTAGTAGTCCGCGAAGGCGGCTTGGATGGTCTGGACGTCGTTCTGGAAGTCGAGCACGAATACGTCGTACTTCTGCGGATGCGCCCGGTTCAGCCGGGAGAGTGTCTGCACCGCCCGGATTCCGGAAAGCGGCTTGTCCACGTACATCGTGTGCAGCAGCGGCTCGTCGTATCCGGTCTGGAACTTGTCGGCGCACACCAGGAGCCGATACGGCTCCTCCCGGATCTTGTCGGCGATGGCGTGGCTCGGGAACCCGTTCAGAGACGCCTCGGTGACCACGGCGCCGCCGTACTCGTGCTCGCCCGAGAACGCCACGATGGCCCGGTACGGGCTCTTCCGTGCCACCAGGTAGTTCTTGATGGCATGGTAGTACTGAACGGCCCGCTCGATGCCGCTCGTGACAACCATCGCCCGCGCCTGTCCGCCGATCTTGTTCAGCCCGGCCACCTGCCCGTGGAAGTGGTCGACCATGATCTCGGCCTTGAGCTGGATCGCGTGGTCGTGGCTCTCGACGTAGTGTCGCAGCTTCTTCTGGGCCCGCCGTGTGTCGAACTGAGGGTCGTCCTCGATTCGCTTCACCAGCCTGTAGTAGCTCTCGACAGGGGTGTAGCTCCGGAGCACGTCCAGAATGAAGCCCTCCTGGATCGCCTGTTTCATCGTGTACGTGTGGAACAGCCGGTGCTTCACCTGTCCGCCCTCCGCGTACGCCTCTCCGAACATCTCCAGCGTCTTGTTCTTGGGGGTCGCGGTGAACGCGAAGTAGCTCGCGTTCGGGAGCATCTGCCGCGCCTCCATGATTCGGTTGATGCGGTCCTCCAGCGTGTCGTCGTCCTCTTCGACGCCGCCCACCGACAGGGCCTGGTTCATCGCGGCCGCGGTCCGCCCGCCCTGACTCGAATGGGCCTCGTCAATCAGGATGGCGAACCGACGCCCCCGGTGCTCGGTGCCGATCTCGTCGAGGATGAAGGGAAACTTCTGCACCGTCGAGATGATGATCTTCTTGCCGCTCTCGACAAACGTCCGGAGATCTCCCGAGTGCTCGGCGTGGCCCACCGTCGAGCTGACCTGGGTGAACTGCTTGATGGTGTCCC
>CAYHRK010000389.1:0-3258 GCA_964358795.1 uncultured Vicinamibacterales bacterium
CGCGCTGATCAGGGTCTCCGAGTCTCCATTAAAGTTGTCGCCGATTTTGCCTTGAGGAGCGCGATCAGTTTGTCCGAGGGTCGAAACGATCCCCGTCGCAGGTGGGGCGGGACGATGGCGTCAATCGCCTCGAGCTTCTCGCTGGGATCCGCGCGTGTGTAGACCTCGGTCGTCGCGAGCTGACTGTGCCCCAACCAGAGCGAGACCTTGCGGATGTCCTGCGTCGCCTGAAGGACCATCATGGCGCACGTATGCCTCAGGACATGCGGTGACACTCGCTTCGCCGACAACGCTGGGCATTTCTGGCTGGCCGTTGTGGCGTGATGGTGAAGCACATACGCGAATCCCCAACGACTCATCGGCCCACCGCGCGCGTTGACGAAGAGCTCCGGCACGGACGGCGTTCCACGCACCGCTAACCAAGCCCGGACCGCCGCGGCGGTGGTGTTCCACAGGGGCAGCGCCCGGTCGCGCCGACCTTTTCCGTGAATACGGATGCTCATTGATGGCAGCCCGACATCATTCATGTGCACCCCCGTCAACTCGGATACGCGAAGGCCGCCGCACACCGCGAGGTGGAGCATCGCCCGGTCGCGAATCCCTTCACGCGTTGACGGATCGGGGGCATCCAGTAAGGCCTGTACCTCCTGGTGAACGAGATACGGGACCAGGCGCGAGTCGGTCTTCTTGTACGGAATCGCCAACACCCGGCGAATCTGTTCCAGCGCCGCCGGTTCGCGATGCTCCAGAAAGTGAAAAAACGAGCGGATCGCCGCCAGGCGAATGTTGCGCGTCGCCGAGGAGTTGTGACGGCTGTCCTCCAGATGTTCCAGGAACGACGCGATCAGGGGTGCATCCACATGCTCCACCGTCAACGCCGAGGGCGAGCGCTTGAGCCTCGTCGCCGCAAACTCAAACAGCTGTTGAAAGCTGTGCGCGTAGGATTCGCACGTGTGCGGGCTCGCGCCTCGCTGATGGCCGAGATGGTCTCGCAAATACGCTTCGATGTGAGGGGCGATGGGTGTCATAGCTGGCCTCCGTTCAAGAATGCTTCGCCCGCCGTGGCAATCTCGCGCAGCAGGTCGGGCGTGGTGTCCAGATACCAGTAGGTGGCGCCGATGTTGACGTGACCCAGGTACGTCGCCAACGCCACCATGTGCTGGCCGATGCGTCGGCGGCCAGCCGGACTCGCCTCCAGCGCTCTGACGGCAAATGTGTGACGAAGCTCGTGCAGGCGGGGACGATGACCGCTGCCGGACACAAGTCCCGCTGTTTTCAACAGCGTTCGAAACGTGGGGTACACCTCTCGATATCGCAGGGGGCGACCGTCATCAGTCAGAAACACGTGCTCGCCGTTCGACGTCGCGTGACGACGGCGGGTCAGATAGCGGTCGAGTCCCGCTTGCGTGGTGTCGTGAAGCGGCACGAGACGGGTTTTCTTGAATTTCGTCTTGCGAATCACCAGTCCACGGGGCGTCACGTCGGACACCTGCAGGGACAACGCCTCCGAGATGCGCAGTCCAGTGGCCGAGAGCAACGCAATCAAGGTGACGTACGTATCAGGGTGCGACCGCCCGGATGGGTCCAGCTGCCGGGCCGCGTCGATCAACCGCGTGATTTCGGCACGGGAGTAGATGTGAGGCACACGGCGGGCCTTGTGGGACCCAAAGTGATTGGAGGGCGGCACGTCGTGCCGGCCATCTTCGGCCCGCATAAAACGAGCAAACCGGCAGATGGTGTTCAGCCGCGCGTCTCGTTGCGCGACCGAGGGGCCCCGACGGGCCCACTCGATGGCCGTCGTCGCCCGAACGTGGGTCTCGCCCCGCTCCGCGGCCACACGCGCGAAACTGCGCAAGAGATACTCCGCGTTCACGAGGTCAAAGCCGGCGGCGTGACGCAGGGCGAGGTAGCGGTCAACGGCCGGCCTCATGCGTGCACCTCGGGCCAGGGCTGGGCGACCTGTTTGAGCAACGCGATATCGACCTTGGCGTAATACGCGGTCATATCGAGACTGCGATGGCGAAGGACCAAGCCGATTCGGTCCAGCGGCACACCCTGACGCAGCATTTCCGTCGCGGCCGTGTGACGTAAGAGGTGAGCGCCTTTGGCGGTGGTCTTCACGCCGGCGCGTTTCAGCGCGCGCTTCACCACCCCCGACACACAGTGGTTGGACACGCACGGCTTGAACGGTGCGATCTGGCGAAGAAAGACATGGTCGGTCGCGCCGAGGTCGGGCCTGGCTGCCAGATACTGAAGCAGCGCGTCGCCGGCATCCTGCGGCAGCGGCAAGCAGACCTCGTAGCGCCCCTTACCCAAGACGCCCAGCGTGCCACGTTCCCACTCAATGTCGGTCACACGCAGTCGAGCGACGTCGCCCGCGCGCAAGCCAAGCCGCACGAGCAGCAGGAGGATCGCGCGATCACGGAGACATCGGACGGACGTGCCGTCACAGGTCGCAATCAGGCGCGCCACCTCTGCGGCGGTGAGGCACTGTGGCAGTGACGCGAGCCGCCAATGTGCGAAGGCGGGAACCGCTTGGTCGAGGTCGATCCGGCAGAGCCCTTGGAAACTGAGAAACCGAAGGAAGGCCCGGATCGCGGTGATCAATTTCTGGGTCGTGTTCTCACCGGACTGCTTGGCCCGATCGAACACGAACGTCCGGATGTGCCCCGTGTCCCATTGACTGAGATCCTCACCCAAGCTGTTGAGCAGGTCAGCGGCACCGCGACAATATTGCCGGATGGTGGGGGCCGCAGCCCCTCGGTGCCTCCGAAACCATTCGCGAAACGAGGCGATCAGGGCTGGCTCAGGATTCTGCGTGGGGAGCACCGGCTGGGCGTGGCACACCCCTGTTCGGCAGAGATGAAGATGAAAGCGCTTGGCTCCAAACCACACGTGGTGATTGGCTGTGCCGCCGTTCGATGACGGGCAGCGGCACCGTGCCAGATGGCGGCGGAACGTCTCGAGCGTACTCGCGTCAACATCGGCCAAGGTGCGGCGACGTCGTTGAAGGAAATGCCCCACGTGCGCCGCTGCACGCAGGTACCTCACCGCGCTGGCGCGCGAGTATCCCTCCCGTTCGAGCGCGTCAGCGAAACCATCAATGTGGGGGCCGCTCGGGCCAGTGCGTAATCGAGCGAGTGTCTTCCGCGCGGAAAAGTACGTCTCCAACATGCGGTCCTCCTTTGCCACGATCCGTCTCGTGACTGTGGCGAGGACCAGAATTTTAATGGAGACTCGGAGACCCTGATCAGCGCG
>CAYHRK010000390.1:0-3256 GCA_964358795.1 uncultured Vicinamibacterales bacterium
CTGTCACGGCTGGTCCGGCTGGTGGAGGAGGGAGGGGACGTCCTCATCACCCGCGCGGGGAAACCGGTGGCCCGCTTGGTACGCATCGGCGCCACGCCGCTGCCGAGGCGGCCCGGTAGCCTGAAGGGCGTGCTGCGGGTCGATGCGGCAGCGGAGCCCTCTTCGCGAGACGTGCATACCGACCGAAGCACGGGATGATGGCGCCACTGCTCCTGGATACGCGCGTTCTGTTGTGGTGGCTGACTGATGATGGGCGGCTGGCCTGGACCACGCGCAACCGGATTGCCCGCCCGTCTGAAGCCGTGTTCGTGAGCGTGGCGACGGCGTGGGAGATTTCGTCGCTCGCGCGGCGGGGCGTGGTCGACTTCGGGGCGCCTGTCGCCGAATGGCTGCCGCATGAGGTGGCCGTCCACCGTTTCGTCTGGCTGGCCCTCGAGTGCCGTCATGTGCTGCGCGCGCAGACCCTCCCGCGCGATCGGCTCGACCCGTACGACCGCCTCATTGTGGCCCAAGCGTCGCTGGAAGGGCTGCTGCTGGTGACGACGAACGCGGCGATGAAGCTCCCGGGGATCGATGTGCTGGACGCGGAAGAGCGTGTGGTGCGCGATTCGACGCCGCCACGGTCGCGGCCGGAACGCGCCGCGCCGGCGGCGAGGATCGGTGGCGAGGCTGAAGCGGGTCGTTCTCGACAGAGCTCGCTTGACGAAACGGAGGACATGGGCCCGTTGCCCGGGTGGAACGCCCTGCCTTGGACCCGGGACTGATTATCGACGGACTTAGTCCGACTAAGTCCTCACGAAACTGGTTCCGGACATCTCTCTGCACGGCCTGGCCACTCACGCCGGGCACCTCGGCCGCCACCATCGCGACCCGTTCGACAAAACGCTTGCGGACGCCGGCGGTTTTCTTGCCAGCCAACTCGGGCGCCTGGCCAACCGGTTGCGGGAACTGGGATCGCAACGGGTGTGGCGCGACGGCTGGTGGTACTGGGACCTGAAGCCCGACTATCGCCCCGGCGAGGTCTTCGAGCTGTGACCAACCATACCCTGGCCCAGAGCTACCTCGTCAAAGCGCGCTCGCGCCTCAAGATTCTGAACGTGCTCCTCGACGACGACAACTACTCGGACGTCATTCGCGAAGCGCAGGAGATCGTCGAACAGTACACGCGGGCCGAAGCCCAGCGGGCCATCGATGATGCGCAACTGTGCGTAGATATTGCGACGCTCGCCATCACCACAGTCGCTCCGGCTGCCGGATCAGACACGGCGGCCCCGCCCAACACCAAGCCCTCGCAGTAGACGACATTTCTCGAAGTGGGTGTTCCATCTTCTACGGTGCGTCCGGTGGGTATTCGAGTCCCGCGACATCGGCGACCGCCGCAAGGAACTGTCGCAGGCTGCCAACGCCTGTCCGAGCCTCTGCGTGCACGCGGCGATAGTCGAGCATCGCATATCCGTGGGCAATTCGGTTCCGCAAGCCGACTGCGCCCCTCAAGGTCGTGGCAAGCTCGGGGGTCAGCGCACCTCGCGAAGCCAGCTCATCAAAGGTCGACCCCGCATCGTCTGCCGCCATCCACCCGGCGTCCACGACCCAGTGCGCGGCCAGATCGACACATTCCTGAATGGCGAGGAACAGAAAGAAGAGAGGTCACGTCGTACCATCGCAACCCTCCTGACCGTGAATAGGGCGACCAGCCGACGAGCCGCCCGAGGAGCGGTTTGTCGGGGACCACTATCCGGCAGGCATGCGCGCCCGGGCGGCGGCGGCGGCATACATGCGCCGCGCTGTGGGCGCCCAGTCCCACCAGTCGAGTGCCGCCCGCACATGGAAGTCGGACCACGCGTGCCGCGAGCACTCGACAAGAAGGACCGCAGTGCGCGCGATTTCGAACCGGAGTAACGGCGGCGCGTCGTTCAACGTCACGAGATCGACGGTCCTGCCGCACGCCCGCTCCAGGGCCACACCAAGGGCAGTGGCACACTCCTGCCGCGCAGCGCCGCTCGCGAACAACACACCAACGTCCACATCACTCCCCGGGCCACCAACGCCCCGGGCAGCCGACCCAAACAACACGGCGAGTGAGACACCCTGGGTGCGCTCGAGCACACGGATGAGCAGAGAAGTGTCGGTCACAGGAGGAATGATAACGCGCCACGAGGCCGATGGGTAATCACTTCCGGCGATCGTCGTGAAATCTACCGAGAGCACCGGCCGCGAGTGACGGCGAGTGGCCAAAAGCCAACAATATTGCGTTTGGACCGACCAACTGCAATACTAGTGGCATGGTTACCCGCCGATTCTGGCACCAACGAATCACCGCCGCGTGGCAGCGCCGGTCCATCGTCTGGCTGATGGGCGTCCGCCGCGTCGGCAAGACCGTGCTGGCTCAATCGCTTCCGGACGCCGTCTATCTCGACTGCGAGCTTCCACTCACCCGCGCCCGTCTCTCCGACCCCGAGAGTTTCCTGCGCGCGTCACGCGGTCGGACCATCGTGCTCGACGAGATCCACCGGCTGCCGAACCCCGCCGAGTTGCTCAAGATCGCGGCCGACCACCATCGCGACGTCCGCGTTCTGGCTACCGGCTCGTCCACCCTCGGCGCGTCGACGCATTTCCGCGATACGCTGGCCGGTCGCAAGACCGAGGTCTGGCTGACGCCGATCACGTTGGCCGACCTCGACGACTTCGCCGCTCCCGATTTGCGGCATCGGTTCCTGCGCGGGGGCTTGCCGCCGTTCTTTCTCGAGGACGCGCTTCCGGAACACGACTTCCAGGAGTGGATGGACGCGTTCTGGGCGCGTGACATCCTCGAGTTGTTCCGCCTGGAGCGCCGCCGCGCATTTCAACAACTCGTGGAGCTCCTGCTCGTGCAGAGCGGCGGGATCTTCGAAGCCACCCGATTTGCCCGGGCGTGCGAAATCAGTCGAACGACTGTCGCCAACTACGTGGCGGTGCTCGAGGCGACGTTTGTCGTGCACCTGGTGCGGCCGTACGCCGAAAGCGGCGCGGCCGAAATCGTCGCAGCGCCTAGAGCATACGGGTTCGACACCGGGTTCGTGTGCCATCAGCGCGGCTGGACCAGCCTGCGGCCCGACGACATGGGACTGCTCTGGGAGCACTTCGTCCTCAACGAACTGCACGCGCATGTCGGGCGCGAGCCCATCCGCTACTGGCGGACGAAGCATGGCGCCGAGGTCGACTTCGTGCTGGCGCGCCGCTCGAAGCCGCCGGTGGCGATCGAGTGCAAGTGGTCGGC
>CAYHRK010000391.1:0-3198 GCA_964358795.1 uncultured Vicinamibacterales bacterium
ATGGGGAAGAGGTCGGTCAGGTAGTCGCGCAGGACGTTGCCGGTGACCGAGATGGTGTCCTGGCCCTTGCGGATCCGCTCGAGCGAGTACGTCATCGCCTCCACGGGTGCCATGATGCTGAGCTCGAGGCCCTTGGTGTCGTGATCCTTGAGGTAGGTCTCGACCTTGGCTATCACCTGCGCGTCGTGCTTGCGGTTCTTATCGAGCCAGAAAACGGCGGGGGCGCCGGTCGCCCGAGCGCGCCTGACGGCCAGCTTGACCCAGTCGCGGATGGCGATGTCCTTGGTCTGGCAGGAACGGAAGATGTCGCCCGCCTCGACCTTCTGTTCGAGAAGCGTCTCGCCGGTCGCTTCGACGACGACCCGGATCGTGCCGGCCCCGGAGGCGATGAACGTCTTGTCGTGCGAGCCGTACTCTTCGGCTTTCTGCGCCATGAGGCCGACGTTCGGCACGCTGCCCATCGTGGCCGGGTCGAGGGCGCCGTGCTTCTGGCAATCCTCGATGATGGTCTTGTAGATCGTGGCGTAGCAGCGGTCCGGGATCATCGCCTTGGTGTCGTGGAGCTTGCCATCCGGACCCCACATCTTGCCCGACTCGCGGACCACGACCGGCATCGAGGCGTCGACGATGATGTTGTTTGGGACGTGGAGGTTGGTGATGCCCTTGTCCGAGTCGACCATCGCGAGCGCCGGCCGGGTGGCGTAGACGGCCTGGATGTCGGCCTCGATCTCGGCCTTCTTGTCGGCCGGCAGGCTTTGGATCTTGGCGTACGCATCGCCCAGTCCGTTGTTCGGGTTCACGCCAAGCTGCTTGAACGTGGGGGCGTGCTTCTCGAAGACGTCCTTGTAGAAGACGGTGACGGCGTGGCCGAACATGACCGGGTCGGACACCTTCATCATGGTGGCCTTGAGGTGCAAGGACAGGAGCAGCCCGCTCTTCTTGGCGTCCTCGATCTGTTCCCCGAAGAAGTTGCGTAGCGCCTTGACGTGCATCACCGAGGTGTCGAGGATTTCGCCCTCCAGAAGGCCCATCTTTTTCTTGAGGACGGTGACCGCGCCGTCGGCGGCCACAAACTCAAAGCGGACCTCGGTTGCCTTCGCGATGGTGGTGGAGTTCTCGCTGCCGTAGAAGTCGCCGCCGGTCATGTGCGCCACGTGGGACTTGGAGTCCGCGCTCCAGGCGCCCAGCTTGTGCGGGTGCTTCCTGGAGAATGCCTTCACCGAGAGCGGCGAGCGGCGGTCCGAGTTGCCCTCGCGCAGGACCGGGTTCACGGCGCTGCCGAGGACCTTTGCGAAACGAACCTGGAGGGCCTTCTCGGCGTCGTCTCTCGGGGCCTCGGGGTAGTCCGGGATCGTGTACCCGTGCGTCTGGAGCTCCTTGATGGCCTCCTTGAGCTGCGGGATCGAGGCGGAGATGTTCGGCAGCTTGATGATGTTGGCCTCGGGCTTCAGCGTGAGCTCGCCGAGTTGCGCGAGGTAGTCCGGGATCCGCTGCGCCTCGGTGAGGTTCTCGGGGAAGTTGGCGATGATGCGGCCCGCGAGCGAAATGTCCCGCGTCTCGACGGAAACGCCGGTGCCCTCCGTGAAGGCCTGCACGATGGGCAGCAGCGAGAAGGTGGCCAGCGCGGGCGCCTCGTCAATCTGTGTCCAGAGGATGGTCGACGTCTTCGTATTCATTCCATCTCCTTCGGGATCAGGGATCTCCCTCCGCAAAACCTGGGTCATTCGATGGCGGGGCACTCTCGTGCGGGCGGACGGCAAGGACCCGGAAGGAAATAAGGGTGTCATCGTGGGCGTCGAGGCGCCCGCCCGGCAAGGCGCGAGGAGCGCGCATACCGGGAGTATGCAAGGGACGAGCAACGCGGCCCGGCGGGATGCATCGGCGTCCACGATGGCATGGTTATTTCCTTCCGGGTCCTAAGTGCAGGGGGCGGGCACCGAGTCCAGTACGAGGACGACACGGCCCTAGAGATATTACTCTACCATCCTCGGCCACGTCCGCGGTGACGACTCACCCAGTGCTGACGCATACCCCGGCAAGCGGCGTCGATATCGGTGCCGACGGCATCTCCATCGGGAAGGAAACCCGGGTATCCGCGGGCGCACGGTGGTGACTCGTGATGATCGGGGCGATTTCTGGGCGGGTCCGGGGCGCTGACGCGTCCGTCGCGTTCGTGCGGGGACACCGGTGCCGTGACAAGACGTGGGGTGCCGGAGGGCTGCCGCCTCGTGGGGCGCCGTCACTCCAGGCGAATCTGGCAGGGTGACGCCAAAACGGCCCGGATGCGGTCGGCGTCCAGCCAGGGCCCGCTGCAGGTGTCTCGCAGGAACCGAGGGTCTGGTGCTGTCGCTCGTGCTCGCCGTACCCGTAGTCGATGGCGTTGACCCACCAGAAGTGTCCCACGCGCTCGTGCCGTTGGCCAGCGTCGCCGTCGCCCGCGGGTGCTGACGATGAGCGGCCGCGGGTGAGCCGCCGGTCGTTGTCCAGCCAGCGCCGGCTCGCGGGTTATAACGTGATCCGCTATAATAGAAACCGTGATACGGTCGTTCGTCGATCGGGCCACTGAGGACGTCTTCAATGGCGTAGAGACTCGACGGGCTCGGGCGGCTTGCTCGCCGGTGTTGTGGCGCGTGGCACGACGTAAGCTCACTCAGCTCAATCGCGTGCGAGATCTCCGCGAGCTCGCCTTGCCACCAGGCAACCATCTTGAGCGGCTTTCCGGGGATCGGGCCGGTCAACATAGCATCCGGATCAACGAGCAGTATCGGGTGTGCTTTCGTTGGGAGAATGGCCATGCCGACGATGTCGAAATTGCAGACTACCACTGAGCCTACTCGGCAGACGAAGCGACTGGTTGTCCGGAAGCTGCCTACCCATCGGCCACCAACGCATCCGGGTGAGATGCTTCTCGAGGAATTTCTCGAACCGCTGGGCATTTCGCAATCGGCATTTGCGGTTCGGTTGGGTGTGTCGTTTCCCCGTCTCAACGAGATCATTCGGGGCAAGCGGGCTGTGACGCCTGATACGGCGCTGCGGTTGGCCCGCGTGACCGGGATGAGTGCGGATTTCTGGCTGGGATTGCAGCAAGATTGGGATCTATGGCATGCGTTGCGGTCGAGGAAAGCGGCGGTCATCGAGGAGTTGGAACCCCTGCCTCGTGTGGGTTAGCCGATCAGCGGCCAGAAATGGTCCGGGCGC
>CAYHRK010000392.1:0-3193 GCA_964358795.1 uncultured Vicinamibacterales bacterium
GAGGCCGCGCCGTGAGGACGAACGCGGGACGTCCGGATCGGGCCGGCTCGCGGCCTGAGCCAGGCTCCGTGACACACCTGCACGATTTGGTTCCGATCGCAGGCGCTCACGTCAGCCGGCGTCCGAGCGCTGCGAGAAACGCCCTGAGATCCGCCGGACCCTGGGTGGCGGCGCGATGGACTCGCTTCATGTCCAGCGTGTCGTAGGCGTGGGCGACGATGTTGCGAAACCCGGCGGCTCGGGCGAGCCGATCGGTGGCTTTCGCCGGGAGACGCTCCGCGACTCTCGCCAGGTGACGCTCGACGGCCATCGCGCGTTCCGCGAGAAGTTCGCGATCGAGATCGCTCATCGGTCGAGCCTCGCCAGCACACCGGCATAGGCGCGCTCCAGAACCGGTGCCGCATCGCACCAGAACGACACGGCCTCCATCCAGAACCGGCCGAACTCACCGGCCGGCGCTTCGTAGAGCACGCGCCCGTCCCGCGCGGCGCGATAGCGGAGCTGCCCGCCGGCCCGCGCCAGGTCCACCAGATCGATGCGGTCTGCCGCCAGCGCGCCGGCCAGATCCGCCAGCAACCCGTCGGGGTCGAACTCGGGCCCGGCGAGGTACCCGAAGTCCCAATCGGCCAGGCTGCCGCCGTCGCCGCGCGCGCGCGACCCGAACAGCACGAGCAGGCGCAGCACGGGATACGACGTGGTCTGGAGCAGCCGGGCGAGGCGCGGGTCCATGGGTTGCACAGGCCCCATTATAGACGGCGTGGCGCTCTGCATGAGGACCCGCCGAACGTCACGTTGCCGCCTGACTTGATTGAGGTCGGGCGTGGGACTGGTCCAAACGGCATCGTGGAAACGGCGTATTGGCAGGCCCCTGAGCAGGTTCGCGCGGGAGGCGATGACATCGTCGTGAAGGTCAGGCGCGCCGATCGTTAGGACAGATCTCACGCCATGCAGACGCCAGCCTCGAGGCGTACAGGGCGCTGTCATCGTGTTCGCCGGCACAGTCCGCGGAGGTTCTCTGCGGTGGTGTGCGGTCTGCGGCCGAGCCGCGCAACCATGTCGGGGCTCGCCCGGGTTACTCGTCAGCTCGTGCGGGAAGGGCGGCCCGGCGCAGACGCACGACGAGTGCCCTGACGAACTCTCGGAGTTCGGCCGGGTGGACGCCTCCGGGCACGGTTGCCTCGTCTGGTATTGAGACCTCTGAGAGGATCCACGCGAGAGCCGCCGGGGTGCAGCCCCCGTCTTTGGCCAGCGCCGCCGCGAGGGCCTGCTCGACCCGCCAGCCGGCGCGCTCGAGGAACAGCAGATCGACGAGATCCCGCACCTCGGCGCGCGAGAGGACGGTCGTGAGCTTGGTCGCCAGAATCTCCTCGATCTGCAACGCCGTCAGCTTATCCGGTGAGGAGTCCGTCACGGCGCCAGCCCTCGATGAGGAACTCCCAGAACGCCCGTCGCCGGCCGAGCCGCTGGCGGATTTCAGGGAGTACCGCGGCCACTTGTTGGGGGGACACGAACAACCAGGCGTCCGTGTCGCGCGCCTCGCGCAGCAGCTTCGTGAGCAGGCGGAGACGTTCAGGCCGGTCCGGGCCTTGCAGGCGGGCTCGCAACTCCTCGATGGAGAGGTCCTCGTCCCAGAGGAAGTACGGACGACAGTCCGAGCGATCCAGATCGGTGGTGATCGGTCTCACCGGAACATCGTAGCCGGAAGCGGGGCCGGTTGCCAGTCACGCCTTTCGTGCGCGTCGATCAGCGCTTCGATCTCGGTGGGATGGAGCTGCGCGTACGCCCAGGCGTTGACCAGGTCCTCGGCGCGAAGCGTGGGATACGCTTGAAGGAGCGTCGCCTCGAGCAGGTGTGCCTTCTCGCCCGGGCTCAAGTCTGGGAGGGCCTTAGAGGGATCGGTCGACTTTCTCGGGGTGGATCCTGACCCATGCCAAGAGGGTATTCACCGCTGCGGCGTACAGGGCGCCGACATCGTGTCGCCGGCACAGTGCGCGGAGTTTCTCTGCGGTGGTCACGCGCGAATAATAGCATGCGGGCCCATAGAGCCTGAGTTCCTCTGCGGTGGCACAGAGCTTCAGCTTCAGCTTTGCCCGCTCTTCCCCTTGACAGCTCAGGTGCGAAGGGGAAGAATGCGCGGGCGTTCACTTCATGAACGCGCCCTTCTCACTTGCCCTGTAAGTGAGGGGCACGGAGTGTAGGCGGCGCTGACCGGCCGCGACTACCACACGCTGCGGATCCTCGCACATGTTGAGGCAGGGAACGCCCGGTCGCAGCGATCGCTCTCGCGCGAGCTCGGGATTGCGCTGGGTCTCACGAACCTCTTGGTGCGCCAAACGATCCGCAAGGCGTGGGTTCGACTGAGGCTGCATCTGTCTTCACGACAGCAAGGACGGGGTGTTTGTGGCCGAGGTGCCAGAGCTGCCCGGTTGTATGGTCCACGGTGACACCCAGGAGGCAGCGCTCGCGAACGCCAAGGATGCCATGCAGCTTTGGGTGGACACAGCAAGAGAATTCGGCGATCCCGTTCCCGAACCAAAGCGGCGGCGGCTCATGTATGCGTGAGGCTCTCGCACAATGTGCGGCACTGACGCCGGCTGCGCCCCAGCGGCAGGTCGTGTTGCGGCAGTGCCTCCGCCAGGCTTCGCTGCTTCGCCCGACGGGCTGCTGAGATACTTCCGGCATGTCTGAAACGGCGCGGTGGTTGGCGACGTGGGACGATCCCTCACGCACGCCTGACTTGGTCGGCTGGAAGCAGGCCCGCCTGGCCGATCCAACGAGCAAGCGGCCCGGCCTTCGGGGCATGGGCTGTCACCAAGAGCTCGCGGCGGATCACCATTGCCGTCATCGACGACCGCTTTGACCTGGCGAAGCCGATTGCGCTCAGCGTGCATGCCCGTGAGAAGATGCTGGACCGTGGTGCCACCGACGGCGAGGTGATGACGGCCGTCCGTACCGGCAGTCCGGAGCCGGCCCGTAAGCAACGGCTCATGTCATGTTTCGCAAGAATTTCCCATTGAACGACCAGTGGCGAGGGAAACGGTATGCCGTCAGGCAGGTGGCTCCTGTTGTGACAGAAGAGGCTGACCGCCTGGTGGTTGTGACGGTTTTCGTGTTCTACTTCTGAAAGACGAGGACGACGATGAGAATGACGTACGATCCGAGCGTAGATGCCTTGACTATTCGGTTCGTGGAG
>CAYHRK010000393.1:0-3187 GCA_964358795.1 uncultured Vicinamibacterales bacterium
ACAGCGTAAAACACGACATCGAAGGCGCCCGCCAGGCCGGCATGCGCGCCGTGCTTCTCCGCCGTCCTGGCGACGGCTTGTCAAGCCCGCTGCAACGCTCGCTAGGTCCCGACTCCGACGATGTGCCGGTCGTGCGTTCACTCGCGGAGTTGCCGGCGCTGCTGCTGGCAGAACGGTGGTAGCCCGGCTTTGGCTACAGACGCCCAAGGTCGCACGCGTCTACAGCTTCGGCGGCCCAAGGGCGATCGGCGCCGGGAGCGGCAGTGCCATCCCGTCATTCCCGCGGGCGCCTTCGCCTTCTGCTACGGCGGCCCAAGAAGGCGGGAATCCAGGACTGGACCCCCGCCCCGGATCAAGTCCGGGGCAAGCTTTTCGAGGGGGCGACGAAAAACTTGCGTCATTCGGTGAGTTGAAGCTCATAGATGATGTCTAAGGCGCCATGGACGCGATGATGATCATTCGCGCACTGCACACCATCGACGAATTCCGGCAGGTGATTGCCCTCGAGCAGCGGATCTGGGGCTACACCGACGCCGAAGATGCCGTCGGCATCCCCATCTTCGTCATCACGGTCAAGCGCGGGGGCATTCTGATCGGCGCTTTCGAGGACGACCGGCTGGTCGGGTTCGTCTATTCGCTGGCGGGCATCAAGGACGGGCGTCCGATGCAGTGGTCGCACATGTTGGGCGTCCTGCCCGAGTATCGCGGCTCAGGACTGGGCCGCACACTCAAGCTGGAGCAGCGGCGCGTGGCGCTCGACATGGGCATGGAGCTGATGGAGTGGACCTACGATCCGCTTCAGGCCGTCAACGCCCATCTGAATTTCCGGCGCCTTGGTGTGATCGTCGAAGAGTACGCGCAAAACGTGTATGGCGATTCCAGCAGCACGCTGCACCGCGGCGCACCCACCGACCGCTTCATCGCCCAGTGGTGGATGCGCTCGCCCCGGGTGGAACAGGCATTGGGAGGGTGGCCGGAGGCACGCCGGCCCGAGGACGGCGGGGTTCATTTCGTGAACACCACCTCCATGACCGGAGTGTGGCTCGAGTGTTCGGGCGTTGAGCTGGGCCGCAGTGATGCCACGCTCGGTGTGGCGATCCCGATCGCGTTCACCGAGATGCTTGATCAGGCGCCCGGGCTGGCGCACGCCTGGCGCCTCGCCACGCGGGAGCTGTTCGGCCATTATCTCGGCCGCGGATACCAGGTGGTCGACTTCAGAATCGGACCGGGGCCGGCCGAGGGCCGGTATCTACTCGAGCGGCCCGACTAGCCCTAATGCCTTCAGTTAACACCCTGCCGTCATTCCGGGGCCGCGCAGCGGAACCCGGAATCCAGTCAGGGTGACCACACTGGACCCCGGTTTTCACCGGGGTGACGTTATGTGAACAGTATTGCGACTAGCCCGGACTATTCGCGAAGGCCCAGAATAGTCCGCCCTTCGTGGTTCGGCGTGGCTCACCACGCCCTGAGCTTGCCGCCCCTCGACCCTGCTCGGGGCTCCCTGAGCGCCGTCGAAGGGAACACTGCGCGCAGCGCGGTGTCGAAGCCGATGGCGACAGAAACCCAAGCACAGCGGCGCATGATGAATGAACGCGGCGCGTTCATGAATGATGCGGGCTAGGCAAGTGGTCAGACTAGAAACGAGGGTTCGACGCCGATATTGACGGCAGCGGAGCGGAACAGCGGAGTAGTGTTTTGGCACGACGACCCGGCCGGATGGGGATCCAGCCGGGTCGTTTCTCTTTCAGAGGCTTCTATCCGGGGGGCCAGCCCATCGGCCGCCCGCCGAGCAGGTGCAAGTGGATGTGGAACACGCTCTGGCCCGCCTCGCGGTTGCAGTTGAAGACGGCGCGATAGCCGCGCGACGCCAGCCCCAGATCGTGGGCAATCGCCGATGCGCGAAGCAACATCGAACCGATCAGCGCTTCGTCACCTGGCCCGAGGTCGTTGAGCGTGGCGATGTGCCTGCGCGGCACAATCAGCACGTGCACCGGCGCCTGAGGGCTGACGTCGTGAAACGCCACGAGCGTGTCGTCTTCGAAGACCCGCTTCGACGGTATCTCGTTGGCGACGACGCGGCAAAAGAGACAGCTCACCGGGCTACCTGCCTTTCTCGCGCCGTGTCGACACGGCCACGCGGGGAATGCCGGCAAGATCGTCGCGTATCGCCTCCAGGTGCAGGCGCGATTCGGCCTCGATGATGGCGCTGACGCCGGCTGCCTGACCGAAGCCGAATTCGAACACCAGCCATCCGCCATCGGCAAGACGGCTGGCGGCTTGCGGCACCAGTTGGCGAATCACGTCCAGGCCGTCGGGTCCGCCATCAAGCGCGGCCACCGGTTCGTATGCTCGGATCTCTGGCTGCAGCGTCACCAGTTCCGCCGTTGGCACGTAAGGCGGGTTCGACACGATCGCGTCAAATGGCCCCTCGACCGGTGCCAGCAGATCCCCGCGCACCAGTGCCACCCGATCCGCCACATCGTGCCGTGTGATGTTGCGTTGCGCCACGCGAAGCGCCTCCTCAGACGTGTCGATGGCCACCACCACACCCGCGCCGGGCAGCCAGCGCGCCAAGGCGACTGCCAGACACCCGCTCCCGGTGCCGACATCCGCCAGGCGAAAGGCCCGTGCAACTGGCTTCGACTGCTCAACACCGGTTTCACAACGCGTTCTCGCGGCCAGAACCGGGCCGCACACGCAGGTTCTGAAACCGTCTCTAGCAAGGCTCCCTGCAGACACGCTCAGTTCAGGGGAAGCCTCACGGCCCCCGAATCGCGCGAGCAGTTCTTCGACGATGAACTCGGTTTCGGGGCGGGGAACGAGCACGCCTGGCGCCACCTCGATGTCGATGTTCCAGAATTCGCGCGTGCCCGTAATGTAGGCCGCCGGTTCGCGGTGCGCGCGCCTGCGCACCAGCAGTGCAAACGCCTCGGCGAAGCTCGGCGGCGGGGTCTCGTGCCAATTGGCGATCAACTGCCCCCGGTCCCATCCGCCCAGTGCATGGCGCGCCAGCAGATCGGCCTCAAGCACGGCTGAATCCCGCTCGATGCCCGCCTGCTCAAACCGGCCCCGCGCCTGGCGAATGATCGTGTGGATGGTCTGCGCATCACTAGACATTTTCTATGGGCTTCATCTTACCGAATGACGCACGTTGTTCGTCACCCCCGCGAAAGCGGGGGTCCAGTCC
>CAYHRK010000394.1:0-3149 GCA_964358795.1 uncultured Vicinamibacterales bacterium
GCTAGCGCAGGCGGAATCGCACCGCCACACCGTACTTGCCGGTGGTCTTGCCCGTGAAGGCGGCGGGGCCTGCAACCGGCCAGATGCCAGACACCCACGGAAAGGGGTTCGACATGTCGTTGCGATAGAACCCGACTGTGACCGCGTGGTCCCAATTTACGTAGATGCGAGAGATGTGCTCGCGGATTTTCTTGCCGGTGGTGACGCCGTACAGCTTGTTGATCTCGAGGTACTTCACCAGCGAGTCGTCGCGCGACAGTTCCTCGCGGATGAAGGCTCCACCCACACGCAGGTGATCCCCGATGGGGATGCCGAGGTCGATCCCGACGTAGTAGCCGGGCTTCACGATGGGGCTGGGATCGATGCCGAGCATCTCGGCGCTGGTGCGCGTGGGACCCCACACGTAGCGGGCGTACTCGCCGAAGATCGTCACAAAGCTGGCCGGCGTCACCCTCGCCCCCACCACCAGGGCATCGTCGATTCTCTTGGAGGCCCAGTAGCTGGGCAGCCGCTCGACCTTCGAACCTGTGTAGCCCTTCTTGTAGGCGGCCCGCACCTCCACCTGGTCAACCGGCGCGTACGATCCCGACACGATGGCCGTCAGCGCGCTGTTCGAATCGAGCGACCCGTCCTCAAAGTAGTAGTAGTCGTAGTCCTTCCACCGGTTGCCGTCGCCAAGAATCGCGCCGGCGACCAGACCGAAGAGCGGCAAGGTTCGACCCTCAGGTTGCTTCGTGTACGAGAACAGCGCGCCGAAGTTCGCCTCTGCGTTGATTCGCTGAATCGTCGTGGCGTCCTTGGCCGTCAACGCTCCGGCGTCCTCCCAGTAGAACCCGATGGGCAGGATGAAGCGGCCGAAGCGAATCTTCGCGGAAGGCAAGAACCGGAAGTCCATGAACCCTTCGCGCAACGGGCCCTGTTGAGCCACCACGTCGAGGGCAATGCCTCGGTACAGGTCCACCCGGCGGCTGCCGTACTTGGGTTCGCAGGGCACCTGCGGACCCGCGCTGTAGAGCGCGCCCGGGACATTCGGATAGAAGAAGCCCGGCTCGCCACACCCCGGCACCGGTTCAACTTCGGCAATCGGATTGATCGCGATGCGGTACGACACCCGATCGTTCAACTTCCCTTCCAGCGTCACCGTGACGTAACCCACGCGGCCCTGGTTCTCGAAGCCGAGCGGCGCGTTGGCGCCGTCGTGCCCATACCCGGCCAGAAACTCAACGCCAATCTTGAGCCGCTCGGTCACTTGAACGCGCGGAGGTCCGGCAACGGCCGAAGTGCCAGACTGCTGCAGGTGGTGCGTTGCTTGAGCGGCCTGCGGGGCCGGTGATGGCTGCGACTGCGCCTTGCCGTCGGGGCCGGTCTGGGCGGCGCACGGTTCGGCCGCCATCACCAGCATCAACAGCAACAGCGACCGGGGGATCAGAAACCGCATGCCATGCCTCCACTCGCAGACCACGTGGTGTCGTGTAAGGACCCGGAAGGAAATAAGGGTGTCATCGTGGGCGTCGAGGCGCCCGCCCGGCAAGGCGCGAGGAGTGCGCATACCGGGAGTATGTAAGCGACGAGCAACGCAGCCCGGCGGGATGCATCGGCGTCCAAGATGGCATAGTTATTCCCTTCCGGGTCCTAAGTGCGACGTGCCAAGCCCCGCTGCCCCGCCCTGTGGGACCAGGACACATCGCGGAAACCTACGATGATTCGCGCGAGACGCCAATGTCAAGCACGCGAAGCTTGAACGGGTAGGTAGACAGATACTCTTTTGTTCACGGTGGTGGTAGGATTCCCCGATCCACTAACGGGCATTCGTTCGGTGCCTGCGATGTGGCGGGCAGTCTCTCGTCGTTCTTGTGGGAACCACTCAAGACGGAGGAATGGCGCATGCACAACCACTCGGCTGCCAGACTCGGCGTGTTCGTGCTGATGCTGGCCCTGGCCGCTCCGGCGGCCGCGCAGGAGTTCCGAGGCCGCATCAACGGCGTCGCGCGGGACAACTCCGGGGCGGTGCTCCCCGGCGTCACGGTCACCGCGTCGAGCCCGGCCCTCATCCAACCGCAGATCGCGGTCACGGATTCTGACGGCGGCTATCGTCTGATCGCGCTGCCGGCAGGCACCTATACCCTGACGTTCGAGCTGCCGGGGTTCAAGACGCTCAAGCGTGAAGGGATCCGCGTCGTCATCGCCACGACGCTGACCGTTGGCGTCCAGCTCGAAATCGCGTCGCTCGCTGAAACCGTCACCGTCTCTGGTGAAACGCCCATCGTCGACACATCGACGACGAGGGTCGGCACCAACTTCACCAAGGAGCTGCTGACGGAGATCCCGAACGCTCGCGACATCTGGGCCGCCATGTCCCAGGCACCGGGTTTCCAGATGACGGGCTACGACGTCGGCGGGTCGCACACCGGCACGCAGACCGGCTACGTGACCTACGGCATCAGCCAGCAGCGGACCACGCGCATCGAGGGCGTCAATACCACCGAAGGCACTGATGCCAACGCTGGCTACTTCGACTTTGGGGCCTTCGAGGAGTTCCAGCTCGGCGCGGCCGGTAGCGGCGCCGATCAGGACACCGCGGGCGCCTCGCTCAACATCACGGTCAAGTCTGGCGCCGACAAGTTCACCGGCCAGTGGTACAGCGACTGGATGGGCGCGGGCCTGATCGCCAACAACGTGCCGGATGCGCTGAAGGTGACTGGCGGCCAGAAGGACGGCTACCCGGCGCCACCGGGAGGCGTGAGCCGCGGCAACCAGACCGACAAACAGTACGACCTGAACGCCAACCTCGGCGGACCGATCTACAAGGGCAAAGCGTGGTTCTTCGCCTCGTGGCGCCTCAACAACCAGTTCAAGTACATCACGGGCATGCCGGGCGTGCTCGCGCAGTCGAAGCTGCCGAACATCACGATCAAGGGCACCTACCAGGTCAGCCGCGGTAATCAGTTCGTGATCTACTGGAACAAGCGCACCAAACTGCAGTCCTTGCGCAACCTGTCGACCGTGGTGCCCGTCTCGGCGGCGTACTACCAGGCGTCCGAGAACTACCCGTATAAGGGTGAGTGGACCAGCGTCATCAACAACCGCATGTTCCTCGACGTGATCGTCGGCAACTGGCGCAACGACTTCCCCCTGCGGCCGACGGCCGA
>CAYHRK010000395.1:0-3146 GCA_964358795.1 uncultured Vicinamibacterales bacterium
GCTTGCCTCGCCGCACCGATTCCAGCTTGGCACGGCGGAACAGGTGCTCGTCGAGAACCGTGCTCACCTTCCGGCGGGGCATGGCATGACGCTACCCTGAAAGCAGGTCAATGTCAAGAAAACGGGCGCCCACCCGGACGGTTCCTTGGCCAGGGGGCCCCCAAACGCGCTTGCTGGACCAGGCGATTGCAGAATCCCGCGAGGTTCTCGAGTCAGTCCTCGACTCCTCAGCTCCGGCGCCTTGACCAGCGCCCGCGTGCGTCGTACGCTCGGTCAGACGCGACACTGGGAACGGCGCCGGGCGGATCCTGGCTCGCGCAGTCTGAGACACGTTCGGCGCCGGGAGGACCACCGTGCCGGCCGCAAGCTGCCAAGCCCGGCGTGTCGAGATCGGTCTGGCGCTCTTGTGCCTCGGCTTGTGCGAGGCGAGCGCCAGCGCGGGCGACGCCCGCCTCACCATCAACTTCCTGTCACCGTTCGGCGCCTCCCGGTCAGCCCCACCGTTTACGTTCGAGCTGGTCGAAGCGGCCCACGCGCGCCGGGTCCCAAGATTCACGTTGGTCGGCGCCGAGCGCGGGCCGCAGATCACGCAGTACGTCTCCGAGCTGCCGCGTCTGACGATCGGCAAACTCTCGTTTGCGCCAAGCTACGGCGATCAGCGCCTGGCGCTCGAGCTGCCAGCGGCCTCGCTCGCGGGGATGGGCGTCGAGCCGCGGCCGCTGCGCGGTCTGTCGTTGACCGCCAGAACGGGGACCGCGTCGCTCTCGATCGCCGCGGGGCAGCTCGGCGCGCGCGAGCCCGGCCTGCTGGGGTCGGCGATCCCACGCGTCGTGAGCGTGATGAGCACGATCAAGGCGCACCGGCGCGTCTCGGTGGCGCCGCGGGCGATCGTGCCCATCGGCCGCGCCGACCGACTTGGCGCGGCCACGACCGGCCTGGGCACCGGCGGTCGCGTAGACGTGGCGCCGCATCTCGCCGCGGTCGGCGACGTCGGCGCCGTGCGACTGGCATCGAGCACGTGGGCGCACAGCGCGGCGGGCGGACTCGTGGGCGGCTGGCCGCGCGCCGCGTTCGAGCTGAGCGTGGCGCGCGCGGATCGGGACTACACGCTGCTTGGACCAGTCGGCTTCGCCGGCCTGGATCGCGAGACGGTGACCAGTCGCGTGACGCTTCGAGCGGGCCAGACGCTCTCGGGATACTTCGGCAGAGCCAGGCCACACGGCCGAGATCAGCAAGCGAGCGGCAGCACGATCGGTTCGCTCGTCTGGCAAGCGGAGCACGTGTCGGGCGGCACGCTCACGGCTGGATACGACCGGAACGCGGATCGGTCGCGGCAGGTCCACCACTTCAGGATGGAATGGCACGGTGCGCCTGCCGGCTGGGCCTCAACGATCCGGCTCGTCGTCCGACGACACCAATCCGTCGGCGCTGGTCCCGAGCCCCCGGCATTTCGTGAGCTGTTCGTGCAGGTCCAGCAGCCTGCGTGGCTGGCCAAGTGGATCGCAATCGACGGTCGTGCCACGGTGGCGCTGTCAGGGCGCCCCGCAGGCACCCCACACATGAACTGGCGCATCACGAGCCGACTCGCGGCCATCACGCGGCTCACGATGGACGCAGACACCGAAGGCGCACTGTTCGGCGTCCGCCTGCCTGGGCAGCGCCTGTCGAGCGCGCGCGTGGCAATGGAGGTTGCGGTTGGCCGCCGCACGAGCGTGCGCGTCAGCTACGGTCAGGCGCCAGGGGCGCCCACACGGTTCATGCAGCGCCTGGAGGGCCGCATCATTCGCACGCTCGCGTTCTGAATGCTGGGCCTAGTGGCAGTTACAAAGACACCAAGGTGGAGTCACCGATGGCCCAGCGTCCATTGACGACATAATCGTCATTTGTCATGATAAATGACGACAATGGCGACGACTCAGAACGAGATCCCGGACGTGGCACGCCTGCCCGACCTCGGCGCGTGGCTCGCGACGAAGTCGCACTTCCTGTTTGGTCCCCGGCAGACCGGCAAGACCTTTTTGGTGCGACACACGCTACGACACGCCCGCGTCTACGATCTCCTCGATTCGTCGGTCTACTTGGCCCTCAGCCATCGGCCCGGCCGGCTGGCCGAGGAGGTCGAGGGGCGCGGCCGGCTGGTCGTCATCGACGAGATCCAGCGGCTCCCTGTCCTGCTCAACGAGGTGCAGCGGCTCATCGAGGAGCGCGGCCTTCGATTCCTGCTCACGGGGTCCAGCGCGCGCTCGCTGCGCCGAGGCGGCGTGAACCTGTTGGGGGGGCGGGCGAGGACTCGCTACCTGCACCCCCTGACCGCGCGCGAACTGGGAGGGCGCTTCGACCTCGCCCGGGCCATCCGTTGCGGATTGCTGCCCTCGATCTACTTCTCCGACGATCCGGCGGCCGACCTGCGTGCCTACACGGGCACCTACTTGCAGCAGGAGGTCGTGGCCGAGGGCGCCACCCGCAACGTGCCCGCGTTCAGTCGGTTCCTGCGGGTTGCCGCGTTGTGCAACGCGACGATCGTCAACTTCACCAACGTGGCGAGCGACGCCCAGGTGCCGCGGACGACGGTGTACGAGTACTTCGAGATTCTCAAGGACACGCTGATCCTCCACGAGGTGCCGGCGTGGACCCGGTCCTTGAAACGCAAGCCGCTCGTGTCGTCGAAGTACTACTTCTTCGACGTCGGCGTCGCGTCGGCGCTGCAAGGCCGCCTCGTGGCGCCTGACGGTCCCGAGTTCGGGGGCGCCTTCGAGACCTACATCCACCACGAGTTGATGTGCCATCGGGACTACACGTCGGGTGAGCCGATCAGTTACTGGCGATCGACGTCGGGTTTCGAAGTCGACTTCCTGCTGGGTGATCACACGGCTATCGAGGTCAAGGCCAAGGCGCACGTGTCGGACCGGGATCTTCGCTCGCTGCGGGCCCTCGCCGAGGAGCGGCGAGTCAAACGGCTCTTGTGTGTCTCGCTCGAGTCCCGCCGCCGGCGGGTGGATGAGATCACGGTGCTGCCGTATCGGCGGTTCCTTGATGGGTTGTGGGATGGGGAATACGCGTGACGACGGAACGCGATCGCCCACTGGCCGGTCGCGTCGTGGAAAGCCGGCGCGTCATCCTCGACCGGGACCCGTTCGCCCGCCATC
>CAYHRK010000396.1:0-3143 GCA_964358795.1 uncultured Vicinamibacterales bacterium
CAGGCGAGCTCGCTCAGGTCCTGAGTGGCATTCCGGCGCAGCAGGATGATCGCATCCTGATCGACTTCCGCACCTGCGACGATGCCGGGGTGTATCGGATGGGGGAAGGGTCTGCCCTGGTGCAGACCGTGGACTTCTTCACGCCCATTGTCGACGACCCGTACACCTACGGACAGATTGCGGCGGCCAATGCCGTGAGCGACGTCTATGCCATGGGCGGCCGGCCCCTCACGGCGCTCGCGATTGCCTGCGTCCCGAAAGCCGACATCGACACCGACACCATTCGCGCGATGTTCAAAGGCGGCTTCGACAAACTGCGCGAGGCCGGCGTGGCGCTCTTAGGCGGCCACACCGTGCAGGACAACGAGATCAAGTTCGGCTACGCCATCACGGGCGAGGTCGATCCCGCGCGCATCCTGTCGAACGCCGGCACCCGGGCCGGAGATCACCTGTTCCTCACCAAGGCCATCGGCACCGGCGTCGTCGGCACCGCCATCAAGTTCGAGCGCGCGCCCGAGGCCGCGGTGCAGGCCGCCATCCGATCGATGGTGCAACTGAACCGGCCAGCCGCCGAAGCCCTGCGCGCCCTGCCCGCCGGAATGGTACGCGCGTGCACCGACATCACCGGATTCGGCTTGATGGGGCACGCGGTCGAAATGGCCGCCGCAAGCGACGTCACACTGCGCATCGAGGCCCGCCGCGTGCCGTTGCTGGCTGGCGCCCTCGATCTCGCCAACGACAACAAGTCGGGCGGCATGCGCAGTAACCTCGACCACTTCGAATCCCGCGTCCGAATCGCCGCCCACCTGAACCGGAGCCTCGTGCTGCTGATGTTCGATCCACAGACATCCGGCGGCCTGCTGATTGCCGCCGCCCCCGAGCACGCCGCCGTCGTCGATCGCGCGCTCACCCGGGCTGGCGTCACCGCCATCCGCATCGGCGAGGCCGCCCGGCGGGAGCACGTGTCCATCGACTTGATCTAATTATCGAGATGTTCGCGGTCTGGACGATTCCCGCTAGTGTCCCGAATCAGAAGTTCGGTGTAGGCGAACTTTTGATTCGGGACACTAGTACCGTATAGAATCAACGTTTTGGCATCGTGCCGAATTCATCTGCCCGTGGAGGCGTCGGCGTGCTTCCTAACCTGTCGGTGGTCGCGGTCATTGCCGCGGTTCTGCTACTCGCGGTAGTGCTGGACCGCGTGCTGTTCAAGCCGCTCGTGCGCGTCATGCGCGAGCGAGAGGCCGCGGTGAAATCGGCCATCCAGCTTGCGGAAACCGCCGCCGAGAAAGCCCGTAGCGCCGCCGCTGAATTCGACGGCAAGCTTGCTGCCGCCCGCACCGAGCTGTACAAGCAGATGGACGACCGCCGCAAAGTGGCCGATGGCTATCGCGGCGAGCTGATGACCAAGACACGCGAAGAAGTGGACGCTGCGCTTGCCGCCGCACGCGCGCAACTGGAAGAGCAGACGGCTCAGGCCCGCGTCCGGCTCGAGCACGACGCGGATCAGTTGGGCAAGGAAATCGCCGCGAAGGTGCTGGGGAGAGGCTAGGGATTTGGGATTCGATACTGTCGGGATGATCGCCAAGCTCTTCAATTTTGCGCTGCTGGCCGGCACGCTCGTCTACTTCCTGCGCACGCCAATAGCCACGCATCTGTCGGGCCGAAGCCTACAGATTCGAAGCGACTTGATGAAAGCCGCCGCGGCCAAAGAGTCTGCCGCGGAGCAGTTGGCGGAGATCGACAAGAAAATGAGCGCGTTGCCGGCCGAGTTGGACGCGCTACGCTTTGCCGGCGCGGCCGAAGTGGTGGTCGAGGAAGCGCGCATTCGCCAGGCGGCTGACGCCGAACGAGCGCGGCTGCTGGAACAGACGCGGCGCGAGATCGACGTCCAGTTGAAGATCGCAGAACGCCAGCTGGTGCAACTGACCGCCGACTTGGCTGTGGCTGTGGCGACCGAGCGCTTGCGGACTACCATCACCGACGCCGATCAGGTGCGGCTGGTGGATCGGTATCTGGCGCAAGTGGGAACGACGCGAGCGAGCCGATGACCAGACGAACGAACCCCAATCGGTACGCCCGCGCGCTATTGGACGTCGCTCTTGTCGAAGCCGACCCTCAGGTGGTCGACGAGCAACTTGCCGCCGTCACGGCTCTGTTTCGCGAGCACGCCGGTTTGTGGAAGGTGATGACCAACCCCGCCGTCGGGGCCCCGAAAAAGCGCGCCATCGTGCAAGAGATGCTGCCCGGTCTCGACGTCAGCCCGGTCGTCCAGAAACTGCTCCTGCTGATGGCCAGCCGCGACCGGCTTGCGATGTTGCCCGACCTGCTCGAGGCGTACCGCAGCCGGCTGCTCGATCACCAGCATGTCGTGCGCGCGCACGTCACCTCGGCCGTACCGCTGCCCGCCGATCGCACCATCACGCTGGCGCGCAGCCTCGAAACGCTGACGGGCCGTAACGTGATCATCAGCACGGCCACCGACGCAACGCTGGTCGGCGGCGTGGTGGCGCGCATCGGCAGCACGGTGTACGACGGCAGCGTGAAGCGGCAGCTGGAGAAAATGCGCGAACGGCTCGCCGGAGCGACGGGACAATAAATCTGGCTTATGAACATCAACTCCGACGACATCACCAAGATCATCCGCGACCAGATCGGCAGTCATGCTGTTGATGTGGACGTATCCGAGGTTGGCTCCGTCGTGTCGGTGGGCGACGGCATTGCGCACGTGCACGGCGTCGAGAACACCATGGCCGGCGAAATGCTCGAATTCCCGCACGGCGTGTTCGGCATTGCGCTGAACCTCGAAGAAGACAGCGTGGGCGTTGTGCTGCTTGGCGAACATCACGCCATTGCGGAAGGCGACCAGGTGAAGCGCACGGGCCGCATCATCTCCGTGCCGGTGGGCGAGGAGATGGTGGGTCGTGTCGTGAACTCGCTTGGCCAGCCCGTGGACGGCAAGGGTCCGATTGTGGCGAAGAAGTACTCGCCCATCGAGCGCATGGCCCCTGGTGTGGTCGATCGGCAGCCGGTGCGCGAGCCGCTCCAAACCGGACTGAAAGCCATCGATTCCATGGTGCCGATTGGCCGCGGCCAGCGCGAGTTGATCATCGGCGACCGCCAGACCGGCAAGACGGCCATCG
>CAYHRK010000397.1:0-3135 GCA_964358795.1 uncultured Vicinamibacterales bacterium
CTAGTCATGCGAACGGCTCATGTTTCGCAGGCTCCATTATCCCCCATAATGTCTAACGAGGCCATGCCTCAGACCGTCGAGCATGTCGGGAGCCGACCCCCGAAGCACGGTCTGAGGCAGGCCTCGTTAGAGAAAACAAGAGGAGCCCCTGGGCACCGGGAGGGGTTGACCCCTCCGCCGAAGTAATAGACCCTCTTGGGGTCGGTGGCCACATGGGCCGCGTGCTCCAGGAGCTCCAAGACTATGGTACGCAATTCTGTCGCCGAGATCCTCGAAAAACACGTCACGTTCGAACTCGAGTGTATCGACCGGATGTATCTGAATGCGTATGTGCCGTCGGTCCAGAGCGGGTCGGGCTTCGTCTGGTTTTTGCGGACCCAGCTGGGCTGCCGCGTGCCCTCGACGGCGATGATCGCCCCGCAGAGCCGTGCCTTCGCGGAAGCGTTCGAGCGCTTTGCGCACGAGCAGGGCGTGGATCTGGTGACCTTCAAGCGAGGCCAGCGGAAAGACGACGTCCTGCAGCGGTACCTGGCGGCGTTCACGGGCGACGAGGGCGTGCTCTTCGTGGGGAAGGCACAGGAAAAAGCGTCGGTGTTCCGCACCGAGAAACGGACCGATGCGCAGGGGAAGAAGTACCCGTGGATCATCCGGTCGACGGCGATGGTGAATCATTACTACGTGTACCTCCTCGACCGGGATCTGGGGCCGCTGTTTCTCAAGTTCTGCACGTACTTTCCCTATCCCGCCAAGCTGTGTCTCAACGGGCATGAATGGCTGAAGCGGCAATTGACCCGCAAGCGGTTGCGGTTCGAGCCGCTGGACAACGGCATCCGGGCGTGTGCCTCCCCCGATCGCGTGCAGGCGATCGCGGCGCAGTTCGATGCGGCGACGATTGAGGCCGTGTTCCGGAAGTGGTTGGCGCGGCTGCCCCATCCGTTCACGCCGGCGCAGCGGGCGGCCGGGTATCGGTATCAGTTGTCGATTCTCCAAGCGGAATTCGCGTTGACGCAGGTCCTGGATCGCCCCGCGACGGGGCGCGCCTTCTTCGAAGAAGTCATCCGCGAGAATCTGGACCTCGGCCGGCCGGACCAGGTGCAATTGATCTTCGACCGGCGCGTCATCCGGACCACCCCGGGGCGCTTTCGCACGCGCGTGATCACCGAGGGCGTGACGCCGTCGCTGCACGTGGATTACAAGGCCTCGCGGATCAAGCAGTACCACAAGGAGGGCCAAGCCCTCCGCACCGAGACGACGATCAATAACACGTACGATTTCCAGATCGGCCGGTCGCTCAGCAATCTCCCCGCCCTGCGGGAGCTTGGCTTCGCTGCCAACCGACGCCTCTTGCGCGTCCAAACACTGAGCCACGACTGTCTGATCGGGGACGACCGCTTCCAGGCCGTGATCGGCCCGGTGGTGGTCAACGGCCAACGCGCGGCGGGGCTCCGCTTCGGCGACCGCCGCGCGCTCGCGTTGCTGCACGCGGTGTGTTTGTTCGCCGGCCCCCCGACCGGTTTTCGGCAACGCGACGTGCGCGCCCACGTGGCGGCGCTTCAAGGTCGCTCGCTCACGGAGTACGGCCCCGGCGCGCTCAGCTATGATCTGCGTCGGCTCCGCCTCCACCAACTCATCGAGCGCATCCCAAAGACGCATCGCTATCGCGTCACCGCCACGGGGTTGCGCACCGCCCTGTTCTTCGTACGCCTGTACGCCCGTGCGCTCCGACCCGCGCTGGCGTGGGACGGCGTGCCGCCCGCGTCGCGCGCGGGCCACGCGGCCTACCAGCGGCTGGAGCACGCGATGGACGCTTATCTGACGGAGGTGCACCTTGCGGCGTAGAAAACTTGACTCAAGAACTCAGATCCGAGTCGATCAAGACCTCTAGATGAAGGTCAACCCTGGTTTCCGGAAGTCCGCCCCGAGCAGGCTCACCGAGTTGACGCCAAGCCAGCGGTCGATGATCTGCGCGTAGACCGACCGGAAATCCGTCTCGTAGCGCACATCGCCCCCGTTGTTCTCGAGCGCGGGGTTCTTCGGATCGGGATTGAGCGACGCGGCCGTGCCATAGAGCTTGCCCTGCACCTGACCGCCAATGGCGAACATCAGGCCCCCTGCACCGTGGTCGCTCCCGACGCTTCCGTTTTCGAACACGCGCCGGCCAAACTCCGAGAACGCCACGATCATCACCTGGTCCAGCAGACCCTGGTTCTTCATGTCGTTGTAGAAGGCCAGCACCGCGTTGTTCAATTCGGTCATCAGCCGTGGGTACGCCCCGTTGTTGCCCGCCTGCGTGGCGTGCGTGTCGAAGCCGCCAAGCTGCACCCAGAACACCTTGGTGCTCAGGTTCTTGTTGATGGCTCCTGCCACGGTCTGCAGGGTCTGGCCAAGCCCCGTAGTGGGATACGTCTGGCTGGGCACGTACTTCGTGACCAGCGCCACCCGGTCGAGCGTGGCCATGGCCGCCTGCACGTTCTCGTTCACGAACGACAGATGCGGGATGCCGACCGGCACGTGCGACGCGATGCGCTGGGCGATGGTGCGCTCCAGCACGGCCTCTGCACCGGTGTTGGGGCTGGCAAACGCATAGCTGGTCGCCGACGGGATCGCCGGCACCGACACGTTTGCCCCAATCAGCGCGTGCGGAACCTCCCGCAGTGCGTCCCATGCCACCAGCGGATCGACAGGCGCTGGCAACGTGTCGAGGTACCGGCCAAGCCAGCCGAACGTTTGCGTGACCGCCGGATTGGCTGTGGCCCAGATGTCCTGCCCCAGGAAGTGGGACCGGCTCGAATTCGCGTACCCGGCCCTCTGAATCAGGGCCAGCCGCCCCTCGTTGAAGATCGTGCGCAAGCCGGTCAGGTTGGTGTGGAGGCCCAGCGGTACGCCGCTCGAGTCGCTGCCGATCTGCACGACCGAGCTGGCAGGCACGGCAATCGACGGCCGCCGGCTGTAGTAGAACGGGTCGGTGTAGGGGATCAGCGTGCTGAGCGCGTCGTTTCCGCCGGCCAGGTACAACACGATGAGGGATCGGTTTTTCGACGACTGCGCCTGCGCCAACTCCGTCAGGAATGCCGGCGCGGCCAGCCCGATGGTGAACGCGCCCAGCCCGTCACGGATGAACTCGCGTCGCGTACG
>CAYHRK010000398.1:0-3111 GCA_964358795.1 uncultured Vicinamibacterales bacterium
CAGGCGCAGCGTCGCCGTGTTCTCGAAGAGGTACGACGCCGGCGCGAAACAGTCGAACTTCGGCGCCCATGGCGGCATCGACGCAAAGTAGGACTCAACCTCGGCCACAAGCCGGGCGGGCGCATCGGCTGGGCGATCGACCGCGAGGACGCTCGATTCCTTGAGGTCGAAGGCGCCGGTGACCAGCTCCCGGTAGATAGCTCGTCCCAGCAGATCTTCCACCTGCGCATCTTCCTGGTCGATGTAGAGCGCTGGCCTGAGGATTCGGCCGAACTGGAGCACACCACGTTCCCAGAGGCCCTCGAGCCTGCGCGGGTGCGTCATCAGGCCGTCGGTCAGCACGGCGATCTTCTGGCTGTCGCTGGCAAACAGCGCCGCAAACGGCGCAATGCTGTCGAGTCCGCCGATCGGCACCAGGCTCCAGGCCGGATCCAAATGCTCGCGCCCCTGCCGCTGCAACTCGCGGGCGAACCACTTCAGATAGAGGACATCGCTCGGGCGGTCCAACAGGAGCGTCTGCGTGCCCACGACCGCGCGCCGCGCCACGTCGTAGGCCAGCGCCGCCCGAATCGGGAACGTCGTGTCTGGATCGCTGCTGAGGAACCGGTCGCCCACCTTGGTGCCGAGCACCTGATCGCCCGTAGTCGCGTCTTCAACCGTTCGCAGGCCGTCGAGGTGGCCAGGGTCGATCATGAACGGCGAGTGCGTCGTGTAGATCACCTGATAGGCCGGCAGCAGCTGTTCGCGGACAAACCGCATCAGGTCCATCTGGGCCCGCGCGTGCAGGCTCAATCCGGGCTCGTCGAGCAGGATCACGTAGTCGTGCCCCTGATCGCGCCGGAGGTGGGACAGCCACACCAGGAACGAGAAGAACCAGATGAAGCCGGAGCTGCGCTCGTCGAATGCCAGCGTGACGTTGTGGCGGCGATTCCGGATGCGCGTGCGCAGCACGTAGCCCGTATTGAAGGGAGGGCGATCGTGCGGCCGCGCGGCATCGCAGCGAAACTCCACCTCGAGCGAACGGTCCTGGCTCCAGTACTCGAGCACATCGTTCGTGATGCGTTGCGACGCCGCCTCGAGCTCGGCGACCAGGTATTCGAACTGATCGATCTGGTGCAGCTGCTCGGGCGAGGTGTGCGCCAGCTCCAGCAGGGCCAGGAAGATCAGGTCGGTGACGGTCAGCCGATCGGCGGCCTTGCGCCGCAACAGATCGTCGATGGACACTTCGGCGGGCAACCGGTGGTAGTCGGCGAAGTACAGGAAGCGCGGCAAACGGCCGGCCAGCACCGCCACGGCTTGCTCGGCGAGCGACCCCTGCGCAAACCGTTGTTGCACCTCGGCCAGGAGAGCGGACTGTGCTGGCGACGGTTCGCCGATGCCCTGCAACGACCGTGTCAGCTCCGCGACGGTGGTGGCCGACCACAGACTCCGGAGATCTTCCGCGTCGAGGCGCGCATTGCGGACCAGGTTCGACACTACGCGCCGCTCGTCGACGTCGATCTGCCACCGCAGCTGATTGTCGTAGCCCTTCGTCACGACCACCCTGGGACTGGCCAGCGCGTCGGGACCCAACGCGCCGGTGAGCGTGGCCACGTCGGCATCCTCGAGGCGCCACACCGTCGTGACGATGCGATCGGGCGACTTCTGGCGCCGCCGCCGGTAGGAGGCCCAGCGGCGGCGCGGATACTCGGTGTCGGCGAATGGCCCGTCGTTCGGGAGAATCGGATTCACCCGGTACAGCGCATTCAACAACGCCGTCTTGCCCGACTCGTTCTTGCCCACCAGCCCGGTCAACGACCGGATGGTGAACTCGGTGGAATCGTCGATGCACTTGAAGTTCTCGACGCGGGCTGTCTCGAGGATCATGCGGGTTGACGCTCCAGGGCCGAGGCCAAGATGTAGTCCGATAGGAACCAATTGTCAAGGATACACCCGTAGCGGCGGGCCGCCGTCGCGGCGGCGGGCCCCGTTCGGTCTGGCCGCCCCGTGCCGTCTTGACAGACAGAGCTTGCGGCAGAGGGTTATGCGGGCTTAGCTCGTGTCGACAGCGGCGGCTGGCGTAGAATTACGGGGTCGGGCTGGGAGGGTTATGGGCGAACAACTCAGGCGGTCGTGGCTGGCTTGCTTGGCCTGCGTGCTGGCGCTGGCCTTGTCGGGCTGCTCGATTAAGATGATGGCCATCAACACGCTGGGCAACGCGCTGGCCGAGGGCACGTCCGGCTTTGCGACCGATGACGATCCGGAGCTGGTCCGCGACGCGGTCCCGTTTGCGTTGAAGACGATTGAGAGCCTGATCGATCAGTCGCCCAGGCACAAGGGGCTGCTGCAAGCCGCCTGCAGCGGGTTTACGTCGTACAGCTACGCCTTCGTGCAACAGGAGGCCGATTTCGTCGAGGCCGACAGTCTCGATCGTGCCACCGCGATGCGCGCCCGCGCCAAGAAACTGTACCTGCGTGGCCTGGACTATGGCCTGCGCGCCTTCGAGGTGGAGTTTCCCGGCTTCCGCGACCGGCTGCGCAGGGATCCGGATGCCGCGCTGGCCAGGACCACGAAGAAGCACGTGCCCCTGCTCTATTGGACCGCGGCCGCCTGGGCGGCTGCCTTCGCCATCAACAAGGCCGACTCGGAGCTGTCGGCCGACCAGTCGCTGATCGAAACGATGATGCGCCGCGCCCTGGCCCTTGAGCGCACCTGGGAGAAGGGCTCGCTGCACGACTTCTTCATCACCTGGGAGGGCGGGCGCTCGTCGGTCGGCGGCTCGCTCGACAGAGCGCGCGAACACTTCGAGCAGGCCAAGGCCCTGGCACAAGGCCGGCGAGTGTCGCCTTACGTCTCGTTTGCCGAGACGGTGTCGGTCAGCACCCAGAACAAAAAGGAATTCGTGCAATTGCTGACCGAGGCGCTGGCGATGGATATCACGAAGGCGCCGGAGCAGAAACTCGCGAATGTGCTCGCCCAGCGCCGGGCGAGGTGGCTGCTGTCCCGGGTGGACGAGCTCTTTGTCGAATGAGAACAACGATCATGCACGCACGATACGCACACATACACTCGTTGGTGGCCGCCTGGCTGATGGTGACGGCCGTGACCTGGTTAGCGCCGGCGCAGGCTAGC
>CAYHRK010000399.1:0-3091 GCA_964358795.1 uncultured Vicinamibacterales bacterium
AAGCCGCCGCTCCAGGTCTTGTCGGTGAAGTCCGCCGTCCACTGGCTGCTCGCCCGTGTCCAGGGCCCGAGTTCCGCCGTAGCGACCGCGCTCGGGTTTTGCTTGTTGTTCTCGTTGAACTCGATCGACTTCTGGAAGCTCGTTCCCTTGTCGTAGTTGAGGAACGCGTTCAACGTGACGCGCGACGTCGGCTGGAAGAAGAGGTCCGCGCCGTAGCGGAGGCGTGCGTCTTCGAGCAATCCCAGTTGGTTGCCCGGCGACACGGCATTCTGTTCGGGCAGCCCGGTTCCGGCCAGAGGCTGGGAGGGTGTCACGCCGGAATCGAAATCGTCCGAGCGGTAGCGTACGTACGCCGAGAGGGCGAACATGTCGCGGGGTGTCAGGTTCACGGTGAGGTCGAACTGCTGACGCTTCCGATCGGAGACGTCGAACCGCCGCGTGTCCGGGTGGTTGTCAAACGTCACCGCGGGGTTGTTCTGGTCGTTGGCTTCGGTTGGCGAGTACCAGTAGCCTTCGCGCGTGACGGTGTTGTGATACTTGGTCCCCGTGCGCGACCCATAGACATACCGCGCCCGCAACGACATCCAGTTGGCCGGCTTCATCCGCCAGGCCGCGCGCAGGACGTTCTCGTCCGTGTCGGCTTCGCGGTGGTCGCGCCCGATCGCCTCCCGCTCGAACGCGAGCGTCAGCGTGTTCCGCTTGGCCAGGCGCAGGGTCGCCTCGGCCCCCATGTTCTGGCGGTCCCAGGCCACCGGGAGATTGATGCGCTTGTTCACGTAGGACACGGTGCCCGCGAGGTTGTAGGTGTCCTGGGTGACGTACTGCCACTGGCTCGACGGCGTGTCGTTGGTCAGGGTGTACTGCCGGAAGAACCCCCTGAGGGTGACGCCCCTCGCGGGTGTGATGACGTAATCAGTCGCCACGTGCATCGTGTTCATCTGCGCGTCGGCGGTGCTGCGCGGCAATGTCCGGTTGGCGAGCGCGCTGTCCCCGTAGGCATAGCGCAGCAGCGTGGCGTTCTGCTCGAGGCGGCCGTACGATACGGTTCCCGTGAGGCGGCTGTCCTGCGGCATGTCGACGCCGACGTTCAGCGCGACATTGTGGTACCGGTTGTCCGGCGGCAGCGGGCGCTGGCCGTAGGTGGAGACCAGGCGGTCCCACACATCGAAGTCCGCGCCCGGTGCGGCGGTCGTGTAGAGGTTCTGCCACTTCAGCGTGTCAATCGCATTCGCGAAGTCCGAATAGAGGTACTCGGCCCTCACCTGGTACGCCCGGCCCTGGTGCTCGGCCGAGAGGGTCAGGTCGCTCGTGCGGTAGTCGACCGGCTCGGCCAGTTGCACGTTGAGCGTGCGCGGCGGGCGGTCGCCGATCGGGCCGAATCCAGCCTTCGAACCAGTCTTGGCCCGACGGTCGTACGCCACGCCCAAGGCCAACGCGTCAGCGGCGTTCAGGTTGAGGGCGAAGTGGCCGGCGTTGGTCTGGGTGGCAAGCGGCGTCGGCGCCAGGAACGTCGACTGGTACGCGGCGATGAGATCGTCGCTGGCCAGCACGCCTGCGGTGTCGGCGGACCCGGTTGCCAGTTTCTTGAATGTGATGGGCACCGTCGCCGGTATCGTGAAGAGCCCTCCGCCGCGGTTGATGTACGGTGTGACGGCCTTGTTGCTGAAATTGTGGGGAATGCCCACCCAGTTGGCCTCGATGCTCCAGACGCCAGCGCGGCCGGCGCGCGCGAGAATCGTCTGGTCGTTCCGGCTCACGTTCCGGCCGAACAGGTTGAAGTACCCCCCGTTGGCGGGGTCCATCAACGAGAAGGCCACACCGGGCAGGTAGAAGTTGTCACGCAGATCGCGGTACTCGGTCAACTTGCTCGAACGGCTGCTGTTGTCGACGGTCTGCACGCCGGACGTCACGCTGCCGGTTGTCCGGATGCCGTTAGACGTGACCGGTGCGGGTGCCGGGGACTGCGCGTAAAGCGGGGTGGCGACAAGGGCCACCAATACGACAAGCTTCTTCATGGCGGCCTCCTTTACCGTGTCAACTTCGCCCCAGAGGGGTGGTTGGAACCATGCATGCTCACGTGGCAGTTCGAGCAGCCGTTGCCGTACGGGTTGCTCACACGGTTGTAGCGCGGCAGGTTGATGTGCCCGCCGTAGTTATGGCAGGTCAGGCAGAGGAATGGGTCCTTGCTGATGAGCAGGCTTCGTTGGTTCGACCCGTGCGGCGTATGGCAGTTCGCACAGCTCTCGCGCGCCGGGGCGTGCTCCCAGACAAACGGGCCCCGCTTCTCGGCGTGGCACGTGTAGCAGGTGTCATTCAGCGTGGGCTTGGTGAGCAGGGCCGGCGTCGAGCCGTGCACGTTGTGGCAGCTGACGCAATCCATGCGCCCTTCTCGGACCGGGTGGTGCGACATCTTGTTCAGATCCGTCCGCACCTCGGCGTGGCAGCTGGCGCAGGTCTCGCTGGCCGTCGTCTTGGCGAGAAGCGCGCGTTCGCTCTTCTTCTCCATCACCGAGTGGCACGACGTGCAGCTCACGTCGCTAGCCTGGTGGGGGCCGGCCTTCCAGCCGAACCGCGCTCCGCCCTCGTGGCACTGCAGGCAGACGGCGGATTGCGCTCGCGCCTTCGCGTCGATCTTGAGCTCGCCCGTCGGGTTCTCGATATGCTTGCTGCGCGGGCCGTGGCAGCTTTCGCACTCACCTGCGCCGTCTGCCGCCCCGGCGCGAATCGCCGCCGCGTGCGGGGTTCCGGCGTAGGTCTTCATGGCGTCCTCGTGACACGACTGGCACTTCTCCGAATCGTTCACGAAGGTTGCGCCGGCAAACGCCGGATTCAACTTGACCCAATCCACGGTCTTCTTCGGCGCCTTGGCACCAAAGACGCTCCACCCGCAGGCGAGCACCAGCACGCCGGTTGCCCCGACGAGCCCTATCCAACGACGTCTTGGCATCACAATGACTCCTGCTTGAGAAGTGCCGGCGGAGGAAGACCACGGGAGGCCGACACGCCACGTCCAGCAGTGTAGACAGACCGGCCGGCGACCCAACTGAAGACTTCCTGAATTCCTGTTCAGGACCGGGATGGGCGGGCGAAG
>CAYHRK010000400.1:0-3088 GCA_964358795.1 uncultured Vicinamibacterales bacterium
AGCGGAGCATCGGTGGGAAACTTGGGCATCAAACGGCGAATCGAGTTTCGGCAATGAACGCTTCGAGGACCGGCTGATCCATATCGAGAGCGTCGGGCCCGAACGTTTCGAAATGAAACGCAATCGCCGATCGCACGTCCGCGAGGGCATCCTCGTAACTGTCCCCTTCCCCGACGACGACGCCCTTCAGTCCGATCGGGTAGGCGACGTAGCCATCCGCGTGCTTCTCGACAATCACCTTCAATTCCCTGAACATGGCACCTCCACGCAGATCGCACTCCATCCGCGGTTTCCCAGAACTGAGAATACCACGACGGCTGAACGACCAACGCGAGAACTCGCTCGCCTGCACCAGCCCAAAGGCGTGCCGCCCGACAGCTGGCTGCGTGAACGGTGTTGCCAGTCGGCCCGCGAATAGCTGTCCACCGTGAAGTACACCGCCGGCGCGAGAGATGACCGAGGGCGGCAGTTACGGTAGCAGCCGAGTTCCTGGTGCCGCTCGAGGATCTTCAGACCGAGTACCGCCAGCGGGTCGGCTTGCAGGAGGAATGTAGTCGTCTGGCTCGGTTCTTCAAGGTCAGCACACTGGTCATTCTGCGCCGCCTTCACGACGCCGGTGCCGTGAGCCGCGACGATCTGTGGCAGGCCTACGACGAGGAGGTCGCTCGACTCCAGGCGATCCCACGGGCAAGTGGTGGCGATTTCTACCTGACCCAGGCTGCGAGGGTCAGCAAGCGCTTCGCACGTGCGCTGGTGGTCAGCACACTCGAGGGGCAGACGTTGCACCGGGATGCGTTCCGCCTGCTTGGCTTCTCGAAACTCGAGACGTTCCGCGAACTCGGGCACAGCCTGGGTGTGGCCTGATGGCGTACTTGCTGGATGCCAATGTGTTCATTCAAGCCAAAAACCTCCACTACGGCCTCGACTTCTGTCCGGCGTTCTGGGACTGGCTGATCGAGGCGAACGCAGCGATCGGTTGTAGCCTTCTGGTCCGAATCACCTCACCATTCCCCGATTCCGGCCCATAATCGCACCGGGTACAGGGTGGCGAACAGCAAGATATAACCGTCTTGATATGACCGATTGGGTTCGAAGAATCCGCGAATCTTGGCCTATTCTGGCGGGTCTCAGACGACGGGCCTTCTAAGCCGGGGCCACAGGTTCAAATCCTGCCTTCGCCAAGGCCTCGGCGAGGCACGCCGGAGCGACGCCCGTCCGTGCGTCGCGGAGGCGGCCTGTCGGGCGCGCCAATTCTCGCCACATTTCGCATCTTGCCTCGGTGGCCCGCGGATTCGGGCCATCGTCCAGCGCCCTCGATAGCTTCTGTGTTATTCTGTATTCGCGATTCGCGAATATTGAATGACCCAGCCCAGCCTTCGGCCTCAAGACGTGTTCGTGCTCGCCAAGCTCATCAGCTATCGCGGGCCGCGCCCACCCATGGCTCGAATGGGTGTAGACCTGTCCCTTAGCGCGTCAGAGGTCCACGGCGCGCTGAAACGCCTGGCGATTTCGCGCTTGGTGTCGGACGAGGCGGACGGTGGCCGTCCGCTGCTCCAGCCGGTCGAGGAGTTCCTGCTTCACGGCGTGAAGTACGCCTTTCCGGCAAAGCGCGGGGAGCCGACCCGTGGCCTGGCCACCTCCTACGCGGCGCCGCCTCTTGCCAGCAGGATTGCCTCCGGGACCGAGTTGCCGCCCGTCTGGCCGTACGCCGATGGCAATCAGCGCGGCATCGGTCTGGAGCCGCTGTACAAGACCGTCCCGATCGCCGCGCTGAGAGATCCGCTGTTGTACGAACTGCTGGCGTTGATCGACGCGCTTCGGGACGGTCGCGCTCGAGAGCGACGCCTCGCCGGCCAGGAGTTGACCGCGCGACTGCACCAGCAACTCCATGGATGACGCCAATCTGGAGATGCTTGCCGCCGCCGCGCGTGTTGCGGCCACTCCTCGGCGAACTCGTGTTCTTGGGTGGTTGCACGACGGGTCTGATGATCTCGGATCCGGCCGCCGGCGGCGTTCGCCCCACGAAGGACGTCGATGCGATCACCGAGATCGCCTGACAGGTACGTCTGGACCCGAGATCTTGGAAGGGCTTCGTCAACTCAAACGGGGCGAGCACGGGCGCGTCACAACGGTGCCATCGGTGGCGGCCATTCGGGAACAAACGGGGCTGTCGCAGCCGAAGTTCGCTCGCCTGCTCGGCGTGTCAATCGATACGCACGAGTCGTGCGATCAAAACCGAAGTCGGAGAGGCGCTCTTTGAGCCGCTCGAAATCGGCGAGGGTTTCGAGGATCACGGCAGCATCGGCATCCTTCGTGAATCGGGGCGGATGCACTCCGAGCAGAAGTTCCGGGACAAGCGCACCAATGACACAGAAATCGATGTCGAGGGTTCGCAGGCCTCGTACGAGATCGGACAGAACGGTGAGGACGAGCGGGTCAACGCGGGTCTTCGCCGAGCACGTCCGGCAGCAGGATTTCCGCTGCTTCCAGGACCTGGCCTGTGCCGCGATACCGCAGCTCGCCATAGACGAGAAGGTCAGGCGCAATGGGTGGACCGGGAGTTGCTCCGAGGGGCAGCGCGAGTGGCCCGGGCGGCTCGATGATCAGGAGGTTTCCCATCCTCGCGGCAGGCTGCGCGATGAGTGCCTTCTGGAGCGATCGATCTTCGAACGCGCGGACCGTTGCGTAGATTTCTGTTTCTTCAGCGCGGAAGAAATGCGTGCGTCTCTCGGCAGCATCCGCACCGGTCAGTGCCCATCGCACGTTGTGCGTACCCAGTACGTCTAGCAGGCGATCCCACAGCTCTGGTTTTGCACGTGCGCGGACTTGGAATCGTCGCTCCTCGAGCGTCGGTCGGAGAACGTCGACGTATGCCTGAACCCAAAGTGCCTGAAGCTGTTGGTGGTCGAGAACCCGCTGCTCCCCATTGCCTTCGCGCAGCAGCCGGCGGGCGATGAGGTCGTTCATGCAGCCCGCGACTGTGCCAAGCGCCACGTTCGCCTGTTTCGCGAGGAGCCGATAGGGAGCTGTCACGAGATCTGGCCGAACCAGCAGCGCCAGGACCGTCTTGACCCAGCCTTTGTTGACG
>CAYHRK010000401.1:0-3051 GCA_964358795.1 uncultured Vicinamibacterales bacterium
CATGATCGCCAACCTCATTCAGGCCGCGTACGTCCTGGCCACGGCGGCGTTCATCCTCTCGCTCAAGTGGCTGAGCCACCCCCTCACCGCCCGCCGCGGCGTCATGGCCGGCGTGCTCGGCATGACGGCCGCCATCGTCGGCACGCTCCTCAATCAGGGCATCGTCAGCTACACCTGGATCGCGACGGCCTTCGTCATCGGCACCATCATCGGCGTGCCCCTGTCGCGGGTCGCGCTGACGGCGGTGCCGCAGCGAACCGCGCTCTCGCACGCCTTCGGCGGTCTGGCCGCGGGCCTGGTCGGCGCGGCGGAGTACTCGCTGTGGATCGCGCACGGAGAGGAGGTGACCTCCTTCCGGGTCGCCGCCGTGGTGATCGAGGTGCTGCTCGGCTTCGTCACCTTCACCGGGTCGCTGATGGCCGCCGGCAAGCTCCAGGAAGTGATTCCGACCCGGCCCATCACCTACAAGAACCAGAACTTCATCAACCTGTCGCTGTTCGCGATCGCCATCGTGGCGGGTGTCTGGCTGGTCGTGCGGCCCGAGGCGTGGTGGCTGTTCCCGATCATCATCGCGCTCTCGCTCTTGTTCGGCGTGCTGCTCATCCTGCCGATCGGCGGCGCCGACATGCCGACCGTCATCTCGCTCCTGAACGCGTACGCGGGCTTGTCGGCGGTCGCGATGGGCTTCGTGCTCGACAACAAGCTGCTCATCACGGCGGGCGCGCTCGACGGGTCGTCCGGCCTCATCCTGTCGATCATCATGTGCAAGGCGATGAACCGCTCGTTCGCCAACGTGCTCTTCGGCGCCTTCGGCCAGGTGCAGACCGCGGCCGCGACGACCGAGCAGCGCAGCTACAAGGCCGCCACGGCCGAGGACGCCGCGCACCTGCTCGGCTCAGCGAACCTCGTCGTCATCGTCCCGGGCTACGGCATGGCCGTGTCGCAGGCGCAGCACCGCGTGCGCGAGTTGTACGATCAGCTCGCCAAGCGGGGCGTGGACGTGCGCTTCGCGATACACCCGGTGGCGGGACGCATGCCGGGGCACATGAACGTGTTGCTCGCCGAGGCCGACATTCCGTACGACCGGCTCGTCGAAATGGACGATGTCAATCCGGATATGCCGCAGTGCGACGTCGCGCTGGTCGTCGGGGCGAACGATGTCGTCAACCCGGCGGCGCGCAGCGATCCGCACAGCCCGATCTACGGCATGCCCATCATCGACGCCGACAAGGCGAAGATGTGCTTCGCCATCAAACGCTCGACCAACCCGGGCTTCGCCGGCATCGACAACGCGCTGTACTTCCGCGACAACACGTTCATGCTGTTCGGCGACGCGAAAGCGGTGATCGGCGGCGTCGTGAACCTGCTGAAGGAAGGGGCGTCCATCCACTAGCCATGCACAGTGCGGCCTTGCAGAATGCGGAATGAAATGACGCCACTCGGGTGCCGGGCGCTGGACTCTGGCGCTTGCCCAAGGTTGCGTGCCTCTCCGGCAAGTTGACTCGCTCGTCCGACGATGGCATCGTCGTGGTTCGTGCAGAGACGAGGTCGGCCTCGAAGATGACTTCGTCGCGTCCACGCGGGAGAAGGGCGTAGGATTTCGCTCGCTTCAAAGAACTCGACGTCGAGAACTGGTCCAAGCGGCACGCTCGTAGTTGATCGACGCGAACCAAAGAACTGCCTCAACGCTTGTCCGTCTAACGCATTGGCGATAAGCCGCGCGCTTCACCGCCATCTCGCGGCCACATCGAGCGCGCCGGCTTCATCGCCTGGTTAGCCACCCACCCTGATCACTTGGCCCGCCACCGGGGCCGGCAGCAGCTCCAAGACGGCCGGCATGAGCGGTCGCAGATCGAGGAGCCGATTGCCGCGCGCGACCAACACCACGAGCGCGATGTTGAACTGCGCGATGTCTTGCTGGTACGAGAGATTCCGGTCAACTGTGAGGAACACCTCGAACTGCCCAGCCGCCAGCTTCAGGAGCTCGCCGTTCTTCTTGCTGGCCCAGCCCATCTCGGGCACGGTGCGGGCGTCATGCCCCACCAGGTCGTGCTTCAGATGACGAGGCAGACACTCATCGAGCAGCACGCGCACGGGTGAGCAGGGCCTCCTTCGCTTGCTCTAACGCGGCGATGGCCTGTTCCCGGGTCACGGTGGGAAAGTCGTCGAGGAACTCCGCAAGCGGTTGCCCGGCCTCGAGGTAGTCGAGCAGCGTCTGGAAGGGAACCCGCGTGCCGACGAAGACGGGTGTGCCGCCCATGATTTCGGGATCGCTGTGAACCGCCGGCTGATCCTGATTCACGAAAAGGCCTCCACGGATTCGTCTGCACGAGGATACACCGGATTCCAGTGGGGATGATCGCGGTGATCGGCATCCGGCCCTCGCCGCACGCCGGACAGCGGGAGAGGTCGACGCCAGTCAGGCGCTGCATCAGCATGAGGACGGACTCGGGGCGGGCGGGGTCGACGGGGCGAGCCCCGAGGCGCTGCCGGCCATGAGCCAGGGTGCGTTGGCGGGTGCGATTGGCGAGGATCCCGACATGGCGGATGCGCATGAAGCCGCCCGGCAGGATGTGCAGCAAGAAGCGACGCAGGCATTCGTCGACCGCCAGGGCCATGACCTTGCGCCGGTCCTGGTCGGCGTAGTCCTTCCAGTGGAAGCGGACCACGCCGTCGGTGCAGCTGACGAGCCGGTCGTTGGACAACGCGACGCGATGCGTATAGCGCCCTTCGCGTGATCGCCGAGCGGCTGGAGCACCGTGAAGCGCCTGCCGAATTCCTCAACGTGACTTTCCAGGCCGCTTGAGCAACTGGCCCTCCACTAAAGCGCGTCGGGTTCTGGCCGCCCTGCTGAAAATCGGCTGGACGCTCAAGCGGCAGTCCGGTGTCCAATGAAGACCGCGAGCCCCCGCCGCTTGGAGGACGACCCGCCGTAGACATCACCGGCGGGCTCCAGCTCACAGGTCTAATCTGAGGATCTGCGCCACACAGCCGTGACACTATTCCGGCGTGCCTCTCGTTCCCTTCAAGTACTTGTTGAACCACGCCAGG
>CAYHRK010000402.1:0-3037 GCA_964358795.1 uncultured Vicinamibacterales bacterium
TGATGGGGCCGTCCGGTTCGGGCAAGTCCACGCTGCTGAACCTGCTGGGCGGCCTCGACACGCCTACCCAGGGCGACATCGAGGTGGGTGGACAGCGGATCGACCAGATGTCGGGCGGCCGGCTGGCGGCCTGGCGCGCGCGTCACGTCGGATTCGTGTTCCAGCTCTACAACCTGCTTCCGGTGCTGACCGCCGAACGCAACGTCGAACTGCCGCTGCTGCTGACCAGTCTCGGCCGCGCGCAGCGCCGACAGCACGTGGCCACTGCGCTTGGCGTGGTTGGGCTGACCGATCGCGCCAAGCACTTTCCGCGTCAGCTCTCCGGCGGCCAGGAGCAACGCGTCGGCATCGCGCGGGCCATTGTGACCGATCCCACGCTGCTGCTCTGCGATGAACCTACCGGGGATCTCGATCGCAAGGCGGGCGACGAGGTGCTCGACCTGTTGCAGGGGCTGAATCGCGAACACAACAAGACCATCATCATGGTCACGCACGACCCGCACGCGGCGGCCCGGGCCACGCGGGTGCTGTATCTCGACAAGGGAGTCCTGGCGAAGGAGCCGGGAGCATGAGGCACCTGCCGCTGGTCTGGCGCAACCTGCTTCGGCGCAAGACGCGGACCACGTTTACCGTGCTGTCGATCGTGGTCGCGTTCCTGCTGTTCGGGATCCTGGCGGCGCTGGACATGGCGTTCAGCATGGGCGTGGGGCTGGCGGGCAACGATCGCCTCATCATCACGCACAAGGTGTCCATCATTCAGCTGCTGCCCGAAAGCTACCGTGCGCGGCTCGAGGCCACGCCTGGCGTGGTGGACGTGCTGCACCAGACCTGGTTTGGCGGGATCTACCAGAAGCCGAGCAATTTCTTCATGCAGTGCCCCGTCGTGCCGGGACAGCTGTTGAAGCTGTATCCGGAATACGTGCTGCCCGAGGATCAGAAGAAGGCCTGGCTGACCGATCGCACCTGTGCGATTGTCGGCCGCCAGACCGCCACGCGGTTCGGCTGGAAGGTGGGCGATCGGGTTCCGATTCAGGCGACCATCTGGCGCAAGAAGGGCGGGGGGAGCACCTGGGACTTCAACATCTGCGGCATCTTCGATGCGGATCGCAAGGGCGTGGATACGACGCCGCTCTTCTTCAACTTCGAGTACTTCGACGAGGCTCGCCAGTTCGGTCAGGGTCTGGTCGGCTGGTACGTGATCCGGATCAACGACCCCGCGAAGGCGCCCGATATCGCGGCCCGCATCGATGAATCGTTTGCGAACTCGTTTGCGGAGACCAAGACGACCACCGAGAAAGCCTTTGTGCAGGCGTTCGCCAAGCAGGTCGGCGACATCGGCGCCATTATCCGCGGCATCGTCACGGCCGTGTTCTTCACCATCCTGCTGGTGGCCGCCAACACGATGGCCCAGTCGGTCCGCGAACGGACGAGCGAGCTGGCGGTGCTGAAAACGCTCGGGTATTCCGATGGTCTTGTGCTGATGCTGGTGATGCTCGAATCCTGCGCGATCGCCGTCGTTGGAGGAGGCATCGGCCTGGGCCTGGCCTGGCTGATGACGCTACGCGGCGACCCCACCCCTGGGCTGCTGCCAGCCTTCTTCCTGCCACCGGCCGATCTGGTGCGAGGCGCGTTCTTCGCCTTGGCGCTAGGGGTTGTGGCTGGTCTGCTGCCAGCCGTCCAGGCGATGCGCCTGCGCATTGTGGACGCCTTGAGGAGGACGTAGCCGTGACGGCACTGATCAGCTGGTGTTCGCAGGTGGTTGTCGTGACGCTGCTGAATCTGCGCACGATCAGACAGCGTCTCACCTCGTCACTGGTGGCCGTGGTGGGCATCGCGGGCGTCGTGGCCGTCTTTGTGGCCGTGCTGTCGATGGCCGAGGGTTTCAGGAAAACCATGGCGACCACCGGATCGCCAGAAACGGCGATCGTGATGCGATCGGGATCCGACAGCGAGATGGTCAGCATCCTCACGCGAGACGATGTGCGGATTATCGGAGACACGGTGGGCGTGCGCCGAGGATCGAGTGGCGCCATCGCGTCGGCGGAGTTGTTTGTGATCGTGGACGTGCTGAAGCGCGACACCGGGACCACCGCCAACGTCGCGCTTCGCGGCGTGGGCCCCAATGCCTTCGCGGTGCGCGACAAGGTCAAGATTGTGGCGGGCCGCATGTTCCAGGCAGGCCGCAACGAGCTGATTGCAGGCAAGGGCGCGGCAGGGCAGTTTGCAGGCTTGGATCTGGGCCGAACACTGAAGTGGGGCGCGAACCAATGGACGGTGGTCGGCATCTTCGATGCGGGCGGCACGTTCTCCGATTCCGAGATGTGGTGCGACGGCACCGTGCTCGGCCCGCTGTACCGGCGGGGCAGCACCGTGCAGACAGTCTATGCGAAGTTGGATTCGCCGGCCGCGTTTACCGCCTTCAAAGACGCGCTCACCACCGATCCCCGCGTGAATCTTAAGGTCTTGCGCGAAACCGATTACTTCGCCGAACGATCGCAAACCGTGTCGGGCCTGATCACGACCATCGGGTCGATTATTGCCGTCCTGATGGGCATTGGTGCGATCTTCGGCGCGGTCAACACCATGTACTCCGCTGTTGCGGCGCGAATGCGGGAGATTGCCACACTGCGGGCGCTCGGGTTTGGTGGCGGCCCCGTTGTCGTGTCCGTGATGGTGGAATCGCTCGTGCTGGCATTGGGCGGTGGGGTCATCGGCGGGACGCTGGCCTACGTCGGGTTCAACGGTTTCCAGACCTCGACCATGAACTGGCAGACCTTCAGTCAGGTGGCGTTCGCCTTTGCGGTGACGCCCGGCCTGATTGTCGCTGGCGTCGCCTACGCGCTGATCATGGGATTGCTTGGGGGCCTGCTGCCGGCGGTTCGAGCCGCCCGCCTGCCCATCGTCTCGGCCCTGCGCGAACTCTAGGTACCTTCTTGGCGCGCCATCGCGACGGATGAAGCAAGTTTGTCGTCACCCCCGCGCCCCGTCTGTCACCCCCGCGGGCGCCTTCGCCTTCGGCTACGGCGGCCCAAGAAAG
>CAYHRK010000403.1:0-3015 GCA_964358795.1 uncultured Vicinamibacterales bacterium
CGACTGTTTCGCGCCGGCGTCGTACCTCTTCGAGAACACGGCGACGCTGCGCCTGGCGTTGCCCGACCTCGACGTGGCGCTCGATCGGTTCGAGAAGTTGTTCCGGGACCTGAACAGCATGGTGGCCGACTAGCGTGTTCACATCCCGAGACAACTTCTAGTCCCGAGTCCCCGTCCCGGACAAAATGTAGCGGCCGAAGGCGGCCGGTTCGACATTGCCGCCGCTGAGCACGGCCACGACCGGGCCGCCGGCTTCCAGGCTGGTCGTGATGCCGTCGCGCGACCAGGAGGCTTCGCGTCGTGAGAGCACCGCCGCCACCCCGGCTGCGCCGCTGGGTTCAACGACGAGCCGGGCATGTCTGAACACCCATCCGACGGCCTGTGCGATCTCCTGGTCGTCGACGGCGACGATCTCGTCCGCCGCCGCCGCAATGTGCCGAAACGTGATGTCGCCGGGCCGGATCGCCAACAGCCCGTCGGCAATGCCGCCAACCCGGTCGAGGGTGACGGGATGGCCCGCACAGAGCGACTGGGCCATCCGGGAGGCGCCGACCGGTTCGACCCCGATCACCCGCACATCCGGATTCAGGCACTTGACGGCCGTGGCGATTCCCGCCAGCATGCCGCCGCCGCTGCAGGGCACGTACACCGCCGTCACGTCTTGGCACTGTTCCAGGATTTCGAGTCCGATGGTGCCCTGGCCCGCCACGATCCACGCGTGATCGAAGGGCGGCACGATGGTGAGCCCGCGCGAGGCCGCCTCCGCTTCGGTGCGAGCCTTGCGTTCGAGGGTGGTCGTGCCGTGAACGATGATCTCGGCCCCCAGCGCGCGCGCCGCGTCGACTTTGACGGCGGGCGCGGTAGTGGGCATCACCACCACAGCAGGCACCCCGAGCAGTTTCGCCGCCAGGGACATCGCAATGCCGTGGTTGCCCGACGAGAACGTGATGACGCCCCGCGCTCGATCGCCGGGGTCAAGCTGCAGCATCATGTTGGCCGCGCCGCGAATCTTGAACGCGCCGCTGCGCTGCAAATTCTCGCACTTCAGGAACAACGGCCGCGCCGGTGTGACGTCGCCCGAGATGTCCGTCGCCTCGAGAAGCGGCGTCACTCTGGCCAGGGGCCGGATACGCGCCGACGCCAGCCGGATGTCATCAAGCGAGACGGTGCACTCGTTCATGGCGATGACATTCTGCCACGTCTGGGCGATGGAGCGCGTGCGCTCAGTACGCGCGGGAGCGAGCCGGCGTTCACGCTGCACCGTGTGTGGATCGTCGTCACCCCCGCGGAAGCGGGGGTCCAGAACTGGATTCCCGCGTTCGCGGGAATGACAGACTCCTTTCCGGGCGTTTCTACGCCAAGCCGTGGCGGAGCAGCAGATCGTGGTCCGCCAGCAGTTCGCCGGCCGGACCGTCGGCCACAATCTTCCCGTGATCGAGGATCACGGCCCGGGAGCACACGCGGGCCACAAACACCAGATCGTGACTGGCCAACACCAGCGTGGCCGGCAGCCCGGTCAGCAACTCGGCGAGCACGCGCCGGCCGCGGGGATCGAGACCAGATGAGGGTTCATCGAGCAGCAGCAGGCCCGGGTCGCAGGCCAGCACACCGGCCAGACACACGCGCCGTTTTTCTCCCGCCGAGAGGTGATGCGGCGACCGGTCCTCGTAGCCCGCCACGCCAGCCGCCTGAAGCGCGCCGGCCACGGCGGCGGTCACTCGTGCTGCGCTCCACCGCCGAGCGCGGGGTCCGTACGCCACGTCTTCACCAACCGTGAGACCGATCAGCTGATCGTCTGGATCCTGGAACACGATACCCACCCGATCGCGAATGCGTCCGATGGTCGCTGGCGTCAATTCGGTGCCGTCCACGGTGATGCGTCCCACCAGTTCGTGCCGGTGTGTGTGACGGCCGGGTTCATGCGCATGCAGGTAGCGCCGCCGTTCAGGCAGCAATCCCGCCAGGTGCAGCAGCAGCGTCGACTTGCCGGCCCCGTTTGGGCCCAGCAGCGCCACGCGTTCGCCCGCTGACACGCGCAGGCTGATGCGCTCCAACGCCGGGGAGCCATCCGGGTAGTGATACGTCAGGCCCGCGGCCTCGACGCCAGCCGGGGCGGTGCGATCGGTCACGGCGCCCAACCCCGAGCGCGACGGGCCCGTTCGATCGCTTCCGCGCGTTCGAGCGATCGCAGCAACAGCGCTGCCACCAGGCGTCCGAAGCCGTTCACGGTATCGGAGGGAGCGGTGGCCAGATCGCTCCACGCCCCAAACGCCGTCCGCCGCGCCTCCCGCACCCGCAGCATGTTCTGCGCCTGGCGCAGCACAATCGCCAGCGAAGACAGTGTTGCCTCCAGCACATCTGCCAACCGGGTTGGTGCGCCCAGCTGTCGGGCGGCCCGCACAAGACCGATGGGACCCAGGCGAGCGGCCAGAGATGCGCCGGCGGCCGCCGAAGCGAATGCGCGCGAGACCAGTGCAAGGGCGGCCAGGGCACGATGCGGACCCGGCACCAGCAGTACCGCCGGCAGGGCGAACATCAACACTACAGGTACTAGCCACACGAGACGGCGGACGCCTTCAACCAGCCCATGGCCGGCCTGGCGAAATAAGGCGAACGCGGCGCAGGCGGAAGCCGCCCAGATGAGCCACGACCAGAATGGGATTGCCTGGCCGCGAAGTCCGGCTGGTGCCAGAGCCGAGGCCAGAACCAATGCGAGGCCAGCCGCCAGCACGAGGCCCGGGTGTTTACCGGTGTACGGCATCGGGCGACGTCCTCAGTGTGCGGCTGATTCCCCAGGCTACCGTGGCCACCACAAGCGTGCCGAGCAGCCCCGCCACGGCGGCAGCGACGCTGGACGAGCCGAGATACGGGATCACGTAGTCGGGAAACGGTGCGGTCCACTGCGGCTGGGCATGGCTGGCAAACCCCAGCGCTTCCGCCGTTCGCTCGAGACCATCCGGCAGCGATGAAGCAAACGGCGCCAGGACCGCCGCGATGGCGAGGGCCACGCCGAGC
>CAYHRK010000404.1:0-3014 GCA_964358795.1 uncultured Vicinamibacterales bacterium
GACCCCCGCCCCGCATCAAGTGCGGGGCAAGCTTGTTGCGGGGGTGACGAAAAACTTGCTTTGTCCGGTGAGATGAGGCCCATAGAAGATGTCTACGCGACCAGGGGCCGGCCCGGAAGCCGCTTCAGGAACTGGCCTCGGCCCTTGGCGCCAACGTAGACGTCGTTGTCCACAATCACGTCGCCACGCGACAGTACCGTGACCGGCGCGCCCTTCACGACGCGCCCCTCGTACGGGTTGTAGTCCACGCGCATGTGGTGCGTCTTCACCGACAGCGTCACTTCCTTCTCGGCGTCCCACAGCACCAGGTCCGCATCCGATCCGACGGCTATGGTGCCTTTGCGGGGCCACAGACCGAACATCTTCGCCGGACTGGTCGACGTGATCTCCACGAACCGATGCGCGTCGATACGCCCGGGGCGCACGCCGCCGTCCCACAGCAGCATCAGCCGGGTCTCGATGCCGGGCGCGCCATTCGGGATCTTCGAGAAATCGTCCTTGCCAAGCTGCTTCTGAGGCGGTTCGTTCATGCAGAACGGACAGTGATCGGTCGACACCACCTGAAGGTCGTTCTTCTTGATGCCCTTCCACAGCTCGTCCTGGTGCCACTTCTCGCGCAGCGGTGGCGACATCACGTACTTCGCGCCTTCAAAACCCTCGCGCTCGTAGTCGTCGTAGGACAGGAACAGGTACTGGGGACACGTTTCCGCGTACACGGGCAGGCCCATGTCGCGAGCCTGCTTCACCTTCTCGAGCGCATCGGAACACGACAGGTGCACGATGTAGACGGGCGCACCGGCCATCTCCGCCAACGCGATGGCCCGGCCCGTAGCCTCGCCCTCGGCGCGGGTGGGACGCGTCAGCGCGTGATACTTCGGCGCGGTCTCTCCCCTGCGCAATGCTTCTTTCACGAGCACGTCGATGACGCCGCCATTCTCGGCATGCATGCACACCAGCCCGCCATTGTCGCGCGTCCTCAACAACCCCCTGAAGATGGTGGCATCGTCGACCATGAAGACGCCGGGGTAGGCCATGAAGAGCTTGAAGGACGTCACGCCGTCGTGGCGCACGAGTTGGTCCATCTCGATCGCCACCTGATCGGTCAGCTCTCGCACGATCATGTGGAACGCGTAGTCGATGACGGCCTTGCCCTCGGCGCGACCCTTCCAGGTGTCGAGTGCCGGATACAGGCCCTGGCCGAAATCCTGGATGGCGAAATCAATCAGGGTGGTGGTGCCGCCATGCGCTGCCGCCACGGTGCCGGTTTCGAAGTCGTCGGCCGACCTGGTGCCGCCAAACGGCATGTCGAGATGCGTGTGGGCGTCGATGCCGCCCGGCATCACCAGCAGTCCCGAGGCGTCGATCACGGTATCGGCCGGCAGGCTGAGTTCGCGGCCAATCAGCGTGATGACGCCCTTCTCGATGTAGAGGTCGCCCGCGTAGCGGTCGGAGGCGGTAATGATGGTGCCGTTGCGAATCAGTGTGGTGGACATGCAAGCCTCCCGGGGGCGAGTGGGTCAGTCGGTCGTCGAAGAGGGGTCGGGCGCCGCGTAGCCTTCGGGCGCGTCGTGGCCGCCCTGGTAGTCGCTGTTGTCGGGGCGGCGAATCTGCGAGTGCAACACCACCCGGTCGCGCAGCAGGCCGCGGAAATCCTCGAGCCGTGTCCAGCCGCGAGACGCGTGCTTCTCCAGAAACGCCGCGTAGCCGGCATTCAGGCGCTTGATGACGTTGGGTCCCACGGCCTTGTCGAGCATGGCGGCGGTGCAGATCTGCACGGTGCCGCATCCCAACAAGAAGTAGTTCAGGGCGTCGCTGAACTCGGAAATACCGCCGATACCCGAGAACGCCTTCTCGGGAAACGCTTGCGTCATTTGCGCCATCTTGGCGAGCGACAGCGGCAGGATGGCCGGCCCACCGAGACCGCCTGGCGAGACCTGGCCGTCCACGTTCATCTCGAACTCGAGCGTCTCTGGATCGATCAGCGGCAGCGAGGGGAACGTGTTGGCTGACGACACGGCGTCGGCGCCGCCGCGAAACACTGCGGCGGCTTCAAGCGCGATATCGCTGGTGGCGGGCGTCAGCTTGGCCCACACGGGCACGCTGGCCACGTCTTTCACGACCTTCGTCACAAACGAGCACAAGCCCTGATCTTTGCCGATGTTCGACCCCATGTCCTGCCGATCCATGTGCGGGCACGACAGGTTCAGCTCCAGGCCGTCGACGCCCGCTTCCTGGCACGCGGTGGCCAGCGTGCGCCAGTGATCCAGTTCCTTGTCGCTGCCCGACCCCGCCATAATCGATGCCACCAACACGCGGTTGGGAAACGCCTTCTTGATGCGCTCGAGGCGCGGCAGCCACCAGTCGAGTGGCTTTTCTGAAATCAGTTCCCAGTTCCACGACGAATGAAGCGTACCCTGCCGGCCTCTGTTCATCGACAGCGTGTTCGTGGCGGCGTCGTAGCGCAGGAATTTCGTCTTTGGCCCGGCCACGTTCACCACCGGGTGCAGGCCGATGGTTTTGGTGACCACGCCACCCCAGCCGGCCTCGAACGCGTGCATGATGTTGCTTTCCGACTCGGTCGGCGGCGCCGACGACAACATGAACGGGTTCTCGAAGTGGATGCCCGTGAATGTGACCGACAGGTCGATGGCCATTGATCCTCCAACCGGGCTAGCAGGGACGGGCGGCCAGCCAAGGGCCGCCTCATGCTGCCCAACCCTCTCGTGGGCGCCTCTCCCGTCGTCATTCCCAAGAACGCGGGAATCCAGCCTGGACCCCCGCTTCCGCGGGGGTGACAGACGCGGCGCGGGGGCGACGAGAAGCGCGCTTCTGTTGTCACGGCTCCACCAGCGGCCCGTAGGCATCCGGCCGCCGGTCGCGGTAAAAAGCCCAGACCGATCGCACCTCCTCGATCATGTCGAGGTTCAGGTCGGCCACGACCACCGCGTCTTTGTCGCGAGGCCCTTCGGCCACGATCCGGCCGCGCGGGTCGCAGAAGTAGCTTTGTCCGTAGA
>CAYHRK010000405.1:0-3009 GCA_964358795.1 uncultured Vicinamibacterales bacterium
TGTGCCACCTGCGACGGTTCTCCCGTCGTCATTCCCAAGAAGGCGGGAATCCAGAGCCTGGACCCCCGCCCCGCATCAAGTGCGGGGCAGGCTTTTCGAGGGGGTGACAAAAGTGGCTCGGGGGTGATGAAAAACTTGATTTATCCGGTACGATGAAGCCCATAGACGATATCCAGTTCGACTGAGGCACGCATGACCCCGACTGACGCGCCATCGATCGCCGAAGTGCCGGCTCCCTACAGGGCACACGTGGATCCGGCTCTCGACTTGTTCGACGAGATTGCGCGGCTCAAGCGGCAGCAACGTGCCGTGATTCTCGCTCACTATTACCAGGAGCCCGACATTCAGGACGTCGCCGATGTGATTGGCGATAGCCTGGCCTTGGCGCAGCACGCCGCCCGAACCGACGCCGGCCTGATCGTCTTCTGCGGTGTGCACTTCATGGCGGAGACGGCGAAGATCCTGAATCCAGGCACGCCGGTCGTGCTGCCGGATCTCGACGCCGGCTGTTCGCTGGCCGACAGTTGTCCGGCAGCGGCGTTCGAGCAGTTCATCAAGGCCCACCCAGGCCACAAGGTGATCAGCTACATCAACTGCTCGGCGGCGGTGAAGGCACTCTCCGACGTCATTTGCACTTCCGGCAACGCCGAACGCATCATCCGGCAGTTTCCCGGTACGCAGCCGCTCATTTTCGCTCCCGATCAGCACCTGGGCGGATACCTGATGAAGAAGACCGGCCGCCCCCTCGTGCTGTGGCCGGGCTCGTGCCAGGTCCACATCCTGTTCTCGGCGCGTCAGATTGTCCGGCTGAAGGTCGAGCATCCCGACGCGCTGGTGCTGGCGCATCCCGAGTGCGAAGCCCAGGTGCTGGCGCTGGCCGATCACATCGGTTCAACCACGTCGATTCTGGAGTATTCCAAGCGAAGCCCGGCGCGCACGTTCATCGTGGCTACCGAATCGGGCATCATCCATCAGATGCTGAAGGCGAGCCCGGGCAAGACCTTCATCCCGGCTCCACCCGAGAACGGATGCGCCTGCAACGAATGCCCGCACATGCGGTTGAACACGCTGGAAAAAGTGTACCTGTGCCTGCGCAATCGACGGCCGGAGATCACGATGCCCGAGGACCTTCGCGTGCGCGCGCTCCTGCCGCTTCAGCGTATGCTCGACATCAGCGCGTCACCGTGACCCACTTGTCTGGGACAGCAGCCAACCCATGACGCCAGATCCGCTGGGTGCCGTCACGCCGCCAACACTCGATCCCGAGCACGCACGGCGGGAAGTGCGGCGATTCCTCGCCGAAGATATCGGCCACGGCGATGTGACGACGCTTCGCGTAGTGCCGTCGGGGGCCACGGCCAGAGGCGCGATCGTCGCGCGCGAAGCCGCCGTGATAGCCGGCCTGCCGCTGGCCGAGGCCGTGTTCGACGAACTGGATCGCGGCGTGCGTTTCAGCCCGGCCGTGGCTGAAGGGACGGCGGTTTCTGCTGGCGCCGTGGTTGCCCGACTCGAGGGCCCGGCCGCACCGATCCTGACCGGAGAGCGACTGGCGCTGAATCTGTTGCAGAGGCTCTCGGGCGTTGCCACGATCACGCGCCGATACGTCGACGCAGTGTCTGGCACAGGCGCGTCGGTGTCCGACACGCGAAAGACGACGCCGGGACTTCGACTGTTCGAGAAGTATGCCGTCCGCATCGGCGGAGGCCGCAATCACCGGATCGGGCTGTTTGACGCGGTCCTCATCAAGGACAACCATGTCACCGTGGCCGGCTCCGTGCGCCTGGCGCTCGAACGGGCGTGCTCGGGGCTCGGCCAACGGCTGCCGGTTCAGGTGGAGGTCGATGGGCTCGGCCAACTGACCGAGGCACTAGAATGCGGCGCGCAAGCGGTACTGCTCGACAACATGGCGCCTGCCATCGTTGCCGAGGCTGTACAGTTGATCCGCCATCATCCCGCTGGAGCGTCCTGTTGGATCGAAGCCTCTGGCGGCATCACGCTCCAGAACATCCGGGCGTACGCCGAGGCTGGCGTGGACACGATTTCGGTCGGCGCGCTCACGCATTCGGCGCGGGCCGTGGATCTGGCGCTTGATCTCGAGATACAGGAACGGTGATGAATCGCCACGAGGTTGATCTGCTCGTGATTGGCTGCGGGCTGGCGGGGTGCGCCACGGCGCTGGCGGCCGCGCGCGACGGCCTGCAAGTGGTCGTGCTCGGCAAGGACCCGAACCCCGACGCAAGCAACACGTGGCATGCGCAGGGCGGCATCATCTATCGCGGCCAGCTCGACTCGCCTGAACGGCTGGCTGAAGATATCGTGTCGGCCGGTGCGGGTTTGTGCAAGCCGGACGCGGTGGACGTGTTGTGCCGTGAGGGCCCGCGGCTGGTCGAAGAGGTGCTGATCGCGCACGCCGGCGTGGCGTTCGACCGCGCGTCGGACGGGTCGAACGCACTCGACCTGACGGCCGAAGCCGCCCACTCGGTGGCCCGCATCGTGCACCAGCAGGACGCCACCGGGCGCTCGATTGCCGACCACATGCTGGCGGCCGTCCGCCGCGAGCCGAACGTCACCATCCTGACCGGCTACACGGCGATCGACCTATTGACCTTGTCGCATCACTCCCGCAACGCCTTGGACGTGTACGCCCCGCCCACCTGCGTGGGCGCCTACGTCTACAACCAGGCCACCTCGCAGGTGGAAACCTGGATGGCGCGCGAAACCGTGCTCGCTACCGGTGGTATTGGCCGCATCTACCTGCACACCAGCAACCCGCCGGTGGCCCGAGGCGACGGCGTGGCCATGGCCTACCGTGCCGGGGCGCGCTGCCTGAACATGCAGTTCGTGCAGTTTCATCCCACGACGCTCTTCCACGGTGACGAACGGTTCCTGATCTCGGAATCGCTGCGGGGCGAGGGCGCGCGGCTGGTCGATGCGCGCGGCCGGGAGTTCATGACCGCCTATCACCCGGATGGATCGCTGGCGCCCCGCGACATCGTCGCGCGCGGCATC
>CAYHRK010000406.1:0-3008 GCA_964358795.1 uncultured Vicinamibacterales bacterium
AACGAGGGCGGCACCCGCTTCCATCAGAAACAGGGGTTCCGCGAATGCGGACGCTTCGAGCGCGTGGGGCGCAAGTTCGATCAGGACTTCGACGTGGTGTGGATGCAGAAGAAGATCTGACTGGCCACGAAGGCACGAAGACACGAAGGGATCCGAAGCCTCCAGGGGCGGCGCGCGATCGCGCCGCCCCGGCCCAACCTCCTCTTAGAAATCCACGCGAACGGTCAACTGCACGACCCGCGAGCCGACCGCCGTGCTGGTGATCCGGCCGAAGGTCGTGCTGTTGACGTTGAAATCGCCCGTATAGAACGAGACCGAGTTGAACGCGTTGAACGCCTCGATTCGGAACTCCAGCGCGGACCGGCCGACGAGTCCCACCCGCTTGGCGAGCGAGGCGTCCACGGTCCAGACGTTCGGCGCGTCGAAGGCCAGGATCGGCAGCGTCCCGACCTGTCCCGCCGTCGGGTTGAAGAAGATCTGGCCGGCGAAGCCCGCGGCGTTCGCGAGGCTGTCAGCGCCAACCGCGCGGCCATCCGCGCCGATCACCTTCGGATCGATCCAGTAGATGTTGCCGTTGGGCAGCTTGTAGACGCCGAACAGCTTCTTGATCTCCTCCGGCGAGAGCGTCGTCACGGCGGTGTTGAGCCCCGACCGGTTGGCACGGTTGAAGGTGCCGCGGGTCGAGTTGATCCCGACCGGCGAGCCCGACTGCCAGTGGATGATGCCGCTCATCTGCCAGCCTCCGGCCAGGGCGTTGACCACGCCGCCCTTGTTGAGCCAGCGCCGGCCCTGACCGAACGGCAGGTCGACGATCAGGTTGGCGTTGATGAGATGCGTGATGTTGTAGGCCGACCGGCCCTCGTCCAGCTCGGGGCGGTTGTTGTCGAGACGCGGCTCGAAGCGGCTCTGGCTCGTTCCGCCCGTGCTGTTCGCGCGCGTCCGGCTGAACGTGTAGTTCACCTGGCCCATGATGCCGTCACGGTACTGGCGGCGCAGCTCGAACTGGAGCGCGTTGTAGTCCTGCCAGCCGTCGTTGATCATGGCCCGGGCCTCGTAGATCCCGGGGTTCGGGTAGAAGGCGGCCAGCGCGCCCGCGATGCGCTGCGTGACGTAGTAGTCGGCCAGCCCGGCCAGCTCGTTCTGCTGGATGAAGGTCCGCACGGTCGAGCTCGTCAGCAGGCCGCCGCCGAACTGCGGGAGCACCGTGAGCGGCACGCTGCCGGCAACGGCGGGATTGTAGGACGGATCGAAGGCGCGGCCCGACGCCACCGCCAGGTACCCGTTGTTCCGCGCGCGCAGGAAGTCGTCCTGGAAGGCCTGTGGAACCTGGATCTGGTTGTAGTCGACGCCCCTCCAGATGTCGCGCCCGAACGTCCCGACATAGCGCGCTTCGGCGGCGAACGCCCACGGCAACTCGCGCGACACCCCGATGCTCACCTGGTGCACGCGCGGCTGCTGGATGTTCGGGTCGATGATGGCCATCGGGGCCGTCGCGCTGAGCGCCATCTGATCGGCCAGCGTGCGCTCCGACTTGAAGGTCGGGGTCGGAATACTCGGCACGCCGGTGCCGTACTTCGCATACAGGCTCGACAGGGTCGACCCGGTGGCCAGGCCGGCGTTCCCGCCGAGGATGTTGGTCCCCACCGTCACGCCTTCTTCGTTCACGAAGCTGAGCGAGTAGCCGCCGCGCACCGACGTCCGGCCGTCCTTGAACACGTCCCAGCCGAAGCCGAGCGTCGGGCCGAAGTTGTTGCGATCGGGTTTGAACAGCCCGCCGTTGACGAACGTGATCGCCGCGTTCGGATCTCGCAGCACGCTCTCGAAGCTCCGGCCGTTCAGCACCGGGAGGAAGCCCAGGTTGGCGTCTTCCCTGACCGGACTGTAGTACTCCCACTTCAACCCGGCCCGAACCGTGAAGTTCGGCTTCAGCCGCCAGTTGTCCTGGATGTAGGCGGCGATGTTGTCCAGCGTGTAGTTGCGGTTGTTCGGAATGCCCGGCACGTAGCCCGACGTCTGATCCTGCACCTGGAAGGTGCGCGCTACGCTGCTGACGGTGCCCGTGAGCAGCGACAGCATCGTGTTCGCGCTGGCCAGGTCGGCGGCGCTGATGCCGCCCGGGAACATGCCGGAGTTGAGCTGCGCACCGGCTGGCGCCGCCGAGCTGAAGCCCCAGGTGATCGTCGGTACCGTGCCTTCGTAGTTGTAGGGGTTGACGCGGATTCTCTGCCAGCTCGCCCCCATCTGGAACGCGTGGTCGCCCCACACCAGCGACGCGTTGTCGTTGAGCTGGTAGGTGTTCGTGTACCGGCCCTGCGGGAAGAACGAAATCTGCGGGTTCTGGAGCGTGAGCGGCAGGTTGGCGTTCTGTCCCGCGAACCGGATCGTCGGGTTCGCGCCTTCGGCCACTTCGAATCTGACCGGCGCCAGGTTCGCCCCCGCGCGCACCTCGTTCTGCAGGCGCGAGGATACCAGCCACCGCCACGCGCCGACAAACCGCTTCACCGGGGCAGAGGTGTAGGCAAGCGGCCGATCCTTGCTGATGAAATCGAGATCCGGGCGATCGTCGGTTTCCTTGAAATAGCTCCCGACCCCCTCGAAGTGGTGGTTCGTGGACAGCTCGAAGTCCACGCGCCCCCCGACGTAGTTGCGGGTCGTCATGCGCTGCTGGTTCCAGCGGTACGCCGCGGTGTTCAGGATCCGGTCCGCCCGCGAGTCGCCGCGATCGTAGTTGTTCGCGTTGGTGTAACCGGGGATCTGCGAGAAGACGTCCTGCTGCATCTTCGGGTCGACCGACGCCCCGACTGCCTGCAGGATGTTGACCGAGCGAACCTGGCCGTCCTGGGTGCTGACGTAGCGCCAGACCCCCTGGAACAGATCGGCCGTCGCGGGGATGGTCTGGTTCTGCGCACCTGCCTGCCGGCGCTTGAACCCCTCGTAGTAGCCGAAGAAGAACAGCTTGTCCTTCATGATCGGGCCGCCCAGACGCCCGCCGAACTGGTTCTGCTTCA
>CAYHRK010000407.1:0-3005 GCA_964358795.1 uncultured Vicinamibacterales bacterium
TCGATGTGCGTCGTCGAGTCGTTCGTGTTCCCATCCAGCGCCCGGTAGTGGATCGGCACCGCGCCATCCGCCGAGACCGTCAGGACGAACAGCAGCTGCTTGAGATCCGGCCGGTGGTCCTTGTTGTACCCGTAGGTGACGATCAGGGTCGGCTGCCCGCGCACCTCCCGGCCCTGGGCATCCCGGTACTCCCCCGTCAGGGTCAGCGTCGTCGAGTCGTTGTGGAATTGATCGAGCTCGACCTGAAACTCCCGGATGGTGCGCAGGACGATCGCCGTCAGGAGCGCCGCTCGATCGGCATCGAAGAGGCGGTCGAGCGCCCGGCCCACCCGGTCGTCGTTGAGGCACGCCGCCTGGCCTTCTGCCAGGCCGATGAGGGCCGGCTCCGCCCGATCAGCCCACTCGGCGTGGGTGTAGATCGGCTGGCGGTCGTTCAGCACGATGTTGCGCAGGAGTACCCCCAACGCCCGTGCGGGGCTCACCCGGCCGCTCGACGGCAGGGCCGTGGCCAGAAGGCGGTCGACCGTGAGCCGATCGAGGATGGCATTGACCAGCGGGAGGCCGCCGACGAACCGCGATTCGAGCGCCAGCGTGGATGGCACTTGACCGCCCTCCTGTCTAGCAGTATTATCACTGCTAGACACGGGCTGTCAAGGGGTTCGCATGGGCTCTTCCGACGGGAAGGCGACATTCGAGGCGCTCAAGCGGGAGATCCTGACGCTGGGCTTCGTCCGGCCGGGCAGCCTGGTGCGCCGTTGGATGCCCTGCGGGAACCCGGCCTGCCGCTGCATGGCCCAGCCGCCCCGCCTGCATGGACCCTACTCCCAGTGGACGTACAAGGTCGCGGGGAAGACCAGGACGTTACGCCTCTCGGCGGCGCAGGCGCGGCTCTGCCAGCAGTGGGTTCGCGACCACAAGCGGCTCAAGCGTCTCGTGCGTCAGATGGAGAAGCTTTCGCTCAAAGAGACCGACCGCGCGCTTGGCGCGATATCGCGTCCGTGAAGTGCGGAAAGTAGGTCTTGTGCTCGCGGATCCGATTATTCCTCATTCCGCAAGACGCCTGCCACAGGTTGCTGCGAAGGCTCCGCAACCCGTATGACGCCCACGCCGTCCGGCTCGACGCGGAGGGCGGTTCCATACGGCTCGCACAGCTTGGCCAGACGCATCATGATCTGCTGGCCCTCTTCCGGCGCGGCCAGCACCGGCGTGCCACGCTCGAACCGCGGCGCCTTCTGCCCGAGCACCACCGGATAGAGCTTGAGCTCAACGACCCGCCCGTCCTGGTACGTGATCAGCGGCACGACGCTCTCCCAGTAGACCGGATCCTGCGGAAAGCGGAACTTGTCGTACGAGAGGGAGGGATCGAGCGTGGTGATCTCCAGATTGTTGGCCTCGTACACTTCGGCCGGGATCTGCTTGACGGTCTCGTACTGAAAGAAGAAGTTGCCCAGGCTGTAGCAGATGGGCTTCCCCTTGTACATCTCGATGCCGCGAAGCAGATGGGGCCCCGCGCCGAAGAAGGCGTCGGCGCCCGCATCGATGCAGGCCCGCGCGAACGGCTGGAGGAACGGCGCCGGGACCTCACGATTGCGGTGGGATTCGTGCGCGTGGATCGAGACGAGTACCACGCTCGCGTTACGGCGGGCCACAGCTACGGCATCGGTGATCCGCTGCACGTCCTGCGGCCGGCTCACCGTGAGGATGTCGGGTGGACATCGCTGTCTGGGTTGGGGGAGCGGAAACGGCTTGAGCCGCTGCGGGTGTGAGATCAAGCACGCGCCGAGCCTGGGACGGCGACCGCACAGAATGTCTTGCTTCAACGATTGGACGGGACGAATTGGGTTCCGTGGTCGTGACATCGTGCGCGGGCACCGGCGATCCGGGGACCCTGCCATCCACCGATTCCGTCTTGACCTGCGGGTGCTTTTGTGCTAACATCTAGAACGGCCCTGCTGGGGGCTCCGGCTGACGCCCTGCTTCGACTCCGTCAGGGCAAGCAACCCACACATCGCAACGTCGCACTTCACGTCGTGGCGCAGGTCTTCATACCGCAAGGCCGGTTCGATCGCCAACTTGTAGGGAGGGGGCATGAACACTCTAGCCGCACGAGTCCTTCTGTGGGCGGCGCTCGCCGCCCTGGTGCCGGCAGCCCTTGTCTCCGCGCAGACAACCACGGCCGTCCTCATGGGGACGGTCCTCGACGAGCAACGAGGCGTGCTGCCTGGCGCAGCCGTCACGGTTCGTGACACCGAGACCGGGATCGTCTCGACCGCGGTCACCGACGAGCGCGGGCGCTATCGCATCCCGGCCCTGCGGGCGAGCATCTACGAGGTTCGCGTGGAGCTGTCGGGCTTCGCGACCATCGTCCAGTCCCCCGTCACCCTGGCAGTCGCGCAGGAGGCGACGATCGACTTCAGGCTGAGGGTCGCGCAGATCGAGGAATCCATCACCGTGACCGGTGAGTCCCCGCTCGTCGAGACGACCAAGGCCGCGGTCGAGCGCGTCATCACGCGGCAGGACGTCGACTCGCTCCCGCTCATCGGGCGGTCGTTCTCCAGTCTCACAAGCTTGGCTGCCGGCGTTTCCGGCTCCTCGATCGGCGGGCAGCTCAGCTACTCGAACACCCAGATGGTCGACGGCGTCGCTAACACCGGGGTCTGGACGCCGACGGCGGCCACGAGCTTCTCACTCGAGACCGTCCAGGAGTTCCAGGTCATCACGAACCAGTTCCCGGCCGAGTACGGGTGGGCCTCGGGCGGGGTCGTCAACGTGCTGACCCGCTCGGGCACGAACCAGCTCAAGGGACGAGGGTTCGTCTTTCACCGGGCCGACGCGCTCGACGCGCGCGCTGCCTTCGCGACAGGCAAGGCGCCGTACGACCAGAAGCAGTTCGGCGGCTTCGCCGGCGGCCCGCTCCGGAAGGACCGGTTCTTCTACTTCACCAACTACGAAGGGAGCCGTACGAGCGGGACCGCCATTGTGACGGCGCCGCTCGAGCCGGGCGA
>CAYHRK010000408.1:0-3001 GCA_964358795.1 uncultured Vicinamibacterales bacterium
TACCGAGTGGCGTGCCGCGCATGCCGCCGCCGAAGAAGATCTTCGACGTGAAGCCTGTGTATCCACCCGAGGCCAGGGACGCCGGCATCCAGGGCGTGGTGATCGTCCAGACCTCGATCGGCATCGACGGCACGGTGGTTGACGCGAAGGTGCTGCGGTCCATCCCGATGCTGGACGAGGCCGCGCTCGATGCCGTGCGCCAGTGGCGCTTCGAGCCGATCCCCGCGCCGATGAAGATGACCGCCTCCGTGAGCTTCACGCTCAACGAGGGCGGAGCCCGCGGCGGCGCCGGCGCGGGCGGGCGGCCGTCGCCCGGCAGCGCGGGGCGTCTGTTCGACCTCCCGCGGCCCGGTTATCCGGCCGAAGCGATCGCGGCCAAGGTCGAGGGAACGGTGGTGCTCGACGCCGTGATCGGCGCGTCGGGCAAGGTCGTGTCCGTGAAGCTGGTCGAAGGGCCGGGCCTCCTGGCCAAGGCGGCGATCGACGCGGTCAGGCAATGGGGATTCCCGTCCATCACCTCGCCGCACACGGCGAGAATCGAGATCGACTACAGCCTGAAGGACGGCAGGCCGGCCGTCACGTGGGGGATGAAGATTTCAGAGACACGCTAGCCCTACCTTCGCATTGCGGCCAGGCGGATCGAAGTAGTCGGGCGTAGATTACGCCTGAATCGGTCGAGGCTTCATACATGAAAGAAGTGCAGTGAACCACCGCCCCAGCGCGAAGACCCTCACGGCGCGGCGCTGTTCGACCGTCAGCTCCGGCGCGAGCATCACCGTCGGCCGACGCCCCGCGCCGCCCGTCGTCGTACGCACCAACGTCGCGCGGATCCCGGCGAGGTTCTTCATGGTCGCGCGGGCGGAGGCGTCCGTTCCGAGGGCGATCTTCGCCAGGCTCACGAGCATGAGTCCGAGCACGGTCGCGAAGGTGTGCACGCGCAGCGACCCATCCGCCCACTGATAGGACGGTCCCCAGGGCACCACACCGCCCTTCTTCGCTCGGCGGAAGAGCTCCTCGACGTTCCACTGACCGCGGAACGCATACACGATCCGGCCAGTGCTCCAGAAATGTCGATCGGTGCAGAGCACCCGTCGCCCGAGCCGGGTCTTCTCCAGCTGCCGACGCAAGGCAGCATCCACGCGCCAGCGCAAGGTCGGCGCCTTGTCGTCTCCAGCGATCGTGGTGACCACGAAGCTCGACAGGTGTTCGCGGGCAAGCGCCTTCTGCACCCGACGCTCCAGGCTGCTGCGCGAGAGGCGACCCGCGTGTGTCAGGCGTTCGAGCTTGCGCAGCTCCGCCTTCGCCTTGCGCAGGGCGACCGCAATGCCGCGTTTCTGCCCCTGCAGCAGTTCTTGACTCTCGACCACCACGAGCGTGCGGTCCAAGTCGCCGACCTTGGCGCGCATCCGCGCCGCGCGCACCTGGCTGAGCTTGCCGGGCAGCCGCTTCATCGCACCCCGCCGCGCCGCCATCTGCAACGCCTCTTCCGCGGCGCGGTGTCCGAGCGGCAACGAGATCAGGCTGTAGTAGCCGGCGACGTCCAGATCCAGCTCCAGTTGCGGGCTCCAGGATCCGCCGTCGCGTACCAGCGTCCGCTGCGCTGGCCGTTGGCGACCCTCCCCGTCGTCGAGCGCCTCGTGCAGTTCCCGCAACCCATGCAGGCACGCCTCCAGCACTCCTTGGTCCGAGCCGTTCCCCGCATAGGTCCGGTACAACAGCGGCACATGTCCCGTTTCGCTGACCAGAAGGCCGAGTCCAACCACACGCAGGTCGGCTCGCTTGCTCTTGGCGTGCCCGCGCCGGGCCAACTCGCCCGGCGTCACCGTCGCGATGTGGGTGTCGAAGTTCGTGGTGTCGAACGCGAGCACGTCGGTCGAGAGCTCGAACCGGGCCACGGCCGCTTTCGAGATCGCCACCTGAGCCTGCTCCAACTGGCGCTCGGTGACCTGCTGCGCCACCCGATGGAACGCCTGCCCGCTGAACGCCGAGCCCGGCAGGCACGAGACGCGCGGCACGCTCGCATCCAGAAACGTCCCCAAGTCACGCTTCGGTCCCGGAGAACACGCCCGCTGGATCGCCACGGCGACCGCCAACTCGCCGACGGACGGACCGCCCTTGGCGCCAAGGCTTCCGCATACCCGGTCAATATGCGCGACCAGATCCAGCTGCTCCGCGACCCAGACCAACGCTCCGACGTCCCCGACCGCCCGCGTGCCCACCGTACGAGTGGCGCCGAGATCGGCGACCGGTGGCGGTGCTGCCGGCCCCAGCACAACCTGGCGCGCAACCGAGCGGCCGCGAGTCGAGTCCCACACCGACTGGGCCGCAATACGGTAGCGGTGCCCGTTCACCTCGCGTTCGAACACATGCATATTCTTTCATGTAGCACATCTCACTGTCCGAAGGCAAGCCCCACCCACACTTTTCCAGCCCGTTTTCCCCTACCATGGTCTCCTACCGCCTCAGACGTGCGAAGGTAGGGCTAGGTACGGTGTGCCGCCTAACTGCGCGATGGAACCGCCGGGCGGTTGCGACGTGAAGTCGCAGGGCGACGCCCGCGGTTCATCGCGAATGCGTTAGGCAGCGCCGAGCCCCCTCTGTTTCCGAAGTAGTTCGTTCTCCACCAAGGCACTCCCCTTCGGCGAGATAGCGACCATCTCGGTCTCGCGGTCGTACTCCACCAGCCGAGATTTGTGAAGCGTCCGGAGCACATCCCGGCGGTAGACAGCCGAATTCGAATGCTCGGTCCAGGAGACGAGATCCTCCATGGGTACGCCCGATCCGGGGCTGCTGTAGATCAACAACAGCGTCTGGTGGGAATAGCTCATCGAGGGATCGAGGACGCGGCGCTTGCCGAAGACTTCCCAGACAAGCGGGAGCTGGCGCTCGGCAATCGCATCGCAAATGGCCTGTGCCTCCTCCAGCGATATCGTGTGGTGAAGCCTTATCAGTTCGCATATGCACCAGTCTGCCACACGGACAGCCGTGGCCGCATCGATCT
>CAYHRK010000409.1:0-2998 GCA_964358795.1 uncultured Vicinamibacterales bacterium
GCCTTGCCAGCCGGGCGCATCCCCGGTCTCGTCCCTCGGCAGGCTCGGGACGCCCCGAGCTTGTCGAAGGGCGATGCGACGACGCACTTGCACCACGGGCTGCTAGCCACGGCATGCAGCGGACCGCAAACGGCGCCGCCGCCGAGCCAGAGTCAGGTCCGACCTGCAGGGATTCTACACCGCCGTCGTCTTGCGCGTCGCCAGCGCGGCCGCGTAGAACACCGCCACGAGAATCAGCAGGAACTGGAATCCCATCAGCAGCGAGAGATACTCGGCGACGCCGCCCACCATCGCGCCGAGCAGGTTGGCGCCGTAGTCCACCGTGACGTCTTCGGAGCGCTTGATGCTCGATCCGAACAGCAGTCCGGCACAGAAGATCGGGCTGAACACGAGCAGGCTGTACACCAGCGATTCGACCGGCCGGCTCTCGATGGCGAACGTGCCCACCGGCACGACGTAGTTGAGCGCCAGCAGCGCCAGCAGGACCGCGCCCACGAGGCGCGGCCGCCGGACCTCGACGTGCGCCACCGTCCAGTTGGCCAGCAGCGCCATCACCAGCACCGCGGCAATCGTGAGCGAGGCGACGACCCAGGTCGAGCCCCACAGGAGCGCAAACTGGATGATCGACTTCGTCTCGAGCAGCATGAAGCCGGCGCCGAGAAAGAAGAACTCCCATGACCATTTGTGCACCGCGCCCCGGACGACGCCGAAGACGGCGAGGATTGAGACGATCAGGACTACCGCGAGCGCCGACGTGTAGTGCGACGGCAGGTGCGGCTCGCGCATGTAGAGGAATGGCCAGTTGTCGGTGGCGGGCACGATGGCCCGGTCGCGCACGTGCCGGACCGGCGGCGCCAGGGGCGCGCCCTGGTTGTACGCGGTGACCTCGGAGGGTGGCTCGGGGTAGTTCGTCAGCGTCCGTAGTCGCGGTCCGACAACGATGACGCCCAGTTGGTCCTTGGCGGGATGGACGTGCACCATGGGCTCCTCGCCAAAGGCTGTGGCGGCGGTGTTGGCGAGCCGGTCTACGAGCCAGGCTTCGCGGAAGTAGTTGTAGACCACGAGCACGCCATTCGGCTTGAGGACGTTGCGCACGGCCCGGAACGACTCTTCGGTGAACATGTAGCTTTCGAGACGGACGCCCGAGAACGCGGACTGCAGCGTCAGCGAATCGATCAGCGCGAACACCACGAGGTCGTACTTCTTCTCCGTCGTGCGCAGGAAGTGCCGGCCATCGTCGGCGACCTGGTACACGCGGGGATCGGCGTAGGGTCGATCGGGGTGCCTCTGGGCGCCCAGGCGCAGGATGGCCGGGTCGATTTCGACCGCGTCGACGCGGCCCACGTTGTGCAGGAGGGCGGCGGCTACGTCGGTGCCCGACCCCGCGCCGAGGATGAGCACGTCCTTGAACGTGTCGCCAAACACCATGTAGGGCCACTGGTAGAAGTACTCCTTGGAACCGACGGGTGCCATGGATTGATGCCAGATGTTGTTGACCTCCACCACCGTCTCGCGGCCTTGCGTCTTCACGGTGATCTTGTAGTACGGCGACCAGATCGTGCCGCGCTGCATGTCGGCGACGAGCGCCCCGGAGACCACCAGGCAGAGGATTGCCGCAATCGTGCTGGTGGTCCATCGCTGGTTCCAGAGCAACGGGAGGGTCACCGCAAAGGCCAGGATGAACCATGTGATCGGCCGCGCTTCGAGCCATGAGGCAACGGCGAACGCGGCGACACCCGCGAGGCTGCCCGCCAGGTTGATCGTGTAGGCACGAAGCGGCGGCAGGGCGGTCATCTCCTTCGCCATGCGCTGGGCCAGGGTCGCGAACAAGGCGGCCACGCCCACGAACAGGACGGGGAGCAGCAGCGTCGTTTCGACGGCCGTTACCGGGTCGCTGGTGCCGCTCGTGAAGTAGATGCTGCCGGGAGCGTTGATCCGGACCTCGAGCCTGAAGAAGTAGACCACCGCAATCACGGCGAGTTGTAGCAGCGGATACCAGACGAAGAGCGACCGGCGTACCCGTCCGAGCAGCGCGCCGATACCGATGCCAAGAAACGACGCCAGCAGGATGAAATTCGAGAAGTACGACAGCAGCCGGATCTGGGCCGGCAGCCACCGGATGAGGGCGACCTCGAGGAAGAGGATCAGGAACGACGACAGGAAGATACGCAGTGGTGCCGTGAGCATCCCACCATTCTAGCCGACACGCATAGGGTCGTTTCGTCGTCCGGGCTGCGATTCGGGGGATCTCGTCCGGCCCCCTGGGTCTACCACTTGCGGATGGCTCAGCACCTGTTCGTTCGTGAACGGCGCCCGTGCGAGTCCCGTTGACGGGACATGCAGTACGTTCACCTCCGATCGGGGCGTCGTTGACCCACAGTAAGATGGACCTCGACATGTCGCGATGATCAGCCCAACCCCGGTACCGCGTCCTATCGCCACGGAGAAGAAGACCGTCGCTGCGATGGTCGAGATTTACTGCGCCGAGCATCACGAGCGCGCCGATGAACTGTGCGCCCAGTGTCAGACGCTGCTGAAATACTCGCACGCGCGCCTGGACGCCTGCCCATACGGCGCCGGGAAACCGTCCTGTCGTGAGTGTCCAATCCACTGCTATCGGCCCGCCGAGCGCGAGTCGATGCGCGTGGTGATGCGGTTCGCGGGGCCCAAGATGCTGCTGCGTTATCCCTGGCTGGCTATCGTGCATTTGTGGAAAGAGCGATTTCACAAGACACCTCGACGTGATGCACGTAGTTCGTCACCCCCGCGCCCCGTCCGTCACCCCCGCGCACGCGGGGGTCCAGATTCCCGCATCCCTGGGCCGCCGTAGCCCAGGGCGAAGGCGCCCGCGGGAATGACGAAGGGCGAGCGGGAATGACGGGATGGCGGTCCCTGGCTCTGTCGAGGGTCCCCGGAACTTCCTTGGATGGCTGCTGTCTTCTAGTAAGATGGCGGAAGTGCACAACTGCGCGCGTGCGCCTTTCTTTCGGCGACGGTT
>CAYHRK010000410.1:0-2975 GCA_964358795.1 uncultured Vicinamibacterales bacterium
AGGTCGTAGACCCCATCGGCGTCGACGATCAGGGTATCACTGATGCTGCAGAATTCGAGCAGTCGCTGGAGGTCCGCGGAGTTGCGCGCGAGGCGGGAGACTTCGAGCCCAAAGACCGCCCCCACCTCGCCCACACAGACGCGACTGACCAATTCCTTGAAGCCCGCCCGTCCGGAGGCGCTCTGTCCGGAGAGTCCCAGGTCGGCGTCGATCGTGACGATGTTCGAGGCGTCCCACCCGAGCGCCGCCGCCTGCCCGGCTTGGGCGTATTGGCGAGCGGTCGATTCCGTATGCATGCGGACCTGCATGAGCGTCGACTGACGCACGTAGACGAGGGCGAGCCGTTCGAGGTGCCGAGCCGCAATCACGTTCGGGCTGCTCATCGTCGCTCAGCCATCCTCTCTCGATCGCCGCCGTCAGCATGTTCGCCAGGAGCGCCACCACATCCGCGGTGGGTACGCCCCCAGCCATTCAGTCCAGTTCCCCTCGGGCGAGCAGTTCGAGATTGATCGCCGAGATGTCCGTCAACGCCGTCTCGATGCGGCCGGTCGTGTCCACCCGATGCGTCACCTCGTCGGCCGCCTCCGCGGGCACATACAACAAGCGGCTGCGCTCGCTCGTCCGCACGGACAAGTAGATGTACGGCCCGTGCAGTTCGCCCTCGCCGCAGCGGCACCCCGCTTTCCCACACCGACGGCGTTGCCGCTGCAGTGACCCTCGCAGCATCGCCTCGACGTCGGGCAACTCCCGAGCCAGTGTCGCGCGGCGCGCCCGCAGTTGACGGGCGGTCAGGGTCGCCCATGGAATCTTGTGGCGCATATGTATACAAGATACTCACCTCACCTGTCGATGTCAAGCACGCTTCTTCACGGCAGCCACCACCGCAGCGAGCTCGATGAGCGCCTCGAGCGTTACGGGAGACGGGGCGGGGTCCATCCCGCGATCGGTGAACTCCTCAGGCAGGGTCACATTCCCGAACGAGCCACCATCGCAGACATACACTCGACCGAGCGAGCGGTATCGACGCGGAACGAGAATCAAGAGGCGTTGTCCCGCCAGGGGGTGAAACGGGTGGGTGACCAGCAACGATTCACACGCGCCGCTGGATGATGTCGCACTATGAGGGCACCGTCGGGATCGAAAGCACGCGGACCTTGCCGCCCTCCTTTGGAATTTCTTTTCGTGACGATAGGCCGCATTAGCGGGGTGCCCGTCGCCGCCAATTAACATAAGGTCCCTTCTCAGATCCTGCCACCCCGACCCGAGACAGCCGAAGGCTCGGAGCCGCACCAGCTGCTGTCGCTTCTGGCCCAATCAACTGCGCGTGCTCCTCACCGCCGCCGCGTACGTCCTCATGCAGGAACTCCGGCTGCGGGCCGCCCGCACGGCCTGCGCGCGCGCGCAAGTGACGACGCTGCGCGAGCGGCTCCTCAAGCTGGGCGTCCGCGTCGTCCGCTCGGTGCGCCGCATCGTCCTCCATCTGCCGACGTCGACGCCCTTCCTCGACGCCTGGCGTCACATCGCCCTCGCGCTCGGCGCCCGCACGGGCTAACCCCGCGCTCACGCGTCATCAGCGATCGGCGCTCCCTCGGTGTGGCGGAGCTGTCTGCGCCGCCGTGGTGCGCGGCCGATCCGGCTGAGTCCCGGCCTCGTGTCTCGCTGCGTGAGCGTTCGCACCCGTCAGACGGCGCCTTTACGACAGGATCACGACGCACAAGAACTAAAATCGGTACCTTCACGAATAAAGCGGGCTAGTCTCTCTGCACCCGCGAGGGTGCTGGATATGCCAGTGGCAGCGTTTGGTCCTGAGTAGTCGCCAAGGGAGGCGTAAACAGGGGGCCACGGTATCGGTGGGTTGCCGGCTACCCGCGGGACAATCCTCGCCTGGAACGCGGTCACTTTCGCCACGGTTTTGTTGGGCGGCGACGTCCGGCCAGCGACGCAGGATAATCAGGTGTTTATGGGACGGTCAACAGGGCGAACAGCCCTCGGGTCGGATTGGGATGCGGCCATGAACTGAGCGCGCTTGGTGCGTATTCACGCGACACGCGCTCCGTCCTTGCGGAATCACGCCGACGCCGGCGGGAACTTTGGGCACTGCTGGCGAACGCTTAGGGGGATGCCGTCAACCCAAGACAATCGGCAGCATGAGCGGCCTTCCGACAGTAACGGAATGGCAGTGATGCGACGCCAGGCAGTCCGCTGAGGGCCTGACACAGCGGGGGGGGTACGGACAACACGTCCAAGGCATCGCCAGCGGCGACCGAAGCGCCGGTCCCCGAGCTGCCTGCCCGCGACGCGCTGATCGCTCGGGCCAAGACGCTAGAGCTCCACACGCCGTACGAGCCGGTGCAACGATAGGCCGCATTAGCGGGGTCTCGTGAGCCAACTGAAGGGCCGTTCTCAGGCACGGGACGCGCCCCCGGGGGCACCGGGGAGGCTCTCCCTCTGACATCGCACGGCGAACGCGACTCGAGCGCAGGCCGCGTCGATGTCGGTCACTGAGATCTCGAACGCGCGATTCGGGCTATGGCCTCGGTGGACCAAGCGGAGCTGATCGCCAACGTGCGATCGTATCTCCGGATCGCCCAACACCATCCCGCAGCAGTGCGTCGCTTTTTCGACGCGCCGAGCGTGCGGTACGCGGCGGCCTGATGTCATCCATTAACCGCTCCCCGTAGTAATTGAGCAGCAGCGTCCGCGCGGCGCAGGCCGGCCACCAGCGTGAGGTAGGCCGGATAGTCCCAGGCGCGCCGGTAGTCGTCGCTGATGGGGTGGATCGGGCCGGCCACAGCCAGCGCGAGGCGGCAGGAGCGCCCGCTGTTCACGGTTCAGCCAGGCCCAGACGCCGATCGTGCGCTTGCCGCGGATCAGAATGCCGGACGCGCTCGGGCGATCCCGCTCCTCGCTTCGTCGAGCGCTTGGCCCGTCGCCCACTCATTCACCATACGGTACGCCGGTCACATCGGGTTGTA
>CAYHRK010000411.1:0-2946 GCA_964358795.1 uncultured Vicinamibacterales bacterium
CCGGAGTTGCGCGTCACCCGCGCCCACGCCTCGACCCTCGAGAAATCGGCGCTGAAGCGTCCGAGGTGCACTTCGGACTGCGCCCCTCCGCTTCGCACCTGGTTGTCACCGCCCTGGTTGTAGGGGCCCGAGATCGCCAGAAACCGGGGATGGTTGGTCCATCGCGGGTGGTACACTTCCGCGCCACCAAACCCGGGCGCCCGGTTGATGTTGACCGTCCAGCGCCTGTCGGTGCCCACATCCACCATGGTCAGGTTACGGTGCGCCCCATCGAAGTACCAGAAAAGCTGGCCGCCCGCGTCTGTCAGGGCTGTCCAGCATCCCTCGCCGAGCTTTCGCCAGGAGCGGTTCGGCAGTTCGGCGACACCGGCATCCGGCCACGGAAAGAGACCGCCAGCGTGGCGCCCGTCGGCCGAAACCTGAAATGTGTCGCGGCTCACCATCGTTCTGTCCCAGACGAGCTCTCTGGAACTCGGATTGTCAATCCGCATGCGCGTGACGACCCTGAAGTTGTCTTCTTTGCCGTCCGTGCCGGCATAGACCCACTCGCGGCCGTCCGTCGGATCCTGCCACACCGCGAGAGCGGATCCGTTCGCGAGCCGTCTCAAGCCGGACCCGTCCCAATCGACGATGAAGATCTCCGGGCCCTCCGGACCCGTCCGGCTTGAAAAGATGATGCGGTCGCCGCGGGGCGTCAGGAGCGGCTTCACGTAGCTCCTGCGCTCGCCCAGAATCACGCGCTCGCCTCGTCCAGCGTCCGTGTCAAAGCCCATCAGGATCAGGCGATCTCCCGCCGCGAACGGATCGGTCCCGTCGCCTTGCACCCAGACCACGCGAGTTCGGGCGCCGGTGAGCGCACGGATCTCGGCCGCCGGCCCCTCGAGCGTCTGAGGCGAGCTGGAGCAGGTTGCGAGAACGAGCAGCAGGAGGGTTCGGCGAAGAACCCGGCTCACGCCACCCGGCCTCGAGCTCGAACTCCACGCCGTGGCTGTGCGCGTGTGCGGAATACCGTGAATGATCATCTCGTTGAGCAATCAGTTTACCACTGGGAGTCTCCCGTCTGGTCGCGGCGGATGAATGTGGTGGAAGGGGCGCGACGCGAACGGAACGAACTTCAGCCCACCATCGCGAGAGGCGCAGACGATTCGTGGTGGCTGCGAATCGCCACGAACGTTTCGGCAGGGATGACGAGCACTGGCAAGCACGTGAGGCAGATGACCCGGTACGCCGCCCGTGGCGAGAGCTGGTGTTGTTGGCCCAAGCCCCTTGCAGTGCCCACGACGATCAGGCCGGGTCTTTGCTGGGCGGCCGCCGTGACAATCGCCATCAGTGGCTTTCCAGGCAGAGCCAGCCGTTCGGTTCGGACCCATTTCGCCAGATGGGAAATTCGCCGTTCGAACATCCGCTGCCGCAGGGTGTTCTCAGACGGGGCGGCGTCCCAGCCGGTGCCACGGGAGAAGCGGCGAGGCGTCGCACGACCGGACTCCGCCACGAGAAGAGACGCTCCAAGCGCCCGGGCCAGATCCGCGGCGAAGCGAAGGACCTGGCTCGACATGTGGCCTGGATCAGCCAGCGTGAGCACAGGGCCGGCGAGATTGAGCGATCCGTCCGCACCAGAAGGCGCCGCGGACCCGTCAACGGGCACGACGAGTGTCGGGATGGAGGTCTGACGCAGAACCCGCGCGGTTGCAGATCCCTCGAACAGCCTGGCGCAGCCCCGCCGTCCGCGCGTGCCCATCACGATGAGGTCGACCGTCTCGCGCTCCGCGAGTTTCAGGATCTCTCGGTGCGGTCGCCCAGAGGACACCACCGTCGAGCGGCTCGGGCAGCACGAGATCGGCGATACCGTCGTCGTCACCCACGCGTCCAGCTCCGCTCGCATGTCCTCTTCGAGCATCTGCATGCGGTAGGCTGCGGCTGCGGCGTTCACGAGGATGGGGTCGATCGCGTGCAGCACGCTCAGCCTGGCGCGGAATCGCTCCGCGAGCGCGGCCGCGTAGCGCAAGGCGCGTGCGGACGCCTCCGAGAAGTCCACTGGGCACAGGATCGTGTCAAACGCGCTCATACTCCGCTCGGATGAGGTCCAGGAAGTTCACCGTCGTCTGCGCTGTGCTCCAGAGCGCCATAACACCCTCCCCGCCGTGGATGTCTCTCTGTTGCGGACGTCTGAAGTCGCGGTCTACATGACTGTCCTGTGGGGCTGTGGAACTGAGAGGGCGATTGCCACCCGCGCCAGTGCCTGTCGCTCCAGGTCTGAGACTCCGCGAGACGAATCCGGTGGTGAACCCGACGCGCACGCCACAGCGGCGCATTCCGTCAGCACACGCCGCCAGGCGGCTTCCCTCGCCCTCGGCTGCAACCCCTCGAGCCTGGCTCGCACCGCGTCGAGCATGCGCTCGAAGAACTCGTGTGACGGACGCTGGTCCAGCCAGCCACTCAGCCGGTGGTACAGCGGAGCCGTATCGAGCAGCCGGCGTCGCAGTGCGAGCTCGACGATGAGCAGCCGTTCGCTCCTCGAGATCTGGCCATCGGCCCACGCCACCTGGACGAGCGGGATCACGTCGAGGAGAACCGCGGTTTCTGGATCGAACCCCATGCGCTCGAACGCCGAGAGCATCGGCGTATCGCGATTCCCGCTGGTTCTCGCCTGGGGGCGCCGCCGTCCGCTGCTCGTCACCGCCATCACGCTTCACCTGTCCCGCGACTGCAGACCGCGACCTCGCGGTGTCTTCGTCCTCGATTTGTACGCGGTTCTCATCGATGTGACAAATAGAATGTTTAGAAGCGAGTCATTCACAAAATGGATGCTCAGCGCTCGTGGTCACAGAACGTATCGCACCGCCGTGACGACCGCCCAGCTGACGAATCCGCAGACGGGGAACGTCAGAATCCAGGCCACAACGATTTCCCGAGTGACACCCCATCGGACTGCAGAGACCCGCCGCG
>CAYHRK010000412.1:0-2942 GCA_964358795.1 uncultured Vicinamibacterales bacterium
GACCTCGGCCAAACCGGTACCAAGGAGGGCTGTGCCGAGGGCGACTGCGGAGCCTGTACCGTGGTGCTGGCCGAACTCAACGAGCAGCGCGACGGCCTCAGGTGGCGTGCCGTCAACAGCTGCATACGCTTCGTGTCCTCCATCGACGGCGCAGCACTGTACACAGTGGAAGATCTGCGCGACGAAAGCGGCTCGCTCCATCCCGCCCAGCAGGCCATGGCCGAATCCCACGGCACACAATGCGGGTTTTGCACGCCGGGCTTTGTCATGTCGATGTTCGCGCTTTACCAGGAGTCGATGACTCCCGCCCGACACGGCGTGCAAATCACCCGCGAGCAGGCGCAGGAAACCCTTTCGGGCAACCTGTGCCGCTGCACGGGCTACATGGGAATCTACCGCGCGATTCAGGCAGCCCGTAAGACCAAGGCCCGTGTTCGTCGGAGGCGGGCATGAGGACGTCTCTCTCGCCTTTGCAACTCCTGCGCCCGCGCTCGCTTCGTGATGCCCTGCGCCTGTTGCGCGAAGAGCGCCCGCTGGTGCCGCTTGCCGGATGCACCGATGTGTACGTGGGACTGAACTTCAGCACGCTTCACGACCAGCGATTCCTGAACATCTGGGGTCTCGATGGCTTGGGTGGCATCTCGGCCGATGGCGACGTCTTGCGCATCGGCGCGCTGGCCACCTACACCGAGATCATCGGCTCGCCCCTGGTGCGGCGGCGTGTGCCGATGCTGGTGTCGGCGGCGCGCGAGGTGGGCGCCGTGCAGATTCAGAACCGGGGCACGCTCGGGGGCAATATCGTCAACGGATCGCCGGCAGGCGACACCCTGCCGGTTTTGGCCGCTGCCGAAGCCCTGGTCGAACTGCAAAGCATCGACGCGACGCGCAAGGTGCCGTTTACCACGTTCTACACGGGCTATCGCCAGAGCCTGATGCGTTCCGACGAGTTGATTACGGCCATCGAGTTCCCTCGCATCGAGGGAACGCAGTGGTTCCGCAAGGTCGGCACGCGCGCGGCGCAGTCGATCTCGAAAGTGGTGATGGCCGCGGTGCGTGCCGATCGCCCCCGCATCGCACTGGGCAGCGTAGCCCCCACCGTGGAGCGTGTGCCGCGCACCGAGGAGGCGCTGGCCGCCGGCGCCCGACTGACCGACGTCCAGCGCATTCTGCAAGAAGAGATTCACCCGATCGACGACATCCGATCGACGGCCGTCTACCGACGCCGCGTGGCCGCCAACCTGCTCGCCCAGTTCTGGGGCGACACGGCCTGACGGTGCTATTGAATCGGCGTGGAGCCGGCCGGCGCGGTGGTGTCGGTCATGGCGAGGGCGGTCTGCTGCGTGGCCGAGTAGATCGTGCCGTTCGTGTTGGTGCCGAACGCGCGGGTGCCGCCTCCGGGAGATGGCGTCGCGGTGGCGTTGAAGCCCTGCATCACCGATCCGGCCGCCAGGCCGTTGCACGACGCCGGTGTATCAGTCGCCGCCCCGCTCGAACTCGACATCGTCACCATGTAGCCGCTCTTGGACACCGTGGTGCCCGTGGTGAGGTCTGGGCTGAGAAAGGCGGTGCCTCCGGCGGGCGGCGTGCCCAGATTGGGCAGGCTGGGCGAGAAGAAGCCGTTGCCGCAGGTGGCCACGTAGATCTGCTGGGCAGCCTTGATGGCGCCCAGCGACGCCACGGCCGACGTTTCGTTGCCCGCCTGCCGCGCGCGCATCAGGCCCGGCACCGCGACGGCGGCAATCACCCCGATAATCGCCACCACGATCAACAACTCAATCAGCGTGAAGCCCCTGCTGGTTCTCATCTCGAGACGTCCTTCCCTAGCCGCTATTCTATCCTCCGCACTGGCGGGGCGCACCTGTCTGCCTATTTGACTGCCTATTTGACTGCTTATTTGACGAGGGTGCGCATGCGCGGGTTGGGATGGCGGGCCAAGGAATCGTGGTAACTGTTTACCGCTAATGATCTGGAGGCGGTAAACAATTACGAACCGTGGGGGGTCCGTACAAGCCGCGAGGGATGCTCGCCCGTGGCAAGCATCCCTCGCGAAGCGTGTGTCCCAGCGCGTGCTGGGAGAGGAGTGTTACTGGAGCGGGTTGGCGCCAGCGGGGGCCGTCGTGTCGGTCATCGCCAGAGCCGCCTGCTGCGTCGCCGAGAAGATCGTGCCCGTGGTGTTGGTGCCGAACGAACGGGTGCCGCCGCCAGCCGCCGGGGCCGCCGTCGCGTTGTAGCCCTGCACCACCGCGCCGGCCGCCAGGCCGTTGCAGGAGGCCGGAGCCGCTGTCGCCACGCCCGACGAGCTGCCCATGGTGACGGTGTAGCCGCTCTTGGACACGCTGGCCGCGCCCGACAGATCCGGGCTGATGAACGCTGAGGAGCCGCCGGTCGGCACCACGCCAAGGTTCACCAGACTGGGCGAGTAGAAGCCGTTACCGCAACTGGCCGCGTAGGTCGACTGGGCGCTGTTGATGGCGCGCAGCGAACCGATGGCCGACGCTTCGTTGCCCGACTGACGGGCGCGCAGGAGGCCCGGCACCGCGATGGCCGCGATGATACCGATGATTGCCACAACGATCAGCAATTCGATCAGCGTGAATCCTTTGTTGCTCTTCATTGTCTCTTCTCCCTCTCGTCTCGAGAAATCGTCCGGTTAAGGTGTTGACGTCCGTGCCGCAATCAAACGGGCGGTTTCTCCCACCCCGAGAACTGATTGCCGTGCGACCATTCCTTTAGCAAGCCTGGTGCCAGACTTGACCGGGCCGGCACATGCTCATGTAACCTACTGATTGTATTGATGTTAAATGTCAACACCCCGTCGGCGAGAGTCGCGGCCGTGTCAGGCCAGTGACGCTCAGCGTCGCGCAGGGCTGCCGCAAATTGTCAATGCATGCCCCCGCGGGGGCCCGGACAGCTTCGACGGGCTTCATCGTACCGAACGAAGC
>CAYHRK010000413.1:0-2937 GCA_964358795.1 uncultured Vicinamibacterales bacterium
CCCGCCACCCGCCTGGTCACAAGCTCCCGCTGCAGCGTCAGAGCGTCGGCGTAGCCGACCAGCCCTAGCCGACGCACGATCAACGGGCAGGTTTCGCTCATGAACGACCGCGTCTCCGAAGCCTTGCTCCCGACTTCAGACCGCGCTCGGGTCGAAGTTCTCGAGCGTCTGCTTCACGTGCGACATGAACCGGTCGGCGGTGGCGCCATCAATCAGCCGGTGATCGTAGCCCAACGTCAGGTATCCCTTCGACCTGATGGCGATCGCATCGTCGATGACGGCCACGCGCTTGTCGATGTTGCCAACACCCATGATCGCCACTTGCGGCTGGTTGATGATCGGCATGCCAAACAGCGCGCCGAACACGCCCGGGTTCGTGATCGTAAACGTGCCGCCCTGCACCTCTTCGGGCTTCAACTGCTTGGCCCGCGCGCGCGCGGCCAGGTCCTGGATCGCCCGGCTCAAGCCGAGCACGTTTTTCTCGGCGGCCTGCTTCACCACCGGCACAATCAGTCCCCAGTCGAGGGCGACGGCCACGCCCAGATTGATGTCTTTCTTGTAGACGATGGTGTCGCCGTCGAGGGAGGTGTTGACGATGGGCACGGCCTTCAGGGCGTCAACGGTGGCCTTCAGGATGAATGACATGAACGTGAGCTTGACGCCCAGCTTCTCGTAGTCGGCCTTCTTCGCGGCGCGGATCTTCGCGACGCGCGTGTAGTCGATCTCGAAGACGGAGTGCACGTGAGCCGACGTGCGCCGGCTCAGCACCATGTGCTCGGCGATCTTCCTGCGCATCACCGACATGGGCACCAGTTCCACGTTGTCGCCGGGCTTGAACACCGGCGTGTGCGGCGCCGCCTCTACCGGAGCCGATGCGGCCGGCGCGTGAGAGGCCGTTCCGGCCGGCGAACCGGTCCCGAGAAAACCGAGAATATCGTGCTTCGTGACGCGGCCTCCCAAGCCCGTGCCGGGAATCCGGGCGATGTTCACGTGATGTTCGGCAGCGATCTTGCGAACAAGCGGCGACGACTTCTGACGGCGCAGTTCGTCGCCCGCAAGCGACGCCTGAATCTCGGGCTCCGCCACGACGGGAGCCGCAGCCGCCGGGGCGGGCACGGCAGCCGCAGCAGGCTGCGGTGCAGGCGCGGAGGACGGAGCCGAGTGTGCCGCAGCGGCGCTCGCCGCTGCAGGCGGAGCCACCGCGGCGGCCGCAGCGTCGCCAATGACGGCCACCACGAAGTTCACCGGCACCGTCTCGCCTTCTTTTGCGCGAATTTCGGTCAGAACGCCCGCCGAGGGCGAAGGGATTTCGGCGTCTACCTTGTCGGTGGAGATCTCGAACAGCGGCTCGTCGCGATCAACGCGATCGCCGACTTTCTTGATCCACCGGACGATGGTGCCCTCGGCGATCGACTCGCCCATCTGCGGCATGACGACGTCGGACATCGCTCACCTCGAGAAACCGGGTGCTGACCGTCACCCCCGCGGAAGCGGGGGTCCAGTCCTGGATTCCCGCCTTCGCGGGAATGACGGGAGATTGCTACGCGTGAATCGCCGCCCCGTGCGTGGCGTGCGCCGCCTCGCCCACGGCTTCCGACATCGTCGGGTGTGCGTGGATGGTGCGGATCAGTTCCTCCACCGTGCACTCGAGCTGCAGCGCGAGGGTGGCCTCGGCCACCAATTCCGTAGAGCGCAGGCCAATCATGTGCACACCCAGCACTTCGTCGTACTGCTTGTCGGCGACGATCTTGACGAGCCCTTCCGTTTCGTTCGCGATTCGCGCGCGACCGAGCACGCCGAACGGAAACGTCCCCACCTGTACCTGGTAGCCACGTTCCACGGCCTGTTTCTCGGAGAGGCCGACACTGCCAATCTCGGGATCGCAGTAGGTGCACGTGGGCACGCGATCGTAGTTGATCGGGTGAAACGGTTGGCCGGCCAGCCGCTCAGCCAGCGCGACACCCTCGGCCGTGGACAGGTGCGCCAGTTGCGGGTGCCCAGGCTTTCCAAAGGTGATCACGTCGCCGACCGCGGATACGTCTGGCACGTTGGTCTGGAACTGCTCGTCCACCCACACGTAGCCGTTCTCGATTCTGATCCCCGCCTCCTCGGCTCCAAGGCCCGTCGTGACCGGCCCGCGACCGGTCGCCACCAGCAGGAATTCGGCCTGCATCGTCTGTACGGAGCCGTCGGACATTCTCGCTTCGATCGCGACGCCATCGGCCCCGGCTTTTGCCGAGGTGACGGTGGTTGACGTGTGAAACTTGATGCCCTGTCGCTTGAACGACTTCTCGAGTTCGGCCGAGATCGCATCGTCCTCGAGCGGCACCAACCTGGGCAGCAGCTCCACAAGTGTCACGTCGCTGCCGAAGCGCTTGAACACGGTGGCGAATTCCACTCCAATGGGCCCGCTGCCCATGATCACGATGGACTTCGGCACCTGGCCGAGCCCAATCGCTTCGTCGCTCGTGATGATGCGTGTGCGGTCCAGCTCGATGCCCGGCACGCTGCGGGCGTTCGAGCCTGTGGCGATCACGATTTGCCGCGCGTGCAACATCTGGTTCTGCCCGCCGGTCACCTCGACGGCGCCTGCCCCTGCCAGCCTGGCGCTGCCCTTGATCCACTCGATCTTGTTCTTCTTGAACAGAAACTCGATGCCGCGTGTGAGCACGGTCACCGTCTTGTCCTTGCGCGCCTGCACCTGGTTCATGTCGATGCGCGCCGGCTGCTCGCCCAGCAACAGGCCCCACTCTTTCGCGTGCTGCGCAATCTTCAGCGCGTGCGCGTGTTCCAGCAACGCCTTGGTGGGAATACAGCCCCAATTCAGGCACGTGCCGCCCAGCGACTTCTGCCGCTCGACCACAGCCACCTTCAGGCCAAGCTGTGCAGCGCGAATGGCAGTGGGATAACCACCGGTGCCGGCGCCGATCACGATGA
>CAYHRK010000414.1:0-2921 GCA_964358795.1 uncultured Vicinamibacterales bacterium
TCATGTTTGTCGGCCCGAGGACGGGTGGGCTGGTCGCGGACAGGACCCGGACGGTCTTGAAATCGGCTATGGAGATTCGGGGTTAGGCTCCGGCCCTCGGTGAGCAACGCCATGGCAGACCACGATCTCTACGGAGTGATGGCCGAATTCGACAGCCCGACGGCCCTGGTACGCGGGGCGAACCGGGCGCGCGAAGCCGGCTATCTGAAGATGGATGCGTACTCGCCGTTCCCGATCGAGGAACTGCGCGAGGCGTTGGGGTTTCCACAGACGAAGCTGCCCATGATCGTGGCCGGAGGCGCGCTGCTTGGTGCGTTGGCGGGTTGGGGTCTCCAGGTGTGGGTGTCGAGTATCGCCTACCCGCTCAATGTCGGGGGCCGGCCGCTGATTTCGTGGCCGTCGTTTGTCCCGCCGATGTTCGAAACGGCCGTCCTGTTCGCGGCGTTTGCGGCCGTGGGCGGCATGCTGGCGCTCAATGGCCTGCCGATGCCGTATCACCCGGTGTTCAATGTGCCGCGATTCGTGATGGCCAGCCGCGATCGATTCTTCCTGTGCATCGAGGCACGCGACCCGAGATTCGATCGGGCCGCGACGAGGACGTTTCTCGAGAGTCTCGAGCCGCGAGAGGTATCCGACGTTGAACGCTAGAATCGTGGCGGCATGCGGCATGGCGGCCGGGCTGCTGGTGGCCGGCTGCCGGCAGGACATGCACGACCAGCCGAAGTTCAAGCCGTACGCGAAGAGCGATTTCTATGCCGACCAGCGATCGGCTCGGCCCCTTGTCGAGGGCACCGTGGCACGCGGGCATCTGCGTGAAGATGCGCTGCTCTACGCCGGCAAGGTGTCGGACAAGCTGGCCGAGGTGTTCCCGTTCGAGGTCACGGCCGAGGTGATGGCCCGGGGACACGAACGCTACGACATCTTCTGCTCCCCGTGCCACGGACGGACCGGCACGGGTGACGGCATGGTGGTGCGCCGCGGCCTGCGCAAGCCCCAGACGTTTCATCAGGACCGGCTGCGGCAGGCTCCGCCCGGCTACCTGTTTGACGTCATCGCGACCGGGTTCGGCGTGATGCCCGACATGGCGGCGCAGATTCCGCCACGCGATCGATGGGCCATTACCGCCTACGTCAGGGCGCTGCAACGCAGCCAGAAGGCCACGATAGACGAGGTGCCGCCGTCGGAACGGGCCCGGCTCGAGACAGCCGACAAACGCTGACGGTTTCGACCGAACGAGCAATAGACGACATGCACGACGCCACCTACACACCGCCCGCCAGCCTCGACAGTCTGCGTCAGCGATCGCTCATCGTGGGCCTGGTCGGCCTTGCCGCCGCCGCCGCCGGGGCGTTCATCAATTCAAGTCAGTTCTATCACTCGTACCTGCTCGCGTTCCTGTTCTGGCTGGCGGCCGCACTTGGCGGGTTGGCGCTCACCATGCTGCAGCACATGTCGGGGGGAGGATGGGGTGTGGTGCTGCGCCGCATCCTGGAAGCCGCCGCCCGCACGCTGCCCTGGATGGCCGTGTTGTTCCTGCCGATTGCGTTTGGCGCCAGGGAACTCTATCCCTGGACAGACGCGGCCAAAGTCGCGACCGATCACGTGCTGCAGGAGAAGGCGATCTATCTGAACCTGCCCTTCTTCCTGGCACGGGCGGCGCTGTACTTCGCGATCTGGATTGGCCTGACATGGTTCCTCACGCGATGGTCGGCCGAGCAGGATCGCACGGGCAACCCCGCCATCGCGGTGCGGATGCAGCGGATGAGCGCCGGCGGCCTCGTGGTGTACGCGGTCACGATGACCCTCGCCTCGATCGACTGGGGCATGTCGCTCGAGCCGCACTGGTTCTCGACCATGTACGGGTTTCTGTTCATCATCGGTCAGGCGTTGATGGGCCTGTCGCTGGCCATCATCATGGCCCGCCGCCTGTCGCGCGAGCAGCCCATGCTGGCGGTCTACAAGGCCGGACACTTTCACGATTTCGGGAAGCTGTTGTTCGCCTTCACCATGCTGTGGGCGTACCTGTCGTTTTCGCAGTTCCTGATCATCTGGTCGGCGAACCTGCCCGAGGAAATCCCCTGGTACATGCACCGGATGAATCACGGCTGGGAGGCGATCGGCATCGGATTGATGGTCTGCCACTTCGCCGTGCCGTTGCTGGTGCTGCTGTCGCGCCAATCGAAGCGCAACCCGGCGATTTTAGCCGCAATGGCGCTATGGTTGATCGCGATGCGGTTCCTCGATCTGTTCTACCTGATTGGACCGGAAGCCTATCCGTCTGGTTTGGATTTCTCGTGGATGGACGTGGCCGCGATGGTTGGCCTGGGCGGCGTCTGGATGACCGTCTTTGCCTCGAATCTGAAGAGCCGCCCGCTGCTGCCGTTGGGTGATCCGGAGTTGGCAAGTGCCCTGCAAGGCCCACAGCACTAAGTGTTGGATCGTCGGAGATTGTTGCGATGGCTGAACACAAGCACGGTGACGAAGACGAGGGACAGTCGGCAAGCCGAGCCTACGAAACGCGGGACGTGAAGACGCGCCCGCTGGTGGTCTTTATCGCCGGCATCACCGTCATGTGCCTGGCCTCGTACCTGATCATCTATGTCCTGTTCCAGATGTTCAGCTCCCAGCAGGCCAGCCGGGACGTGGCCTCGGCCCCGAGTTCCCTCACGCAGCCGGCGGCGCCGGGTGAAGAGCGCCTTCCGCCAGAGCCGCGCATCCAGGTCGACGCGGCGGGGGATCTCAGGACCCTGCGCGCCGAAGAGGATGCCATGCTCACCACCTACGGATGGGTAGACAGAAACGCGGGCGTCGTGCGCCTGCCGATTGATGTGGCGATGAAGCTGGTGCTTCAGCAAGGGCTGCCCACTCGTCAGCCCGACACGGCCTCCCCGGGCGTGGGCACCCCGGCCCTGGTAGCGGCG
>CAYHRK010000415.1:0-2921 GCA_964358795.1 uncultured Vicinamibacterales bacterium
CGGGGTGATCGAGGACTCCGGACGGCTGATCGTGGCGCCGGAAGCGATCTTTTTCGCTCCGATCGGGCTATTTTGGAGTTCTTTGCCGACTTTTTCGACTCCAGTCGGGATTTCGTGGAGAAGGAAGCCGATAATTCGGGCTCCGGTAGCGATTTCGTGGAGGCGGGTCGGCACTTCGACCACTCCGGGGCCGATTTTGGGGAGCCCTCTGTGCCAACGTACGTGAGACAGGGAGCTTGGTCGATATTACTGTAGAGGGCGACCAGAGAGGTCCAGATGATGAAGGCACAGGAACCAGAAAACGGGAAGGTCGAAATTCCGTTCATCGGCCCAGAGCAGAGCGCAGGCGAGCGTAGCGAGCCGGAGCGGAGCGGAGGGCCGATGAGCGGGCCGCCAGACCCAGAGGTGAGCGACCGGCCACGTCGTCGGCGCTTCAACGCCGATTACAAGCGTGGCATCGTCCGCGCAGCGGAGCGATGCACTAAGCCCGGGGAAATCGGAATACTGCTGCGCCGGGAAGGGCTCTACTCGTCGCACCTCGCGGATTGGCGTCGCGAGTTATTTCTGCCGCAATCTGCGGCCGACCCAGTGGGTCGGCTCGCGCGGCAGAAATGGGGAGGGCGACGGAACGGAGCCCGAACTCTACGCCGGGAGAAGGGCGGCACGTCGGCGCTCTCGCCGAAGAAACGCGGCCGCAAGGCGAAGGAGGCCGACCCCGCCGAGAAGCGCGCCCTGCAGCTATTTCGCGAACAATCTGCGCGAATGCCAGTGGCATGAGCGCGTGAGCGAAATGGGGAGGGCGACGGAACGGAGCCCGAACTCTACGCCGGGAGCGTGAGAACCGTCGCCTCACAGAACGACTGCGGCAGGCGGAGATCATCATCGACGTCCAAAAAAAAGTTTCGCAGATGCTGGGGATCTCGCTCCCGACGCCGGACGACGAGAGGAGCGGATCATGACCGCCGCGAAAACGCTCTCGACCGACGTGGGCATCGTCAAGGCATGCACGGCGCTCACGGTCGCTCGTGCGACGTACTACCGGCGCCTCCGCGCAAGCCCCGCCCCGCGGCCGCGACCCCGCCCCGTCCGCGCGCTCGACGACGGCGAACGCCGCAACGTCATCGGCGTCCTCACCTCGCCGCGCTTCGTGGACAAGGCGCCGGCCACGGTCTTCGCAACGCTGCTCGACGAGCGCAGTTACTTGTGCTCGACACGAACGATGTACCGCGTGCTTGAGGCAAACCGCCTTGTCCGCGAGCGCCGCGACCAACTCCGGCATCCCGCGTACGCCAAGCCCGAGCTGCTCGCGACCGGCGCGAACCAAGTTTGGAGCTGGGACATCACGAAGCTGCGAGGCGCCGTGAAGTGGTCGTACTTGCGAAGGAAGGCTGCGCCCTCCGTACCGTCGGTCTCGCCATTTGCTCGCGCCGACAAGCCGCTGGCTTGTCGACAGATGGCTCGCAAATACCTCTACGTCATCCTCGACATCTTCAGCCGCTACGTCGTCGGTTGGATGGTTGCCCCGCGCGAGACCGCCGAGCTCGCGAGCAGGCTCATCGACGAAACGATCGCCAAAGAAGGCGTGCCGCAAGGGCAGCTCACCATCCACGCCGACCGCGGCACATCGATGACATCGAAGTCAGTCGCGCTGCTCCTCGCCGACCTCGGCGTGACGAAAACCCACAGCCGGCCGCACGTCTCCGACGACAACCCGTACTCCGAGAGCCACTGCACGCCGCCATGAGCGCCGAGCACGATCGAGTCTCTGTGCGGCGTCGTGATCGCGTAAGGTTCCGCTCGCTGTGGCTCGCGGTAGATCATCTGCGCGTGCAAAACCCTCAAGTATCGCCCCGACTTTCCGGAGCGCTTCGGCTGCATCGAGGATGCGCGTGCCTTCTGCCGCACCTTCTTCCACTGGTACAACGATGAGCACCGCCGTTGCGGTGGGGTTCGCGCTCTGCAAGCAGGCGCTCCCCATTTCCGCCGCGCGCTCAAGCCACTGGCTCTCACGCCACTGCGGCGAAATTAGTTCGGGACGTCCCGCCCGTCGGTGTCGTCGTCCTTCACTTCGCCCGGCTTTGGCGGCCGAAGCCCATGGTCACGCGACATTCCGCGCATCTTCTTCCGCTCCGCATCCTGTGGTGTTTCGGGCGGCGCCGCCGCGCTCCCCGCCGCCTTGCCTTTCGCGCCCTTCGGAGCCGCCTTGCCCCCAAGTGTCTTTTGAAAATAATCGACGTTCTTCGTGTGCTCGCCGTACGTCCGCGTGAAAACGTGGCTCCCATCGTTCTTCGACACGAAAAAGAAAAACTCCGTCCGCTCGGGTTTCACCGCCGCGCGCAGCGCATCCTCGCCCGGGCTCGCGATCGGCCCCGGCGGCAGCCCCTTCACATGGTACGTGTTGAAAGGGTGCTGGATACGAATGTTCGCGAGCGTGATGTTGCACTTCGACTTCTTCCACCCCTCGACCTCGTTGATCGCGTAGCACGTCGTCGGGTCCGTCTGCAGAAACCACGCGGGTTTCGCGCGCAGCCGATTGTGAAACACACTCGAAATCAGCGGCCGCTCCTCGGCGCGCCCCGTCTCTTTCTCGATGATCGACGCGAGCGTCACAACCTTGTGCAAGTCGAGCGCGTGTTCGGCGCCCTTCTCCTCAAGCTCCAGCCGCTTCTTCGCGCTCAAAAACCCCTTCACCATCGTCTTGATGATCGTCTTCGCGTCGGCGCCAAGCTGAAACGTGTAGCGCGCAGGATACAAGTACCCCTCGATGCGCGGCGTTACGCGCGCTGCCCTAAATGCGTCGAGCGCCTCTTTCGGCAAGCCCAGCTCAAGAAAGTACTTCGGGTCGGTCGCCGCCGCGAGAAACTCCGACGCGCTGACGATCTTCTTCTCGTCGAAGCGCCACGCAATCTCGTGCAGATTAA
>CAYHRK010000416.1:0-2915 GCA_964358795.1 uncultured Vicinamibacterales bacterium
TCCTTCCGTGGTCCTTCCGTGGTTCCTTCCGTGGTCCTTCCGTGGCCCTTCCGTTGTCCTTCCGTGGTCATTGCTTAATAGCCCCCAGCACCTTGCCTATGAACTCGTCGAGCACCTTCCCGCCTCCGATCCACCTGACGACCACGACCACGTCGTTCTCCCAGTCGATGTAGATGATGTTCTGCCCGCTGCCGCGGAAGGTGACGCTCGACTCGGGCGCGCTCGGGATCGGCTTGCGGCCCGTGTTGAGGAACCAGTTCATGTAGCCGTACTCCGGGTTCGCGGGGCCGGGCGTGCGCGCCATCGCGATCCATTTCTCGGACACGAGCTGGCGGTCCTTCCACCTGCCGTTGCGCAGGAAGAGGTACCCGAAGCGCGCCATGTCCCACGCGTTGATGAACATGCCGCCGCCGAAGTGGCCGCCGCCGGTGACCGACTGCACCTGCTGGCCGTCGATCGTGACCCACGCGTTGTCGTAGCCGTGCCACCGCCACGTGCTCGACGCGCCGATCGGATCCATCACCTCGTCGCGCAGCACCTGCGGCAGCGGGCGTCGCAACACGTTGAGGGTCGCGAGCGCGAGCAGATTCACGCGCACGTCGTTGTACTTGTAGTGCGTCCCCGGCTCGCGCATCGGCCGGTTCGGATAGTCGGCCGGTGTCTTGCCCTCGGGCCGATCGGCCCAGTCGGGAATACCCCATAGCGTGCCCGACCAGTCACTCGTCTGGCGCAACAGGTGATCCCACGTGATCTTCGCGTTGTGCTCTGATTCGAAGAGCTCCGGCGTCGGCATGGAGTCCTTCACGCGATCGGTCACGTCCCGAATGAGCCCCTTCTGCCACGCCAGACCGACGACGGTCGAGAGGAAGGTCTTCGTCACGCTGAACGTCATGTCGGTGCGCGCCGTGTCGCCCCACTCGGCGACGACCGCGCCGCGGCGGATCACGAGGCCGTTCATCCCGCCGCGTGGCTTCGTGGGTCCGACGATCTTGAACATGGGCTCGCGCATGCCGAAGGTCAGCTCGAGATCCAGCGCCAGATCCTTCGTCGCCGGGTTCTCGTTCGCCATCGCATAGTCGATCGCCTGCTGGAGCTGCGCCGCGTTCATGCCGACGTCTTCGGGCTTGCGCCGCTCCCAGTCGCCGTGCGGGGGGAAGTAGACAACCGGCTGCGCGGTCGCGGTCTGTCGCGGCTGGGCCGGCGTGGCAATGACGAGCCCAAGTGTGGCGAGGACGAGGACCCGCAGAATCGAACGCTTCATGGCGCCTCCTCGGCTACGCATGATACCGCGGCTGTGGACGGTTCCCGCCGCCGCCACGATTATGCTCCGCCACACCCCTCAACCCGTCTGCTCGCTCGTCTTCTCGGTGTCTTGCCGTGCTCTTTCCGTGGCCCTTCCGTGGTCCTTCCGTGGTCCTTCCGTGGTCCTTCCGTGGTCCTTCCGTGCGCCGCTGGATGCCCTGTGGGAACCCGGCCTGCCGCTGCGCGGCCCAGCCGCCCCGGTTGCATGGGCCCTACGACCAGTGGACGTACAAGGTGGCAGGGAAGACCAGGACGTTACGCCTCTCGGAGGCGCAGGCGCGGCTCTGCCAGACGTGGGTCCGTGACCGTGATGCTCTTGGTCACAAGCGGGGTCGATGCCGGCGCCGTTTGCGCGCTCGGCGTCATCGACCACACGGTCGCGGCGGCGCACAGTCCCAGGAGTCGAAACAACGTAAGAGCCCGCACATCCCCTCCTCGTCGGGCACGTCCAATCGGTGCCACTCTACATGGGCGCGCAGGTCCAAGCTGCACAGGAATGCATATTCTGTGCAGGGTCCAGGGCTCGTTAGATGTGCTCCAAGTCGGCGGTGACGAGACGATAGGCCGGATAGGGGCCTCTCTTGGGCAACAGAACGGCGTTCTCAGACGCGGCCCCCGGTGCCCCTGACACAGCCCCTGACACAGCGGTACGCGATTCTCCACCTCAGTCCATCGCTGCCTTCGCCAGCGCCACCGCCTGGTCCTCGGTGATACCCGAATTTACACTCAGATACATCGCGTGACCCTGCCGATCCTTGAACCAGATACTGTCTGTGCCGAATCTGTTTCCGCGGGAATGGCCCACCAGTACGCCATCACGCTCAATGACCTTGCCTTTCCCGCCGGATTCCACCATTTTTCGCCAGCTCGCTTCCTTCAAGATGCTGCTGCCGAGTGAGAAATAGCGAACCCGCTGTTTGTCCTTGCTGTCGCCGTACTTGCATTCCTGGAACAATTTTTCCGTGTCCGGCCTTCGCTCGAAATTCTTGCCCATGATGGCGGTGACTTCATCGAGCGTGAGCTGTGCGCACAGCGCGTCGACTGACAATCGAGCAGTCTTCGATCCGCGCGCGGCATCTCTCGCGATGCCGGTTGCAACGCTTTGAGCGTACGCCGGCGGCGTCAACGTGGCTATGATCGCAAGGACAAGAAGTGTGATTCGCATGGTAAGGCTCCTTGAAGGGAAAAAACACACGGGGCCGAATGGGAGTGGCGACGCGTGGCCACCGACGCGAGATGAACAACAGGGGACAGACCCAATGTTGTTCACTTGGCCGTTCGTGGTGAGTTTGTCGAACCACCAGCCACTAATCCAGAGCCATTCGACAAGCTCATGGCGAACGGATGGGTGCTATGAACAGTATCGCAGTATTGGGGACAGACCACGGTTTTTCTGTCCTAACGTGTTCGAGTTAAGCGGCCCTCCATTCAAGATATTTCCGCAGCGATTTTCTTCAAGGCCGCGAAGCATTGGCTCGACCGTCCGCACGAAAGCTCGCTTTATGCGGCAGTGCGAACATCGCTTCGCACGCTATGACGATAGGCCGGATTCCGTGGTCCTTCCGTGGTCCTTCCGTGGTCCTTCCGTGGTCCTTCCGTGGTCCTTCCGTGGT
>CAYHRK010000417.1:0-2913 GCA_964358795.1 uncultured Vicinamibacterales bacterium
GCCGAAGGCGAAGGTGCCTTGGGCAGCCATAGCCGAAGGCGAAGGTGCCTTGGGCAGCCATAGCCGAAGGCGAAGGTGCCTTGGGCCGCCATAGCCGAAGGCGAAGGCGCCTTGGGACGCCGTAGCCGAAGGCGAAGGCGCCTAACCCTTGGTCCCCGCGTGGCTGGCCGTCACCGACGCTCGAATGCCGCCGCGTGCGGTGAAATCGCCCACCACCGTCATCCGGCGCGGCTGGCACGCGGCCACCAGGTCGTCCAGGATCTGATTGGTGGCCGCCTCGTAAAAGATGCCGCGGTTGCGATAGTCCAGCAGGTAGTGCTTCAACGATTTCAGCTCCAGACAGCGCTCATCAGGAACGTAAGAGATTCTGATCTCTCCGAAATCAGGGAGGCCCGTCATGGGGCAGACCGATGTGAATTCTGGTGCGCTGATGACGATTTCGTAGTCGCGTCCGGGGCGCGGGTTCGGAAACGTTTCAATCTTCGTGCTTGACATCGCGCTGGATCTTATCATTTAGAGGCCGAAAAACGGGCCGACTCTGCGATCTGACAATTGACACTGGACAACGCGCGCGTTAGCATTCTTCGACCTTCAGGAAAGATTCCGTGACCAGCCGGCCGCGCGCCCGGCTGACCGTCCGGCCAGATGTGATGCGCGCGAGCTAGCTGAGGAGTGTTGAAATGGCTGAGGCTCGCAGGATGGGCAAGTCGGAACTGTTCGCGCACTTTGCCGATCGCTTTGAAGTGAAGCGTGCGGTGGCGCGCGAGTACTTCGACGAGCTGACCATGCTCTCGGAGAAGGAGCTGAAGCGCTCGGGCGAATTCGTGCTGCCCGGCATGGTGAAGCTGGTGGTGCAGAAGCGGAAGGCCCGGATGGGGCGCAACCCGGCGACGGGCGAGCCCATCAAGATCCCGGCCAAGACCGTGGTGAAGGCCCGCATCGCCAAGCAGCTCAAAGACGCGGTTTTGCCGCACAAGTAACCCAGGGCAGTTTCAGCCCTCCGGCTGGTGGGCCCCAACGCGATCGTCGTGTGGTTACGGTCTGGCTCGCGCCAGCCGTGCCACGCGGCCGACCGCGCCGTGTGTAGCTTCATGCCCGGGTGGCGGGCGGCGGCACGCGTTTGAATTCCAGCGTGAACGCTGCGCCTTTCCCGACCTCACTGGCGAGCGCGATCGTCCCGCCCAGCTGATCCACGATCTTCTTGGCGATGGCCAGGCCCAGACCAAGTCCCTGACGCTTGGTCGTCTGGAAATCCTCGAACAGCGTCTGCACCCGTTCGGGTGGAATTCCGCAGCCGGTATCCGACACGCGCAGCCGCACGCGATCGCCGCTCGTTTCTGTCGCGATCGTCACTCCGCCTTGGGGCAGCGTGGCCTCGATGGCGTTCAGCACGAGATTGCGGCACACCCGTCCAAGCGCGAACACGTCACCCTCGATCAACAGCGGTCCGGGCGCCAGGTCGAGTTCGAGCGACAGTCCTGCCGATTCGGCGTTGGCCTTCATCGACTCGGCGACATCGCTCACCAGCTTGTTGATCTCGACGGGGAAGTGCTCGATCGGCATGGGCCTGGCGATGTTGCGCAGATCCTCGAACACCCGTTTGATGGTGGCGAACTCGCGCTCCACCGTCCGCCGGAACAACTCCCGGTACTCGGGGTCGTCGTGCATCTTCAGAACCAGGCGGCAGTTGTTCTGCACGTTCTTGAACGGGTGAGACAGGTCGTGCACCAGCCCGGCCGCCACGCGCCCGAACATGGCATGCCGCTCCTGCTTCCGCACGTCCTCCCGAAGTTCCACGAGACGGTCGGCCATGCTGTTGAACGCGTGGCCCAGCGCGCCCAGTTCGGTTCCCGACGTCACGTTGACGCGCTCGTCCAGGTGCCCGATCGAGATGGCCTTGGTGGCCCGGATCAGCTCGTCAATCGGCCGAATCAGCGATCGGCCCCAGATCGAGCCGGCCAGCACCATGACGAGCAGCGCGAGGCTGATGGCCGCAATCAGCTCCCGCTCGTGGAGCCAGGCCACGGCAAACGCCTCGCTCTTGGGCTGCTCCACCACGACCATCCAGTCGAGTTCGGGAATCCGCACGCCGACATCGAGCACGCGATAGCCCGACGCATTGGTGAACTCCTGCACGACCGGGGTGTCGCTCGAAGCCTTTCGCAAGGCCTCGATCGTGGGATTGGTGCTGAGATTGGCGCCGCGTGCGACTTGTGAACGCTCTTCAGGATCGCCATGCGCCAACAGTTCGCCTCCCGGCCCGACAATCAGCGCGAAGCCGCGTGCGCCCACCCGGATGCGGCTGGTCATGCGCCACAGCTCTTCGATGCTGAACTCGCCCACCAACCACCCATCTTCACCGTCGCGGCCGAGCGCGGCTGCCATCATCGTGGTCGGCATCAGGTCATCGTCCACGAACACCGGCGACATCAGGACGCCGCGCAGCGTCGGGCCACCGCTGGACGGCAGCTTCGCCCGGGCGGGGCCGATCCGGCTCGAGGCCACGACCTGTTGGGAGCGGTTGAAGATCGTCAGTTCGCGGAATTCCGGAAATCGCAGCGCGTAGTTCTTCAGAATCCGATCCTGCTGCTGCACCGTGAGCCCGGTGTTTTCCAGATCGGCGGCGAGCGCCTGCAGAATCTGGATGTTGGTCGACATGTAGCGGCGGACCTGTTCGCCTACCTGCCGCGCCACATTCAGGTTGCCCTCGACAACGCTGCGCGCGGTTCCGTCCCGCAGCGAGTACACCGACACCACGCCATAGATCAGCAGCGGCACCACGGCGGCGGTGGCCAGCATGATGGCGAAGCGCACGCGCAGTGTCCTCACGGGAACCGGTCCCCCGCGCCGCGAGGCCGCCAGCGGCTTACGGAGTTGAGGGCGTCACGTCCCTTCGCGATGGCTGGAAGCTCA
>CAYHRK010000418.1:0-2892 GCA_964358795.1 uncultured Vicinamibacterales bacterium
TCACCCGTGTGCTCGAGCACAACCCGAGCGTCACACTCGCCGTGTTGTTTGGATCAGCTGCCCGAGGCGCTGATGGTCCGGCGAACGACGTAGACGTCGGTGTGCTGTTCGCGAGCGACGCGGCGCGGCACGAATGTGCCACAGCCCTGGGTGTGGCCCTGGAGAGGTCGTGCGGCCGGACCGTCGACCTGGTGACGTTGAACGATGCGCCGCCGTTACTCCGGTTCGAAATCGCACGCACTGCGGTCCTGCTTGTCGAGCGCTCGCAGCACGCGTGGTCCGATTTCCGGGTGCGGGCGGCAGTCGACTGGTGGGACTGGGCACCCACAGCGCGGCGCATGTATGCCGCCGCTGCTGCCCGGGTGCGGGCACGTGCCGGATCGTGGTCTCCGGAAACCAGCTCCCCTGTCCACGTTCAGGAGGGTCGCGATGGTACGGCGTGACGTGGCTGGCGCCAAGATCGCCCGCGCAACCACGTGGGTCGACGACGCGGCCGCTCGATTTGGCGACGATGTCGAGAGGTTTGTGGCAGACCGCGATCGGCGAGACCTCGCGATCTTCTACCTGTTCCTCGCCATTCAGGAATGCATCGATCTGGCCGCGCACTGGGTCGTGGACTCCGGGTGGATGGCTGCAGACGATGCGGGATCGACCTTTGATGAACTGGCTTCTCGAGGCGCACTCACTCCCGAGCTTGCCACGACCTTGAGAGGCGCGGTCGGCTTGCGAAACAGAATTGCCCACGGCTACGCGATGCTCGACTACCGCCGCGTGCACGAAGAGGCCCGGGCTGGGGTTGGCAGCTTGCGGCAGTTCCTTGCGGCGGTCGCCGATGCCGCGGGACTCGAATACCCACCGGACGCACGATAGGTCGCTGCGGCGATCTGGACCCCTCTGGATTCCCACACACTTGGGAATGAAGAAGGGAGAGCCATCACTCAACGCTCTTTGTGTGTTCTGCGCCTTACACAGATCTGGGAAGGTCGCGTGGCCTCTGGTTCTAGCTCGGATGCGCCTTGGGACAGCGCGCCACACACGCGCGGCAGAACGACTTGCCGCACACGTCGCACGTCTGGCCGATGCGATGCACCCGTCCTACCCGTTGTTCGATGGTCACCGGATTCCAGGGCAGGTCGAAGTTGACGATCGTCCGGCAGCATTGCAGGTTGCGGCCCTCGTCGCGAACCTGCTCCCACCCGCGCACGAAGCACACGAAGCCGGTGTCGAAAGCGGGCCAAGCGCTCTTTGCGCTGCCCGTCGGGCAGAAGCCCAATACCCAACCGGATCTCGCCCACCGTGACGGCGCTAATCCAGACATCGGCCTCGGGTTGCGCATCCAGCCACGCCAACACCTTGGGTTCGGGCGCCGGGCGCATCAACTCCGACACGACGTTCGTATCGAGCAGGATCATTCAACGTCACCCGAGGGGAATGTGGGAGGCTGACGCGGAATGGAACGCGTGACGTCTGGCAAGTCCACGCCCCCAACGGCAGTGAAGCGACGAGAAATGCGCGATCCAAGACCCGTCGATGACCGATCGTGCACCAGAGCCCGGCGAAGCAGTTGCCGGGCTTCCTCTTCCATGGATCGGCCATGACGCGCCGCGCTCAGACGCAGCGTAGTTTTCAGTGAATCGTCGATGTTCCGTATAGTCAGGCTTGCCACAAGGCCCCCAGTTCTTGACCTTACTGACTCGCTTGCATGCAATGCATGCAATGCGCGCATTGCATCAATGTAACCTAGCTCTGGTGCAACGTCCACAAGGAAGCGGGATTGCGGAAGGCCGGTGGCGGATGTCCTGATCGGCGCATGTGCGACCACCCGCCAAGGCCTGTTGACGCGCAACCCTGCCGACTTCGCGGTGGTCTTTCCGTCCCTGACCGTCGTGACCCCGCAGTGACAGCGATCCTCGTGGCCTCCCGGCGACCACGCCCGCACCAGGGGCCTCCAGGGTTACAAGCGCCGTTGAAGTGTAGGTGGAATCCGGTGCCGAATGGCCGTCGAACCTGGCGATGACGTCGCTTTGGGCCTGGCGGATGCCCGCGTTCAGTTTCGCCGGGATGGAAGCAGCGGGAAGGGATCAGCGAAGTATCGGATCTTCATGGCGTGAACCCTCGATCGAAGAACGCATTGTGCACGGTTTCACCGTCGGCCAAGTCGGGGGGTCCAAGCCGCGAGCTCGCGCCGTATGGTACGATCGCACCTGCGGCCAGGCGCGGCGCCACACATGATCGACTGGTACTTCGTCTTCACACACAGCCTCTGGATTCTCGGCCTCTCAATCGCGCTGGCTGCATTCTCCTACCACGACTGGCTCCGCAAGGAGTTGAACAGGCCGTTACGGCAACAGCTTCGTGAGCCATCGTTCCGGTTACCGTCGAACGTGGGGTTCCTGTTGGTGGGTCTTGGGTTCATGCTTCTCGAGAACTCGCGATGGTGGGAGAGGGTGACATGGTTCCTGCTTGCCTGTTCCTTCGGCTGGAGCGCTTGGACGGCTGGCAGGGCCATGAAAGCCCCGAAAGACCGCAGACAATAGGCCCCGCCGCGCGTAAGCGGACGGTCGAGAGGCCTGGCGGCGGAGAAGCGTGTCCGAGTAATGCCTGGACACGCTCGTAGGGGGAGGATGGTCTTGGACGGTCACATGATGACTAACAAACATAATGTTTGACAATCATCATTATTCAGTGGGACACTCTCCGGCATGAGGCTGGCGTTCGTCAATCGAGACAGGGAGTTACGTGAGCTCGACGCGGCCGCGAAACACGGCGGGCTGCTGGTGGCCTATGGCCGAAGGCGGGTGGGCAAGACGCGGTTGTTGCGTCACTGGCTTCAGGGTCGCAACGGTCTCTACAGTCAAGCCATCGAAGCGCCGCGCGACTTGCAGATTCAAC
>CAYHRK010000419.1:0-2873 GCA_964358795.1 uncultured Vicinamibacterales bacterium
CCAGGACAGCATCGCTCTCGAAACGGCGGTGGGTTTTGACGCATCAAGGCTAACCCCGTATGGAGCCGGCGCGCCCGGCGTCCTGTCTGATCATGTCGCCGCGGCGCGCAGCCCATTCGTCCCGTTAGGCAGGCGTCCACTCACAAGCGAGGTTGACCACTCTTTTCTCATTCATGGTGTGAGCGGTGCGAGCGACCACGTGTTCCTGCGTTTCTCGCACAGACGTCGGCGATGAGGTCCTTGGGCGAGTCGCCCCATGTACAATGAGGGACCTCTGACTGGATTCACGCGCCGGGCTTGAGGAGGGTCTGTCATCATCTCTGAACCCGATGGTCTGGTCGGCCGGACCCTTGGCCACTACCGGCTTCTCGAGCGTATCGGCGCCGGGGGCATGGGCGTCGTGTATCGCGCGCACGACGAGCGACTTGATCGGGACGTCGCGTTGAAGGTGTTGCCGCTCGGGAGTCTGGCCGACGAGGACGCGCGCCGGCGTTTCAAGAAAGAAGCGCTCGCCCTTTCCAAACTCAACCATCCGAATATCGCGACGATTCACGACTTCGACACCCAGGCAGGAGTTGATTTCCTCGTCATGGAATTCATTCCGGGCAAGGGGCTCGATCAGGTGATTCCCGAGGGCGGCCTCAGCGACGAAGAGGTTCGGGGACTGGGTACGCAGCTCGCTGAGGGCCTGGTTGCTCTGCACCAGCACGGGATGGTGCATCGGGATCTGAAGCCCGGCAACTTGCGGTTGACCCCGGACGGCCGGCTGAAGATCCTGGATTTCGGCCTCGCGCGTCTGCTGCAGCCGGTCACGGGCGGACCGACGGAAACGCGCACTGGTGCCGCCGAGTTCGCGGGCACACTGCCCTACATGGCACCCGAGCAAATTCGAGGGGAGACGATCGACGAGCGCACGGATGTCTACGCGGCCGGCGCGGTCTTGTACGAGCTTGCGACGGGGCGTCCGCTGTTTCCGGGCGCACGGAGCGCGGAACTCGTCGGCGCCATCCTCAGTCAAACTCCCGCGAAAGCAAGGTCCATCAATCCCCACCTGTCCGACTCTCTCGAGCACACGATCGTGCGCGCGCTGGCCAAGGATCGAGCCGCACGGCTCCCCTCGGCGGCCGATCTCCGTGGCGCACTGGGGCAAGCCGGTAAGACGGTACGAGCCCATCACCTGGGTCGGCCAGGTCGACTCGTCGCCGTCACGGCGGTGGTCGCCGTCTTGGTGGCCGCAGCCGTCTTCATTCCGCGGTTCCGTTCGAGTGGGGCCCCGACCGCCGGAAAGATCGCGGTTGCCGTGCTGCCGTTTCACGCCCTCTCCGTGTCGCAGCCAATCCGGTTTCTGGGCGTTGGCATTCCCGATGCGATCATCACCCGGCTGGCAGGCGTTCAGCAGCTGGTGCCGCGCCCCACCAGCGCGATTCTGAAGTACGAGAACGAGTCCGTCGATCCAAAGGACGCCGGCCGAGCGCTGAAGAGCGATTACGTCCTCACTGGAATACTGCAGGAAGCCGGTGATCGACTCCGCGTGAGCGTTCAGCTTGTGCGGGCCCAAGATGGCGCGCCGATGTGGGGCGACCACTACGACGTGGCACGATCCGACCTACTGACCCTGCAGGATCGGATCGCGCAATCGGTCGCCGAGGCGCTCAAAGTACAGATGACCGCCGCGGAGCGGGAGCGTCTGTTTCGTCGGTACACCGAGAACGCAGCGGCTTACGAACGGTATCTGGAGGGCCGGGCACAACTCTCTCGCTACACTCCCGAGAGCGTGCGCGCCTCGATCGGCACGTTCGAAGAGGCGTTGAAGCTGGATCCGGGTTATGCGCCGGCGCGGGCCGGCGTGGCCCTGGCCAGCGCGATGATGCGACTGCGCTTCGCGCCCGGCTCGGAAACCCGCGCGTGGAGCGAGCGCGCCGAACGAGAGGCCCGGGCCGCCTTGCAACTCGATCCACAGCTTGCGGAGGCACACGAGGCGCTCGCCGCGGTGTATCGCGCAGTCGAGTTCGAGTGGGAGCGGACGCTCGAGGAGAGCCGCCTGGCGCTGGCGCTCAACCCGAATCTTGATCAGCCGCACCTCTACCGCGCAGCGGCGTTCTATCACCTCGGCCTGCTCGAATTGGTCGAGCCCGAGCTGCGGTCCGCCGCCGAGATGAACCCGGTCAACCCGGTGGTCAACCAGGTGGAGTCGCAGCGAACGCGGGGCATTGCCGCCCTCTTTGCCGGCCGGTTTCAAGAGGCGCTTCCCCTGTTCGAAGAGGTGCAGCGACTGAGCGGAGGCACGACGTACAACTGGCTCCGCGGGCAGGCGTACTACTACACGGGCGATGCCAAGCGCGCCGAGGAGACCTTGACTCTGCGCGGCAACACGCCCGGCGATCGGCGTTCCCAAGCGGTGCTGGCCAGCCTCATTGCCGCGCGGCATGCGACCTCCGAAGCGAGAGCGTTGGTCAAGGCGATCCTGGACGGTGGTTTCATGGACCACCACATTGCGTACAGCCTCGGCGCGACCTACACACAGCTCGGTGACTTCGCAGAAGCCAGGCGTTGGCTCGCAGACGCAGCACGCACGGGTTTACCCTGCTATCCGTGGTACGCGCGCGATCCGTTGCTGGATCCGCTGCGAAGCGATCCCGAGTTTCAGCGATTCCTCAGCGGGCTGCAGAACTCCTGGCGGATGCTGGCCGCACGTTACCCAGCGGCAACAGGCTGACCCCACCGGGATGAGAGCGCGGCCAAGACCGCGAGCAGTGTAGTCGGAGACGAACTTCGAATGGGGCGAATTCGCCGACTTAGACGGCTCGTCAAGCACTGGCCCGTGGTGTTGAACAAACCGCCAGTCGTAGCGCAGCCCTTCCGCCTTCGCTCGA
>CAYHRK010000420.1:0-2853 GCA_964358795.1 uncultured Vicinamibacterales bacterium
TCGCCGCCGATCATCCGCATGTTCGGTGGGCTGCGCCGCATCGGGAACTCGGCCCTGACGCCGGAGCAGACCGAGAAGATGATCCTGGAGTCGCTCGATGACCGGCAGAAGGAGCGCTTCAATAAGGACAATCAGCTCGACTTTTGTTATTCGATTCCAGGGGTTGGGCGTTACCGGACGAACATCTTCCGGCAGCGGCTCGGCACGTCGGGCGTCTTCCGCGTCATCCCCAACGAGCTCCCGACGTTCCTCGACACGGGCCTGCCGAACCACCTGACCGACATCGTCAACTACCACCAGGGGCTGATGGTCATCTCGGGGCCGGCCGGTTCGGGCAAGTCCACGACGCTCGCGGCGCTCATCAACCTCCTGAACGAGAAGAAGCGCGACCACATCCTGACGCTCGAAGACCCGATCGAGTTCGTGCACCCGTTCAAGAACTCGCTCGTCAACCAGCGCGAGGTGGGCAAGCACACCAAGACGTTCTCGTCTGCGCTGCGCGCCGCGCTCCGTGAGGATCCGGACTGCATCGTGGTCGGCGAGCTTCGGGACCCGGAGACCATGATCCTCGCGATGACGGCGGCCGAGACGGGCCACCTCGTCATCGGGACCATGAACACGACGAGCGCCGTGAAGACCGTCGACCGCCTGGTTCAGGCCTTCCCGCCGAAGGAGCAGCAGTCGGTGCGGATGGCGCTGTCGGAGTCGCTGAAGATCGTCACGTCACAGACGCTGTTACCCCGTGCCGACGGCAAGGGGCGCGTGCCGTGCCACGAGGTGCTCATGATCACCGGCCCCGTGCGGAACCTGATCCGCGACGACAAGACCCAGCACTTGCCCTCCGCGATGACGGTCGGCAAGCAGTCGGGCATGCAGACCGTCGACCAGGCGCTTCAGTCCCTTCTGGAACAGAACTTGATCACCCCTGAGAGTGCCTACCGGCGCGCCGAGAAGAAGGACAACTTCGAGGCCCTGGTCTCGAAGGAATTCCTCGAAGGGCAGGCGACTTAGCTATGGCGCGCATCGACAACTTCCTGAAGCTCATGCAGGAGCGCGGCGCGTCCGACCTCCACTTCGTAGTGGGCCAGCCGCCCTGCCTCCGTCTGTCCGGCAGCATCGAGCCCGTCCGCTACAAGTCGCTCTCGACGGCCGACTTCGAGGTCTTCCTGGGCGAGGTGACGCCGAAGCACATCTGGCAGCACTACAAGGAGGGGGGCGACGCCGACTACGCCTACGAGTGCCCGGGGCTGGCGCGATTCCGCGTCAACATCTTCAAGCAAGAGCGCGGGATGGGCGCCGTGTTCCGAATCATCCCGACCAAGCTCCTCACCATGGATCAGCTCGGGCTCCCCGACGCCTGTCAGAAGATCGTCACGATGGAGCGCGGGCTCTGTCTCGTCACGGGGCCGACGGGCTCCGGCAAGTCGACGACGTTGTCCGCCATCATCAACAAGATGAACGAGACTCGGAAGCTGCACATCATCACGATCGAGGACCCGATCGAGTTCGTCCACCCGAACAAGCAGAGCCTTCTGAGCCAACGCGAGGTTGGGGCGCACGCGCAGAGCTTCGCGACGGGCCTCCGCGCCGCGCTGCGCGAGGACCCGGATGTTATTTTGGTCGGTGAGATGCGCGATCTGGAGACGATCTCTTTGGCGCTGTCGGCGGCCGAGACGGGCCTGCTCGTCTTCGGGACGCTGCACACCAACAGCGCCGCGAAGACCGTCGACCGAATCATCAACGTGTTTCCGACCGATGAGCAGGAGAGCGTGCGCGGCATCATCGCCGACACGCTGTCGTGCGTCCTCGCGCAGCAGCTCCTGAAGCGCAAGAAGGGCGGACGCGTCGCGGCCCTGGAGATCCTGTTCGGGTCGCCCGCGATGGGCAACATCGTCCGTGAGGGCAAGACGCACCAGCTGCCGAACATCATCCGGGCGGGCAAGCGGCAGGGCATGATCACGATGGATGACAGCCTGGAGCGCTTCGTCAAGGAAGACATCATCACGTCGGAAGCGGCCTATGAGAAGTCCATCGACAAGAAGGACTTCCGAAAGCGGATGCTGGTCCTGGGCCACACCGTTGGCATGGGTGACGAGGACCCCGAGGAGGCCGAGAAGATGCTGAACGAAGTGCTTGGGATCGGGAAAGGCTAATGAGTACAGCACTCTTCTTGGCAGTGGTGCTTGCTGCGTCGCCTCCACCTGTGGAGCGCAAGGAGGTCGGCATGCGCGTCACGGAGGCCGTCCCGGACGTGCCGGACACGCTGCTCGACCGCCTCGGGCGCTACCAGAACACGCGCGGCGCGAACCTCGGCGGCTTCTTGGCCGACGGCAGCTTGCTCCTGACGACCCGCTTCGGTGAGACGGCGCAGGCGCATCGGGTCAAGGCGCCGCTGGGCATGCGCGAGCAGCTGACGTTCTTCCGGGAGCCGGTGTCGGGCGTGGTCGCGGCGCCGCCGGGGGCCGGCAACGGGTTCGTTTACGGCAAGGACGTCGGCGGGTCGGAGTTCTGGCAGCTCTACCACTTCGATCTGAAGACCCGCGCCGTGACGCTGCTGACCGACGGCAAGCGCAGCCGGAACGAGGCGCCGATCTGGGCGCGTGACGGGCTGCAGTTGGCGTTCGCGAGCACGGCGCGGAACGGCACGGACGCCGACGTCTGGGTGCGCGACATGAAGACCGGGGCGTCGCGTGCGGTCGTCACGAGCGGCGGCACGTGGTCGGCGGCCGACTTCTCGCCGGACGGAAAGCGCCTCTTGGTGCTCAAGTATGTGTCGATCAACGAGTCGTACCCGGGCGAGGTGGACCTCGCGACGGGCGAGGTGCGGATGTTCCCGGTCGACGGCGGCAAGGC
>CAYHRK010000421.1:0-2848 GCA_964358795.1 uncultured Vicinamibacterales bacterium
CCCGTTGCCACACCCTTCAAGAACGACCAGGTGGACGTGGCGGGGCTGGCCAGAAACGTGCAACGATGGATGACCACCGGGCTGCGCGGGCTGCTGGTGCTCGGGTCCAACGGCGAAGCGGCCTTCCTGGACGAAGACGAAGCCGAGCTCGTCGTGGCAACGGCCCGCGACGGGGTGCCGCGCGATCGCGTGCTGCTGGCCGGCACGGGACGTCAATCCACCCGGGCCACAATCAGGGCAACGACGCGCGCGGCGAAGGCCGGCGCCGACGCGGTGCTGGTACTGACGCCGTTCTACTTCAAGAGCCAGATGACCGACGACGCGCTGGTGGATCACTATCGCGCCGTGGCTGACGTGTCGCCCGTGCCGGTGTTGCTCTACAACTTCACGAACGTGACAGGGCTGAACATGGCGCCCGATACGGTCGCGCGCCTGGCCGAGCATCCGAACATCATCGGCCTGAAAGACTCCAACGGCGACATCGGCCAGGTCTCGGCCGTGGTGGCGCGCGTGCCGGCGGATTTCACCGTGCTGGTCGGATCGGCGGGCACGCTGTATCCGGCCATGATGGTGGGTGCGGCCGGTGGCATCATCGCGGTGGCCAATGTGGTGCCCGATATCTGCGCGACGCTGTGGGACCTGGTGCGGGCCGGCCAGCACGACGAGGCCCGTCTGCTGCAGCGCCGGCTGACGCCGCTGGCGCAGGCGGTCACCGGCGGCTTCAGCATTCCGGGCCTGAAGGTGGCGATGGAGATTGCCGGGTATGTGGGCGGCGATGTGCGTGGCCCGCTGCGCGCGGCCAGGCCAGAGGCCCGCGACGTGTTGCAGCGGTTGTACGATGAGCTGATGGCTCCGCGAGGTCGATCGTGATTCCGTTGCCCGTCTCCGAACGCATGCTGCTCGGCCCCGGACCCAGCATGGTGTCGCCCCGCGTCATGCGCACGCTGGCCGCGCCGGTGTTGAGCCACCTCGATCCGGATCTGATGGCCATGATGGACGAGTTGCGCGAGCGGCTGGCGCGCACCTTTTGCGCACCGGACGGCTCGTTCTGCTTGGCCGTATCGGGCACGGGCACGTCCGCCATGGAAACGGCCGTGGCCAACCTGGTGGCTGATGGCACCCGGGTGCTCGCGCTTGTGGGCGGCTACTTCGCCGATCGCATCGCCGGCATGAGCGAGCGCTACGGCGGGCAGGTGACTCGACTGCCGTACGAGTGGGGCCGTGCCGTGGATCCGGAGGCGGTTCGCCGCGCGCTCGAGAACACCGGCGCCGATGTCGTCACCGTCGTGCACGCCGAAACATCCACCGGCGTCCTGAATCCGGTGGAGCAGATCGCCGCCATCGGTCGCGAACACGGCGCGCTCACCATCGTGGACGCGGTGACGTCGCTGGGCGGCCACCCGCTGGATGTGGCCACGTGGGGCATCGACGCGGCCTACAGTTGCGCGCAGAAGTGCGTGGGCGCGCCCTCGGGCATCGCCCCGATCGCGTTCTCGCCGGCCGCGCTCGAACGGCGCGTGAAATCGCGCAGCTTCTACTTCGACCTGGGCCTGCTCGAAGACTACTGGCTGCGCCGCAAATACCACCACACCATCTGCGCCTCGCTCATCTATGCGCTACGCGAGGCTTTGCTAATGGTTGAGGAGGAAGGCCTCGAGGCACGCTGGGCCCGGCACCGCCGCCACCATCTGGCACTGGCCGCCGGCCTGAACGCCATGGGCCTGTCGCTCTTGCCGCCCGAGGGCGAACGGCTATGGACGCTGAACGCCGTGCGGGTACCCAGCGGGGTGGACGAAGCCGCGGTGCGCAAGCAGATGCTGCAGCAGTTCGATATCGAAGTAGGCGCCGGGCTCGGTCCATTGGCTGGCAAGATCTGGCGCGTGGGCCTGATGGGGGCCAGCTCCACTCCCGGCATCATCGTGTTGTTTCTGGGCGCGTTCGAATCGGTGCTGCGCGCGCAGGGCGCCGCGGTGCCGCGCGGGGCGGGCACGGCCGCCGCGCTCGACGCGCTGGCGGCGACGTGATCAGAACGACCAGGTCAGCTCGCCGGTCCCCCGGGATGCTGGCGCGCATCGCGCGCGGGATGCTGGTGGCCGGCCTGGCCGTCTTCGCCTACGTGGCCTACGACTACGTGACGCTGCCCGATGTGCGTGCGCTTCGCACCACGAACCCCACCACCACGGCCTTCATCGACCTGCGCGCAGATGAGGCCCGGCAGGCGGGCCGCAAGCCGGTGCGTGTTCAGCGCTGGGTGCCGTACGAGCGCATCTCGCCCCACCTGAGACGCGCCGTGCTGGTGGCTGAAGACGCGGCGTTTTATCAGCACGAGGGCGTGGATTTCGACGAGCTCGAGAAATCGATCGAGCTGAACTGGAAAAAGGGCCAACTGGCGCGCGGGGGCAGTACCATTACCCAGCAGTTGGCGAAAAACCTCTATCTGTCGCCATCGAAGAACCCGGCACGCAAGTTTCGAGAGTTCCTGATTGCGCGGCGCCTCGAGGCCGAACTGTCGAAACGGCGCATTCTCGAGCTCTACCTGAACGTGATCGAGTGGGGCGACGGCCTCTACGGAGCCGAAGCCGCGTCCCGGCAGTACTTCAAGATCCCGGCGGCCAACCTGGCGCCCGACCAGGCGGCGCTGCTGGCGGCGGCCATCATCAATCCTCGCCGCTACACCCCGGCCCATCCGTCCGGCTTCCTGCTGCGGCGCCAGCAGTTGATCCTGCGGCGCATGGGCGATGTGGAGCCCCCGGCGCCCATCCCGCCGGGCTAAAGACCATGCTGTTCACATATCGTCACCCCGGTGAAAACCGGGGTCCAGTGTGGTCACCCTGACTGGATTCCGGGT
>CAYHRK010000422.1:0-2817 GCA_964358795.1 uncultured Vicinamibacterales bacterium
CATCGCCAGCGCGCAGTCGGGGAAGAAGCCGTTCGTGCGCCGCATCCCCGGCATCGACGCCATCGAGGAGGCGATCGGGCGCGCCACCGAGATGGGACGCTCGGTGCTCTACGTGCCGGGCATCCAGGACATCGACGAGATCCAGACCGTCCAGGCCCTCATCATCCTCGAGAGCGTCGCCAGGCTCACCGCGAAGTACGAGACCCCGCTCAAGGTGCCGGTGGCCTACCCGATCCCCTTCGCGATCGCCGAGGAGATGGTGCGCGGCGGCTACCTGCACGCCGGCCGGCCCGACCAGTACGACCCGGACAGCGTCCGGTTCGTCTCGCCCGAGCAGTTCGCCTACGTGGCCTCGATCACCGGCATCATGTTGCGCGAGCAGCCGGCCGCGCACATCTTCATGGGCTCGTTCTTCGCCGAGTCGCTGTTGCTCGCCGAGACCGGGTTCGCGACCGGCGCCATCCAGGTGGCGGGCACGGCCAACGTGCACCAGCTCCCGTTCTTCGTGGTGGCATGCGACTACACGCTGATCGGCGAGGAGCTCTACGCCGCGAGCGCCTACCTCTCCGGCGAGCCCAAGCTGGTCGGCAGCCTCAAGGGCGCGGACCTGATGAAGATCGTCCTGGTCGCCATCATCATCGCGGGCTGCGTGCTCGAGTCCCTCGGGATCCACGAGCTCACGCGCTGGATGATCACGCAATGACGGGAGGATGCCGGTGAAGCGCGAGTTCCCGCTGTTCGTCACCGCCGCGGTCGGCCTGTTCATGATCCTGTCGTTCTTCGTGCCGCACCAGGCCGTCAGCGTGCCCGCCGACTTCCTGCAGCAGAGCGCCGTGATCGTGGTGGCGTTCGGCTACGTGCTGGGCGGCGCGAACGTGCTGCGCGTGAACTTCGACGGCATCTACCGGCGCCGGCCCGACTGGCCCTACAAGCTCGTGCTGGCGGGGAGCCTGCTCGCGACCCTGGCCATCGGCGCCATCGAGGGGCGCGGCTTCCAGTCCGAGGGCACGCGCTTCATGTGGATCTACGACCAGGTCTACTCGCCGATGTCGGCCACCATGTTCGCGCTGCTGGCGTTCTTCATCGCCTCGGCCGCGTTCCGCGCCTTCCGCATCCGCACCCTCGAGGCCGGGCTGCTGGCGCTCGCGGCGATGCTCGTGATGCTGGGCCGCGTCCCGATCGGCAACGCGTGGACCCAGTGGCTGCCCGAGCCGGTACGCCTGCAGGGGATCCAGGAGTGGATCATGGACATCCCGCAGAACGCGGCGAAGCGCGCCATCCTGATCGGGGCCGCGCTCGGGGTGATGGCCACCGGGCTGCGCGTCATCCTCGGCATCGAGCGCTCCTACCTGAGCGGGGAGGACTAGGCGGTGGGCGCGCTCCGGTCGCTCGAGAAGCTGGACCGCCGCTGGATCTTCCTGGTGGTCGGGTTGCTCGTGCTCTTCCCGCTGCTGTGGCCGCTCGACCTGCCGCTCTACGTCTCGCCGCCGGTGCAGGCGTACCACGACGCCATCGCCGAGCTGCCGGACGGCTGCACCGTGCTGGTGTCGTGCGACTACGACCCGGCCTCGCGCCCCGAGCTGGTGCCGATGACCGAGACCACGCTGCGCCAGCTGTTCGACAAGCGCTGCAAGGTGGTGGCGACCGTGCTGTGGAACGGCGGGGCCGGGCTGGTGGACCAGGTGCTGCGCGGCGTGGGAGAGGAGAAGCAGCGGGTCTACGGAGTGGACTACATCAACCTGGGCTACAAGGCGGGCAACGAGGCGGTCATGGTGCTGATGGGACAGGGCATCGCGAGCGCCTTCCCGCGCGACAACAGCGGGCTCCCCACGCGCGGCTTCCCGATCATGCGCGAGGTGCGCGACTACTCGAGCTTCCCGCTGCTGGTCAGCATCTCGGCCGGCTACCCGGGCACCAAGGAATACGTGCAGCAGGTCCAGGGCCGCTTCCACATCCCGATGGTGGCGGGTGTGACCGCGGTGAGCGCGCCGGAGTTCTACCCGTACCTGCAAACCGGGCAGCTGCGCGGGATGCTGGGCGGCATGGCGGGCGCCGCCGAGTACGAGAAGCTGCGCCGCGAGAAGGGCACGGCCACGCAGGGCATGGACGCGCAGTCCATGGCCCATGTGTTCATCGCCCTGTGCATCGTGCTCGGCAACGTGGTCCAGTGGACGCGGCGCCGGAGGGACGCGGCGTGAGCCTCCACCTGAGCCACGACTTCGGCGTGTGGGTGGCCGCGCTGCTCACGCTCTTCATCTTCAGCTTCCTCTACAAGGACAACCCGTTCTACAAGTTCGCCGAGCACCTGTTCGTGGGCGTGTCGGCGGGCTACTACATCATCCTGAACTTCTGGACCGTGGTGGTGCCGAACCTGTGGGACCCGCTGCTGCAGGTCTTCAGCGGCAGGGCCGGCGCGCCGTTCGCGGCGTCGCTCGGTGACTACCGCGGCTGGCTGCTGCTGCCGGGCCTGCTCGGGCTGCTGCTGTTCACCCGCCTGTTCGGCAGGATCGGCTGGCTGTCGCGCTGGTCGCTGGCGCTCATCATCGGTGTCTACGCCGGGCTCAAGACCACCGGGTTCGCGCAGGGCGACTTCGTGGCCCAGCTGCAGGGCAGCCTCCAGCCGTTGTGGGGCCGCGGCCTGGCCGCGGACCTGAGCGCCGTCGTGTTCACGGTGGGGCTCATCTCCTCGATGCTGTTCTTCTTCTTCAGCCGCGAGCACAAGGGCGCGCTCGGCGCGGTCTCCAGGGTCGGCATCGTGTTCCTCATGGTCTCCTTCGGCGCCGGCTACGGCTACACCGTGATGTCGCGCGTCTCGCT
>CAYHRK010000423.1:0-2790 GCA_964358795.1 uncultured Vicinamibacterales bacterium
AACTCGCCGTCAATCGTCAGCACGTTGCCAGGCTTCGACACCTCGATCATCGGCGACTCGCCGGAAACCGTGATGGTCTCCTCGAGGGTGCCGATCTTCATCGCGATGTCGACCTGGAAGTTCGCGCCGGCGCGCAGCAGGATGCCCTCCCGCTTGAAGCTCGCGAAACCCGCGAGTCCCGCGGTGATGGAGTAGGTGGCCGGCGGCAGGTTGATGATGCGGTACGTGCCATCAGCCGCCGTGACCGCCGTGTACGTGCCGATTGCCTCCGGACTGGTCGCGGTGATCGTCACGCCCGGCAGGGCGCCGCCCTGCTCGTCTCGAACCGTGCCCCGCAGGCTGCCCGCGCCCGTCTGCGCCCACGCAGCCCGGGCGCCAACCAGCACGGCCAGCGTCACGAACACGACACCTGTGAGAACCCTCCGTTTCATCGTGAACCCTCCGTCGTTGGTCGCTGAGCGTTCAGAAACCGGGCTGGAGCACACACGACGCAGGGCGGGGACCCTGGGGCCGTCGCGGCGTCTCCAGGGCCCTGGCCTCGCATCGCGTGATGACGAGAGCCTAGCGTGAGCCGGAGCACCCCGGTATCGGGTGAAGAGAGGATTTTGGAGCCCGGAACGACCCCAAAACCGGGTACCGGACAGACCGGGGCGGGCGAGGGGGCCGGCCGAAGCCGGTCCCCACAGTGGCGGACCTGAAGGTCCGCCCTACGACTGACCTACCACCGTCGTTACCACGTCACGCGGACGCCGAACCGGATAATCCGCGGCGCGACGATGCCGCCGATGGAGTTGGCGTTCGAGGCCGCCTGGTTGCGGCGCCGGGCCAAGTCGGTGTTCACGTTCCCCAGGTTGAACACCTCCATGCTCGGCATGATCCGGACCGTGCCGAACGTGAACGCCTTGTCCACGCGGACGTCGAGTGTCTGCAGATTCGGCAACCGAACATCGCCTACCGGATCCAGGAGCACGAGGACCGTGCCGACGCGGTTGGCGCGCGACGGCGACAGCACGGACGGCTCGATCGGGTACCCCTGTCGGGCGTTGTAGAAGCCTGACAGGTTGATGTTCCCCCACGGCAGCGTGTACATGCCCTGCACCTTCACGAGCCACTTCGCGTTCGTGAAGACGTTGTCGATGCCGCTGCCGCCCGCCTCGGGCGCGTATTGCGCGCCGTTGTACTTGTCGATGTTCGTGGGGTCCTCGTACGCCGCCGGCGAATCGTAGTGATCGACCGCATTGTTGAACGCGTAGCTCGCGGTCATCATCCAGCGGTTCGAGTACCGCTTGCTGGCCACTAGTTCGAAGCCGTTGTAGTTGCGGTACCGATCCGGCACGTTCGTGGAGACGTACGCCGCCGGCCGCGGGATCGTCGGCTCGTAGTAGGTGACCGTCTCGCACCGCGCCCCTTGCACGGTGCAGGTCGGCGTGTAGGTCCGCGCCACGAAGCTCGCGCTGCTGTAGCCGACCCGGTCGCTCCACGAGAAGCGGTCGTACTTGCGCCAGATGTAGCTCGCGCCGACGCCGAAGCCCGGTCGCAGCTCGTGGTCGAGGCCGACGATGAATTCCCGCGTGCGGTCGTTCTTGATGTTCGGATCGACCGTGCCGCTCGTCGTGAGCTGGGTCGGGTTGTCGGGGTTGTAGTTGCCGCCGAACGTCAGGATCCGCGAGGTGTCCAGCTCGTTGCGGGTGACGAATGTGTCGCCGTTCAGGTCGGTCCACGGGAACCGGATGGACGCCGCCGTGACCGGGTTGAGCGTGCCGGCGCGCTCTCCGGGCCCCATCTGGCCGTAGTACAGCGAGAACGATGCCTTGGCGACCGTCTTCCCCGTGCCCTGCAGGTCGAAGGTCATGCCCACGCGCGGCGAGATGTCGTTCCACACCACGCCGGTGTCGGCGCCGCCGAAGGTGACCGACGGCAGCCAGTCGGCCAGGAACGGGTGCGCTGGCACGGTCGATGGCCGCGCCGTGTCACGCTGGCGATCCCACCGCACGCCCAGGTTCAGCGTCAGGCGGTCCACGGTGTAGGTATCCTGCGCGTAGAGCGCCCACGTCTTCAGGTCGTACTCCGTGACGGAGTCGCGGTAGAGGTCGGCCTCGGTGGCGACGCCGTTGCGGTAGCGCGCCACGGTGTTGCCGCCCCAGTGCGACTCGGAGTGGCCCATGGCGATGCGCCAGCGCAGCCCCGCCTTGACCTGGTGGTCGCCGCCCATCACGCCCGGCAGGAAGTAGTTGGTCGTCAGGTCGAAGCTGTTCGTCGGCCGGAGGAAGGGCCCGGACCGGGAGTACGAGCGCCCCCAGACGCCCGTCGTGATCTCGACCCGCGGCTGCACGTCGTTCAGCGCGTCCTCGTGGAAGTCGAGGATGAAGTTGTTGCCGAGATGCGACCATTGCACGTCCACCAGCCAGCGGTCGCTGAGGATGTGCTGGTCGCTCGCCTTCCAGAGCGGCGACGGCCCCGTGATCCAGCCCGTCGTGCCGTACTGGCTGGTGACGGCCCGCTGGCGGAACGTCGTCTCGATCGGCCGCGTGTCGGCGGCGTTGCGCGCGTTCTTGGTCTTCGCGGCCCAGGTGTTCTGGAACGCGAACTTGTTGTTCGTGAACGGCGCCCACTGGAGCTTCCAGTTGTAGTTGTTGAGCAGCGTGCCGTCGGTCCCGAGACAGTCCCAGACCTCCTTGACGGGAAACGCCAGCGGGTCGACCCTGAGCGCGGCCTTCATCGCCTGGCACTCGGCCGACGGCAGGTAGAAGCCGACGATGCCGGCCTTGATGTCCTGCTTGCCGTAGCTGC
>CAYHRK010000424.1:0-2766 GCA_964358795.1 uncultured Vicinamibacterales bacterium
CCAGTGAACTGGTGGCAACGCCTTCTCCAGAGGGATCGGCTGGAACGAGAGCTGGACGCGGAGCTTCGTTTCCACTTCGAGCAGCAGGTAGAGGACAACGTCCGCGACGGGATGTCAGAGGATGAGGCCCGTCGCGTCGCCCGCGCTCAGTTCGGTGGCCTCGACCATGTGAAGGAAGACTGCCGCGACGCCCGGGGAACGCGTTGGGTTGAGGAGACGGCTCAGGATCTTCGGTTCGCGGGTCGCCTGCTCGCGAAGGACCGCTCGTTCACCCTCGTCGCGGTGATCACGCTTGCGCTCGGTATCGGCGCCAACACCGCCATGTTCAGCGTGATCGAGTCAGTGCTATTGCAGCCGCTTCCTTATCGCGATCCGGATCGCATGGTTTGGATTACGGAGAACAACGTCACGGCCAACAACAACCTCGCGATGGTCTTTGGAGGCGATTTGCAGGAGTGGCGCAGCCGCGCTAAGTCATTCGATGCCTTGAGTGTCCTGCTCACCGGCGATGCGACTATGAGCGGTGACGAACCTGTGCAGGTGCGAGTCGCCTGCCTGTCCGAGGGCCTCACCCGTCTGTTCGGCGTGGCACCCGTCTTGGGACGCGACTTCTTGCCTCGGGAGTTCGAGCACGCGCCCCAGGCACCTGGCCTGCGCGCGTCCACAGAGAATCGCAGCGACACGGGCATCGCCGTACTCAGTGACCGGCTCTTTCGGCGGCTGGGCGGTGATCCCGGAATGCTTGGCAAGTCGGTCGTGATTGGCAACGTTCCTTATGCAGTGGTCGGCGTCCTGCCACCCAGCTTTCGTCTACCCGTGGCGCCGGGCCTACAGCTCGGCGTTGGCCCGCAGACGGACATCGATGTGGTGCTCAACACGACAGTGAGTCGGACGTCTCGCGGACCGGGAGCGGTGCTGGCGCGGCTAAAGCCAGGAGTTCCGATCGAAACGGCCTCCGCGGAGCTCGAGGGCATTCGTGAGGCCGCGAACCAAACCAGGGGGAAGGACGAAACATCTTCAGGCCTGAATTTGCAGGTCATCTCACTTCATGACCATGTCGTGGCTGGCACGCGGCGGGCGCTGCTCGTCCTCTGGGCCTCAGCCGGCTTCGTCCTGCTCGTCGCCTGCGTGAACATCATCAGTCTGCTGCTCGCGCGCTCGGTCGCTCGCCAACAGGAAACCGCCATCCGGACCGCACTCGGCGCCGCCCGTTGGCGTCTAGTGCGACAGATGCTGGCTGAGAACATGGTGTTGGCATTTGCTGGCGGATTTGCCGGCATAGCGCTCGGTTACGCGGTTGTCCGGCTACTCACCCGGACCAGCGCAATCGATGTCCCGCGCCTACAGGATGCGACGCTCAACGGGAAGGTGTTGCTGTTTAGCGCTGCCGTGTGCGCGCTGAGCGGCATTGTGCTTAGCGTTGTCCCAGCGCTGCGCTCCAGCGTGAATCTCGGAGGCGAGTTGAAAGCGAGCGCTGGTACGACACTGAGTTCCGGCCGCGTGCGACGCTGGCACAGCGCACTCGTCGTTTGCGAATTGGCGCTCGCCCTCATCCCGCTCACGGGCGCTGGCCTCATGCTGCGAAGCCTCTGGCAGGTGCGCTCGGAGGTTGCTGTCTTGGCACCCCATCAGGTTCTCACGGCCCGCATTCAATCCAGCAACATGCAAGGCGCTACGCCGCCACCAGACAGGCTGCGTCAGAGCGATCAACTTCTCGCAGAGATTGAATCGCTTCCGGGTGTCCGCGCTGCAGCTCTCTGGAGTGTTACGTTCGGATATCCCGCTCGGATCGCGGGGTTGCCCCAACCTGAGGATGAGACCATCGCGATGTGGTTCAATGTCTCTCCCCAGTACCGCGAGGCGTCGGGAGTTCGGCTCCTTGCCGGACGTTGGTTTGCCGATCGAGATCGTACCGCCACGCCGCCGGTGGTCGTCGTGAGTGAACGCTTCGCGCGCAGATTCGCCACGGACTTCTCCAACCCTGACTCACTCGTGGGAAGGACGACGTTTGGACCCTTCGCGCCGCCCGGCTCACCTGACCGGGATGCGCCGATGACGATCATTGGCGTCGTGTCGGATTTTCGCTCAGGTCGATTGGGCATTTTGCAGCCTGACGATGCCAACGCGTTGCCGCAGGTTTTCTTCCCTGACGTGCTGCGGCCAATGGCGGGAGGCGAGCTATTGGTTCGGGCAGCTTCTCATCCTCTCGGGTTGGTAGACCCGATCCGGAGAATCGTTCACAGCAGACCCGGCACGCGGCTCATGGCTGTGCGAACACTCGATGATCAGATGTCGGCGGCCGTCGCGCCCAGGAGCTTCAACACGATTTTGATAGTTGCTTTCGCAGGGATCGCGCTGCTGCTGGCGACGGTGGGAGTGTCAGGCGTACTCCGGTATGCCGTCGCGCAACGGACGCACGAGATCGGCCTACGCCTTGCGCTCGGCGCACGGCAAGCGGATATTCGGCGCATGATTCTCTCGTATGCCGTTGCCTTGGTAGGGGCGGGCGTAGCGATCGGCCTCAGTGGTTCCGCAGTCCTCTCGAGGTTGATCGGTGGCGTGCTGTACGGCGTGAGCCCGACCGACCCGTTTGCGTACGTTACGGTCTCTCTGTTGCTGGTCGCAGTGGCGCTGATCGCTGCTTACCTGCCTGCTCGGAGAGCGATGCGTCTGGATCCGATGATGGCCTTGCGCCATGAATGACCTGCCGGATCGCAGGCTGCTCGCACCAGCTGCGCGTTCCACTTGACAGGCGGGGGCTAGCAC
>CAYHRK010000425.1:0-2766 GCA_964358795.1 uncultured Vicinamibacterales bacterium
GGCGGCTACGTACTTTCGGACGCGGGTTCGACTCCCGCCGCCTCCACCAGCCTTCGCTCGCCGTACGGGCGAGCTTCGGCTAGGTAAACCAGCGCGTTCTCCGCCACGCGAAGGCTGGTGTCTCGCCGAAGCGCGGCTCAGCCGCGCGAAGGCGGACCATCCGGCCGAAGCTGCGCGCGTCCTTGCGCGTTCAGCGAAGGCGGACATCCCTTGCATTCGTCCAGACTTCGCGCGCCTGACGCCTGCGCGCGCTTCGTCCAGGCGAGCCGTGTGTCAGGCGAAGTTTGTCTCGCCGAAGCTGCGCGCGTGAGCGCGCGTTCAGCTCTGGATCGGGTCGGGCCTTTGCCAAAAGGCGCTTCGCGTGAGCCTGACGCCCCGCGGGTGGGAAGTCGGCGCGGCTCACTTGCTCAGCGATTTCGGCGACCACCTTGATGTTGTTAAGGAAACGTCTGCGGGAAGGCGCGGAGGCTCGCGCCACACGCGACCTCGAGCTTGCCGGGGAATGACACCTTGATCTGTGGTATCAATATGATACCATTCGATGTAGTGGAGTTCCTTCGATGGCGAACGTCCTGGTTCGAGATCTCGATGACGATGTTTTGAAACGATTGAAGGCCGCTGCCAAGGCCCACGGCCGGTCGCTGCAGGCAGAGATCCATGAGGTTCTCCGTCACGCCGGCGCCCGCAGTCTCGCGGAGACCCGTCGCCTCTCCGCGCAATGGCTGAAGCGGTTGCGCGCATCGTCACACTCTGACAGTACGGCCCTGATCCGCGAGGACCGAGACGCGCGGTGAGCGTCTTCGTCGTCGACGCAAGCGTTGTGATCAAGTGGTTCGTGCCGGAGATTCACAGCGACGCGGCGCGGCGCCTTCTGGGATTGCCGCACCAGTACCTCGCGCCGGATCTTCTATTTGCAGAGACTGCCAACGCGATCTGGAAGAAGATCCGACGGGGTGAGTTGACCACTGAAAAAGGTCAACAGCTCGTCGAGGACATCGGTCGGATCGCCGTCGAGACCGTCCCGTGCCGTATGCTGGCCGTGGACGCACACGCGCTGGCCACGGCCACTGGCCGAACGGTGTACGATGCCCTGTACCTCGCCCTGGCGATCCGGCTCGAGACGCGGATGATCACCGCGGACGAGCGACTCGGCACCGCGCTCGCCGCAACGCCCATTACGGCGCCCCACATCCAGCTGGTGCAGACGTTCAACGGCGAAACAGAGTAGAACCACTTCGCGATGACGGCTGAAGAATTCGGTGACCTGTTGTCGGTCGGACACGAGACGGTCAGTCTTGAGTTCAAGCCCGGCGCAAAGCGGGAAAACGGCGACCTCTTCCATCGTGTAGTGCGGGGAGTGCTCGCGATGGCGAACGCACGAGGCGGCGGCCGCATAGTGCTCGGTGTCGAGGAGGGCACTAACGGTCTGCTGCTGAAGGGCGTCCCTGTTGCCGCGCGAGCGTCTTGGAATTATGACGACGTATCGGCGGCCGTAAACGCCTACGCCGACCCGTACGTCCACTTTGATCGAGAAGAAATCAAGTACAAGAACCGGACCTTCATAATCCTGCGGGTTCATGAAGACGAAGTCCTTGTAGACATCCGAAAGCGCGGCTATTGGGACCTCGAAGTGCGCCCGGTCACGTTTAGGGACGTACGCATCGAGAAGCGCACCGACCTCGTACCCCTGGTCGACAAGTCTCGCATCACATTGCGTGGGTGGGATTTCCCACACGTGCCACGGGACGAACAGCCGATCATCGATAAGGAATGGGCGGGCCACTACACAGATTGGGACCATCACCTAGAAGCATGGCGGATGTATCGCAGCGGGCAGTTCGTGATGCTCAGCGGCGTCTGGTACGACTGGCGTGACCATTCCGGATGGTGGCCACCAGACGCCAAGTGGAAGCAGGGGTCGAGACTCGGGGTCTATGAAGCTGTGGCACTGTTGACGGAGTTCACCCGCTTCGGCGCGAATCTCGCCGCGACTGACGCAGGTGACGAGAGCATGTACCTGCGCGTCAAGCTGGTCAACACGAAGGACCGTGAGCTGTATATGGACCTGAACACCCGGCTACCCCTGTGGGAGGGACGCCGAGCGGCCGTTGACGCTATCGAGGTCGAACGTGAGATCGCGAGCGAGAACCTCCTAGCTCAACCCGACGAGGTGGCGCGGAAAATCGCGGTCGAATTCTTCGAGTACTTCAACTGGGAGAATCCTGCAACGCTTGTTGCAGAATTGCAGGGTGAGCTGCTGCGGCGGTAACACGGATTGTTGCTGGAGGACGCTGACCACTGATAGTCAGCGTGCGAGGACAATTACGCGACAGCCGAACACACCTCCCAGTAGAGTTGGTTGTGCGCGCGCGGACGTTGACGTGAGCGTACCGGATCGTATGAGTCACCAATGACAGTCGTTGTTCACAACGGACCGATCTTGCGCGAGTACGACAACGTAACGGCCCTCGGCATCGGGCACATCCGGCAGGACCTTGTACTGGTATCAGGGGATGTCGCCCCCATCAAGATCGGGCCGGACCATTGGACGAGAATCGAAGTTCATCGCGAGCCCCCACGCGTCGTAGAGCCACCCTCCAACCTGCTAGAGCCGCCGTTGAGGGGGATTCGCCTGCGCGACTAACAACCGACCCAGCAGCTCAACGAGGAGGCGTTCCATGATCGACGTCGCATCTGTAGCCCGCAACCGTCGCCTCACTCTCTTGGCGCGTTGAAGTCCCATATCGAAGAGACGCCGTCTCCAAA
>CAYHRK010000426.1:0-2764 GCA_964358795.1 uncultured Vicinamibacterales bacterium
GAGATCACGCTCAACACCTCGAAGGACGCGAAAGACAAGGGCGCACTCGAGCCCCAGGCGGTGCCGAAGACCGTGAACCAGCCGGTCCGCCACAAGCTGTCCGAGGAACGCCGCGCCATCACGCATAAGTTCGACATCAGCGGCCACGAGGGGTATATCACGGTGGGCCTCTACGAAGACGGCATGCCAGGCGAGCTGTTCCTGGTGATGGCCAAGGAAGGCTCGACCATCTCGGGGTTCGCGGACGCGTTTGCGCAGGCGATTTCCTATGCGTTGCAGTATGGCGTGCCGCTGCACGTGCTGGCGGACAAGTTCAGCCACATGCGGTTCGAGCCGTCCGGCATGACGAAGAACCCGCAGGTGCGGTTCGCGAAGTCGATTGTGGATTACGTGTTCAGGTGGCTGGCCACCAAGTTCCTGTCGGCCGAAGCGCAGTACCGGGTCGGCGTGAACGGCCCGGAACCGGGACCAGCCGCCGTCGCCACCGAAGGCGAGCAGCTGAAGCTGGCCGTCATGGGCGCGCCCGTTCCGGAAATGGCCACCGTGCAGAACCAGGAGGACGCGCCTCCCTGCAACCTGTGCGGATCGATCATGGTGCGCAGCGGCAGTTGCTACAAATGCCTGAACTGCGGCAGCACGTCGGGTTGTGCCTAGACATCTTCTATGGGCTTCATCGTACCGGATGAAACACGTTTGTCGTCACCCCCGCAATAAGCTTGCCCCGCACGTGATGCGGGGCGGGGGTCCAGTCCTGGATTCCCGCCTTCTTGGGCCGCCGTAGCCGAAAGCGAAGGCGCCCGCGGGAATGACGGCCTGCTAGGTCTGGGTGGGGGAGCCGCACGATGCGGCTCCCTCCTCCCGCTTCGCCTCGGCTCGGCCGCCGGCCCACGCCAGCCACAGCACGACGCCGCCGAACACCGCCCGCGCACCTTCGGCCACGTAGGCAATCTCGCCGTGCATGTGCATCGAATTGTGCAGGTTGATGGCCTGCAGGCCGGCCAGCCCGGCGCAGGCCAGCGGGATACCGCCAGGAATGCGGACCCGCACGAGCACGGCGGCGGGCACGAGCACCAGCGCCAACGCCCCGGTTGACAGATCGGCCCAGACCTCGAGCTGAGACCACGACGCGAGATCCAGCGTGGACCACGTCAGGATGGAGAGGCTGTAGCCCAGAAGCGCCACCGTCGCCGCGCTCAGCACGGTCACTGTTGTATCATGCCGCGATGAACTGGCGCACCCATCCGTCGACGGAATCCCCCCCGCTGTTCCGTCATTCCCGCGAAGGCGGGAATCCAGAGCGCGACTGGACCCCCACTTCCGCGGAGGTGACGACAGAGTCGGTCTATCCGGTTCGATTGAACGCCTGGGATCTGTCTCGTCCCTGGTCCCGTGGCAGCGGTGTCTCATGAACCTCCAACTGGCGCAGAAAGTGGCCGTCATTACCGGATCGAGCCGAGGCCTCGGTCTGGCCAGCGCCACGGCCCTGGCGCTTGAAGGCTGCCGGGTGACCATCTGCGCGAGGACCGCCGATCGCCTGGCTGACGCCGCGCGAGAGATCGGCGAACGCTGCAGTGCGGCCGATCGCGTGCTGACCGTGCAGGCCGACTTGGCGACACCGGACGGCATTGCCGAGGTGATCGATCGGACGGTTGCCCACTTTGGCGGCATCGACATCCTGGTGAACAACGTGGGCCTGGCCAGGGGCGGCGATTTGCTCGGCACCACCGATGCGGATTGGCAGGAGGCCTTCGATCAGACGCTGTACCCGGCCATTCGCGCATCGAGGCTGGTGGTGCCGCACATGCGGACGCGGGGCGCTGGCGTCATTCTGATCATCGCGTCGATTTTCGGCCGAGAAACAGGCGGACGCATGACGTACAACGCCGTCAAGGCCGCCGAGATCAGCCTGGCCAAGTCGATGGCGCAGCAGTTGGCGCGCGATCACATCCGGGTGAACAGCATCGCGCCGGGGTCGATCCTGTTTCCCGGCGGCTCGTGGTGGAAGCGCCAGCAGGCCGATCCGGAGGGCATCGCCGCCTTCGTGCGAAGCGAGCTGCCGTTTGGCCGATTCGGCACGCCCGAGGAAGTCGGCACCGTCGTGGCGTTTCTTGCCTCGCCCCTGGCCAGCTGGGTCAGCGGCGCCAGCATCGTCGTCGACGGTTGCCAGTCGCGGTCGTTGTTCTGACGCCGTTTCTGGTAATTATGTCTTTGACAAACCCACGCCGCGCCCACTGCCAGACGACGGTATAATCCCGCCAGAATGAACAAGTTGTATTACGGCGACAATCTGGACGTGCTCCGCCGCCACATCGATGACGAGAGCGTGGATCTCGTCTATCTCGACCCGCCATTCAACTCGAACGCCAGCTACAACGTGCTCTTTGCCGAACGAGACGGCACCCAGGCTGCGTCGCAGATCAAGGCGTTCGAGGATACCTGGAGATGGGACCAGTCGGCGGCTCGGGCATGTCAGGAGGTTATCGAAGCGGGCGGGAAGGTATCCGAGGCGATGCAGGCGTTCCGGACGCTCCTCGGTGATAGCGACATGATGGCATACCTTGCCATGATGGCCCCGCGCTTGGTCGAACTCCGGCGAGTGTTGAAACAGACCGGCAGTCTGTATCTGCACTGCGACCCGACCGCCAGCCACTACCTCAAGCTGCTTCTTGATGCGGTATTTGGTCCACAGCACTTTCTCAACGAGATCATCTGGAAGCGAACCCACGCGCACGGATCGTCCAAGCGATTCGGGCCGGTCCATGAC
>CAYHRK010000427.1:0-2762 GCA_964358795.1 uncultured Vicinamibacterales bacterium
TCCACTCCAATCCCGACATCGACTCCGGCGCGCCATGGGATACCTTGAGCCAACGTAACTACTCAGGTAGGCGTGGCGGGAGGCCAGCCAGCCGAGGGATAGCGTACCCTCCGAATTCGTCGAGCGCAATGGGCCCCGCGTGATTTTCCGCTGGACTCGGACCGGGTGTGTGTCGTACTGTAGGGTCCATGACCAGCGTCAGGGTCCTGCAGGGGCGCGAAGTGAGCGACACGGAGATCGAGATGATCCGGGGTCTACTTGCCGCGCATCCCGCGTGGGGCCGGACCCGCCTGAGCGAAGAGGTGTGCCGGCGGTGGGACTGGCGCAACGCCCTGGGGCGCCCCAAGGAGATGGCGGCGCGCACGCTGCTGCTGAAACTGGAACGATCCGGCCACCTCTGTCTGCCTCCGCGCCAACGGCCGTCCTCCAACGGTTGCCGCAATCCTCGCGTGCCCTTGGTCGCGCCGGCGCCCGAGCCGATCGGCGGGGCGTTGCGCGACCTGCAGCCCGTGGCCGTCACGATCGTCGGCGCGGGCTCGGCGGACCTGGGGCTGTTCAACGGCCTGCTGGCCCACTATCACTACCTGGGCCACCGCAACACGGTCGGCGAGAATCTCCGGTATCTGATCCGCGACCGCCTGGGCCGGCCGGTCGCGTGCGCGCTGTTCGGCTCCGCGGCGTGGCACTGCGCGGCCCGCGACGCCTTTCTCGGCTGGGATCGGGCCACGCGGGCGCGCCACCTGCACCGCCTGACCAACAACACGCGGTTTCTCATCCCCGCGTGGGTCCAGGTCCCGCATTTGGCCAGCCATGTGCTGGGCCTGATCGCGCGCCGGATTCGGGCGGACTGGCAGGTCAAGTACGGGCATCCCGTGGATGCGCTGGAGACCTTCGTGGACCGCGACCGATTCCAGGGCACCTGTTATCGCGCGGCCAACTGGCGGCGGCTGGGCGCCACCCAAGGGCGCACCCGCAATGACCGCATGCACGGCATCCGCACAGCGGTCAAGGACATCTATCTCTATCCGCTCGTCGATGATGTCCGGCGGGCGTGGGACGCCCCATGACGCGCGACGACGCGCTGGCCCTCTATCGCGCCGGCGAGGAGACCGTCGTGCGCGTGCTGTTGGCGATGGACGCACGCATCCAGGTCCTCGAGCGCCAGGTGCAGGATCTGACCGAGCGCCTCGATGCCAGCGAACACCGCGTCCGCACGCTGGAAGAGCAGGTCGCGAAGGACTCCCACAACAGCAGCAAGCCGCCGTCCTCCGATGGCCTCGCCAAGCCCAAGAGCCTGCGGAAGCCCAGCACCCGTCCCACCGGCGGCCAGCCCGGACATCCGGGCCAGACCTTGCGAATGGTCACGACGCCCGATCGCACGGTGCGGCATCCGGTTGAGCGCTGCACGGGCTGCGGACGCTCCCTGGCAGACCAGGCCCCGGATCGGGTCGAACGCCGGCAGGTCTTCGATCTCCCCGAGCCGACACTGGAGGTCACCGAGCATCAGGCCGACGTCAAGACCTGTCCGTGCGGCTGCGTCACCCGCGCGGCGTTTCCGCCCGAGGTCACGGCCCCTGTGCAGTACGGCCTCCGCGTCAAGAGCGTGGCGGTCTATCTCAAGGAGTACCAGCTCCTGCCCTTCGATCGGTTGACCGAGATCCTGCGCGACCTCTTCGCCTGCGACACGTTCAGCGAAGGCACGCTGGCCAACCTCACCACGGCATGCGCCGACCGGCTGGAACCGGTCGAGGCGATCATCCGCGCGCAGGTGGCCACCGCCGACGTGGTCGGCTTCGACGAAACCGGCGTGCGCGCGACCGGGTCGCTGCACTGGCTGCACACCGCCTCGACCCAGGTCCTCACGTGGTACTTCGCGCACAAACGGCGCGGGCGCGAGGCCCTGGACGCCGCCGACCTCTTGCCGGGTTTCCAAGGCCGCGCCGTTCATGACTTCTGGAACCCGTATCTGAAGTATGACTGCGACCACGCCTTCTGCAACGCCCACTTGCTCCGCGAATTGGTCTTTTTGTGGGAGGAACAGCACCAGACGTGGGCCCAGACCATGATCGACCATCTGTTGGCGATCCACGCCGCGGTCGAGACGGCCCGCGAGGCGGGCCTCGCCACCCTGCCGGCCGAGGCCCTCGAGCGCTTCCACACGCGCTATCTGCGGATCGTGGACGCGGGCTACGCGCAGAACCCGGTCATGGAGCCGGCGACGGGCCCCACGCGCCGGGGCCGACGCGCGCAGAGCAAAGCCCGCAACCTGCTCGACCGCTTCCGAGACCACCCCGACGGCATCCTCGCCTTCATGCGCGACTTTTCGGTCCCGTTTACCAACAATCTGTCAGAACGAGACCTGCGGATGATGAAGCTGCGGCAGAAGATCTCCGGCACCTTCCGCAGCTTCGAGGCCCTCGTCAACTTCTGTCGTATCCGCGGGTATGTCTCCACGGCTCGCAAGAACGGCCTCACCGCGATCGCCGCCCTCCGCCGCGCCTTCGCGGGCGACCCCTTCATCCCGACGCCGCCGACGGCCGAACCCGCACGCTCCGGGTAACGTCGAACATCTCACCCGATAATCCCAGGTAGCCTCCCGCCTTGGGGAGGCTACCTGAGTAGTTACCAAGCCTTCCAGGATCAGAGCTTCAGCTTCGTGGACTGCACATCGTTTGCCGTGATGGAGCGCGTCGGGATCGAAGAGGCTTTTGCCTTCGACTCCCATTTTCTCATCTACCGTTTCGGCCCGGCTCGACAACGCG
>CAYHRK010000428.1:0-2760 GCA_964358795.1 uncultured Vicinamibacterales bacterium
CAAGTTCAGGAAGGCTTGGCGCGCCTGCCCCGCGAAGTCCGCGCCAACGATTCTCTTGTTGGCGTCCCAGGCGGTTTGACCCGAGATGAAGACAGTCTTTGCGCCGGTGGCAACGACCACTTGAGAAAAACCGTGTTCGGTACTAGCGAAGAGAGATGGCGGGTTTACGAATTCTTTCGGCATGGTCTATTTAGGCTTGGCACGGGTGATGGTTCGTCGGCCCAACGAATAGGGTTTGATCCGCACGGCCACGATGGTCAGGCGAGCATCCGCGTGCGTGCCGTGCGGATAAACCCTGTTGGACGAAGCCGCGTGGCTCTGCGTCGCAAACCTTATGGGGATTGTAAGGCGGGTCGGGCGTGACGCGGTGCGGCTTTTGTTCGGGGTGCACGGGCGTGAAGGCCGAGGGACGCCACCCAGTGGGCGCGGGGTCGGCGTGTAGTGCGGGGATCGGTCGTGGACTGGACCGCGATCCACAGGCCGCGTGCAGACCGCTCCTGACCGGACGACCGGTGTCCGTCGTGATCGGCGATTCGAAAGCTCAAGCCGGCCATCATGAGGTATCCAGCAGTGGCGATCCGGGTCCCACGATCACCGTGATCTGCATGTGGCCCTCGCGACAGACCGGGCAGCGGGTGAGGTCGACGCCGACCAGCCGTTGCCGCAATTGGGTGACCGACGCGGGCGGGGCGGCCGTCGGCCGTGGTTGGCCCAGAAGGTCACGGCATCGACCCACCAGCGTACGACGCGTGCGATTGGCCAGGAGGCCGAAGTGCCGGATGCGCATGAAGCCGCGCGGCACGACATGCAGCAGAAAGCGTCGAAGGAATTCGTCGACCTCGAGGGTCATGACCTTCAGGCGGTCGTGGTCAGCGTAGTCTTTCCATCGGAATCGGACGCGGCCCTCGCCGTGATCGACCAGCCGATTGTTTGAGAGCGCGACGCGGTGGGTATACCGTCCGAGGTATTCGAGCACCTGCTCGGGCCCGGCGAAGGGACGTTTCGTATACACGACCCAGTCGACCGCGCGCAGCTGCCCGAGGACGCCGGCGAAGGTGCGCCGATCAGCCAGCGGGGTCGTGCCCCCCGCGAAGGCGAGCTGGCCGTCATCGTACGCCCGCTGCAGGCCGGCGAGATACTTGGCACGAAAGACGGTCGCCAGCGCACGCACCGGAAACAGAAAGGACGATCGCCCGCTGATCCACTGCGCGCCATCCGCGGCCAACGCGCCACCGGTGACCAGGCAATGGAGATGGAGATGTTGGGTCAGGGCTTGCCCCCACGTGTGGAGAATCGCGGTGATCCCAATCGTGCCGCCGAGATGTCGCGGATCGCGGCCGAAAGTGAGCAGCGTGTCGGCCGCCGCTCGGAAGAGAAGCGCATAGAGCACCCGCGGGTTGCCCTGCGCGAGCGCGTTGAGGTCGTGCGGCAGCGTGAAGACGACGTGGAAATACGGGATCGGCAGCAGGTCGGCTTTCCGCGCGGTCAGCCACCGTTCTTTCGTCAGCGTTTGACACTTCGGGCAGTGCCGATTCCGACAGGAGTTGTACGACACGCGCACCGCGCCGCAGTGATCACACGTCTCCTGATGCCCGCCGAGCGCGGCGGTCCGACAGGTCGCGATCGCCCGCAGCGCCCGGTGCTGCACGGGGGCCAGTCGATGCGTACGCCGATACGCATCACCGTGGGTCCGTACAATATCCGCGAGTTCAAGACGCAGGCTGCGGGCGACCGCCGTGCCAGGGGGCACGGCGCACACGGCTCACCTCGGAGGCGCGGGCGGGGTCGCAAACTCCGCGAGCAGGTCGAGCGGGGAGCCGGGCGCGATCGTCGTGTGTTGCGTCAATTGAAAGTAGCGCGTGGTCGTACTGAGGTGCCCGTGCCCGAGCAACCGTTGTATCGTGTGCAGGTCGACGCCTGCTTCGAGCAGATGGGTCGCGAAGGCGTGCCGCAGCGCGTGAATGCCGCCGGGCTTGGTGAGGCCCGCCCGCAGCTTCGCTGTCTGATACGCGCGTTGGAGCGCGGTCGGATCCATCGGGTGCGGCCCCCGCGCTGAGGGAAACAGCCACGGCGGCGCGGGGCGCGTCGCTTTCCAGTAGCCACGCAAAGCCTCCAGTAAGTGCGCCGAGAGCACGGTGTACCGATCCTGGCCGCCCTTTCCTTGCTGGACGCGAATCGTCATGCGCGTCGCGTCGATGTCGGTCACCCGCAGGTGCAGGAGTTCGGAGAGCCGCAGGCCGGCCGCGTAGGCCGTGAGGATCATTGTGCGATGTTTCCCGTTCCGCACGTGCGCGATCAGCCGCTCCACCTCGGCCCGGCTCAGGATCGCGGGCAACGTGCCGGGCCGGCGCGGCGACGGCACGCTGAACGTCATCCGGTCCCGCTTCAGGGTCGTGTAATACAAGAAGCGCAACGCCTGCACCACAATGTTGCATGTGCTCCACGATCGTTGGCGCTCGCGAATCAGGTGCAGCAGGTACGCCTGAATCTCTTGATCCGAGATCTGATCCGGTGATCGTCGATAAAACGTCGCCAGCCCGCTTACGGCCCACAGATACGTCTCGCGCGTCCGATCGGCCATCCCGCGCACCTGCATGTCGTCGTCCATCCGTCGGCGTAACTCCGTCATGACACACCTCCTCCGACATCCGGCGAGCCCTCGTGCTCAACCGTGTCAAGAAGAGGAGTGTGTGTCGGAGAACCCAGGACGGCGTCGCGTCTCAGGCAAGAGGCCTACCGCGCAGCGGTTTCGTTCAACTA
>CAYHRK010000429.1:0-2748 GCA_964358795.1 uncultured Vicinamibacterales bacterium
GGTCGTCCCGCGCACTCTGCAACTCCTTTGCTAGTAACTGTTTGCCGGGTTTCTTCCGAGCGACCCGGTAAACAGTTACCCGCCGGCGTCCTTATTCCTCAGTACGACATCGAATCCAGCCGCACCTTACCCCGGAAGATCCAGTAGATGCTGATGGTGTAGGCCAGAACGAGCGGGATGCCGACAAGCGCGATGATCAGCATGATCGTCAACGTCTGGGCCGAGGAAGCTGCGTTGTAGATCGTCAGGGACCGGGCGGAATTGGTCGCGCGCACCAGTGTCGGAAACATGCCCAGCCCGACCAGTCCGAACAAGCCGAATACCGCGGCCGAAGAGGAAAGAAACGCCCAACCAAAGCGCGCGTGGTGAATCGACCTCGGGACATTCGCAATGGCCAGCATCGTCAGGACCGGCAGCGCAAAGAGGATCGGGTGTGCCTTGATGACCATCGTCATCTCCGGGCGATAGATGAGTGTGGCCATCGTCGTCGTGGCGTAGCAGACGACAAAGAAGATGATGGTTCGGTTGACCCACGTGATGACCATCTGCTGCACGTCGCCGTCTGTCTTCAGCACGAGGTAGATCGACCCGTGCATCGCAAAGAGCGCCACGGTCGTCAGGCCAGTGAGCAGCGCGTACGGGTTGAGCAGCGTCAGCAACGACCCGGCGAACTCTCCCGAGGCGTCGATCGGAATGCCCCAGATCACATTGGCAAAGGCGATCCCCATCAGCAGGCTCGACACCGTCGATGCGATCGAGAAACTGCGATCCCATCCCCGTCGCCACCACTCACCGCGTTGCTTACTGCGAAACTCGATCGCGACCGCCCGGAAGATCAGGGCGACCAGCAACAGGACCATGGCCAGATAGAAACCGGAGAACACGGTGGCGTAGACGATGGGAAACGCCGCGAAGAGCGCGCCGCCGCCGGTCACCAGCCAGACCTCGTTGCCATCCCACACCGGGCCAATCGAGTTGAGGAAGATCCGCCGTTGCTCGTCGGTCCGGGCGAACAGGTGCAGCGTGCCGACACCAAGATCGAACCCGTCGAGCACGGCGTAGCCCGACAACAATGCGCCGACCAGGAGGAACCAGACGGTATTGAGATCGAAGGTCATCGCATGCTCCTCAGGCTCGATGCCGCGCGTCGGCTGGCAGGTCCTCGTCTAGCGGACCGTGGGTGATCTTTTGGTCGAGGAGGTAGATGAACAGGACGAAGAGGAGCGCGTACACCAGCGAGAAGAGCACCAGCGAGAAGAGCACCTCCGGTCCTGTCACCGCCGGCGACAGGCCCTCAACCGTGCGCATCAGGCCGTAGACGATCCAGGGTTGGCGTCCGATCTCAGCGGTCATCCAGCCAAGCTGGTTCGCGACTTGTGGGCCCAGCACGGCGGCCACGTACACCCCCAGCAGCCAGCGCGTGTTGAACAGGCGCCCCCGCGGCAGCAAGGCCACACCGGCCAGCGCGAGCGCGATCAGGCTCGTGCCAATCGCCACCATCAAGTGGAACGATTGAAACGTCAGATTGAGCGGAGGGAGCCGGTCGGGTGGAAACGACTTCACACCCGGAATTGGGGCGAGCGCGTCGCCGGCAATCAGCCAGCTCAACAAGCCCGGAATCTCGATGCCCACGACGCGGAGATTCCTTTCGTCGATCCAGCCCATCACGTGCAGGGCCGCCGGCGCCGCCTCCTCGATCACCCCTTCCATCGCCGCGAACTTCTCCGGCTGGTTTCTCGCGACCCCCTTGGCGGACACGTCTCCGGTCACAAGCGATCCGAGCGACGCGACCACCGCCAGCGCGAGGCCCAGACGCATCGTGGCCCTGGCGAACTCGACGTGCCTGCGCTTGATCAGGTAGTAGGCCCCGACCGACAGCACGAAGAACGCGCCAGTCGACCAGGCGGCCACGATGGTGTGCACCAGGCGCTCGACACTCGAGGGATTGAAGATCATCGCCCAGAAATCGGTGATCTCAGCGCGAGGCCGGCCGGCGGCGTCCACCACGACGTGATAGCCGGCCGGGGTTTGCATCCACGAATTGGCGACGACGATCCAGATGGCGCTAAAGTGGGCGCCGACGCACACGAGGCACGTCGCCAGGAAGTGCACGCGCGGGCCGACCTTGTTCCAGCCGAAGAGGAGTAGCGCCAGGAACCCGGACTCCAGGAAGAACGCGAAGATGCCCTCGGCCGCCAGCGCGCTGCCGAACACGTCGCCGACGAAGCGGGAGTAGGCCGCCCAGTTCGTGCCGAACTCGAATTCCATGACGATGCCGGTGGCCACGCCGAGGGCAAACGTGAGGCCGAAGATTCGGACGAAGAACTTCGTCATCTGCTGGTAGATCGGGTTCTGCGTGCCGAGGTACATGCCCTCCATCGCCACCAGCATCACGCCCAGCCCAATGGAGAGCGGGGGATAGATGTAATGAAAGCCGATGGTCAGGGCAAATTGCAGCCGAGAGAGGAACGCCACGTCCATCGATGTCCTCCGCGTGCCGTTCAGTCGCCGTGAAGCGCCTGGCAGGGATATTGAACCACAGAAGCGCCAGTCGGGCGCATCACCCCTCTTTGTGGCGCGACGCACGTGCTCGACGGGCTGCTACATGGCGGACAGCACCTGCAGATGATCGGCCCGGACTCCGACCACGGCCTTCAGGGGGATCGTCCGGTCAAGCGTGGCGAGTCGACCGCTCATCTTCCTGGCCAACCCGAGCAAGTAGATGTCGGTGAGCTGGCGGTGGCCGCC
>CAYHRK010000430.1:0-2745 GCA_964358795.1 uncultured Vicinamibacterales bacterium
CCGCGTCGTTGTGTTGATCGCCCTGCTCGGGCTGGTCGCGGCGTGCGGCGACGACGGTGGGAGCGGCACCACCTCCGACGAGCCGGTGGTCTTCGGAGAGGGGGAGGTCCCGCCGGCGTTTCCCGACGACTTCCCGATCCCGCCGAACGCCGTGATTGGCACGACGCTGATCGACCGGGTCAACCACCGCAGCGAGATGTCGCTGCAGATCGACGCCGAGATCGTGGCGGCGGTGCAGTTCTTCAACGTCGGTCTCGTCAACCAGGGATTCGTGGTCGAGAGCTCGGAGGGGTCGGCGGTCACGTGGACGATCACCTTCAGCCGTGGCGAGCTGACCGGGAGGGTCGTCTTCCAGACCCAGGGCGACGTCTCCCAGGCCGTCGCCAGCGTCAACGCGACCTGATGTCCCGGCTGCGGCGGTTCGAGCACCATCGGTTCGTCGGATTGCGCGACTCGATGACGGTGTTCGACACCGACGATGTCGCTCAGGCTGCAGTGCTGTCCGCCCTGTTCGCCGAGCGCGACCCGGCGCAACGGCTTGCCGTGAGCACATTCGGGCCCGACACCCTTGCCGAGGCCCGCAATAGAGGATTCCGGCCGGTCGCCTAGGAGACTGTTGATTTATTCCGCGGTTGGTGCTCGCGATTTTGGTTGGGGTCGGAGAGAATGGCGGGATGCAAGGCAAGAGCGATTCTGGGTGTGAGTTGTTGGATGCGATGGCGTTGTGTCGGCATCTGGTGGCGGAGGGCTCGGTGCACGGGTTCTTGGCGGACCATCGCCGCGAGCTGTTTCCTGATGAGTTGTTCGAGGATCTTTTCGCGTCGGGCTTGGGTCGGCCGTCGGTGCCCGCTGATGTGATCGCGACGACGATGGTCCTGCAGGCGCTGGAGGGCTTGTCGGATCGTGAGGCGGCGTCGGCGTTGCGGGTGAACATCGCGTGGAAGGTCGCCGCTGGTCTGGCCCTCGATGATGGGGGCATCCATTACTCGGTGCTGACGTATTGGCGTAGCCGGCTGCGCCGCTCGGAGCGTCCGGAGCGGATCTTCGACGCGGTGCGCCAAGTTGTCGCCGCCACCGGGGTGCTTAAGGGCAGGCGCCGCCGGGCGCTGGACTCGACGCTGTTGGACGACGCGGTCGCCACCCAGGACACCGTCACCCAGTTGGTCTCGGCGATCCGGCGGGTGCGGCGTTTGGTTCCTCAAGCAGCCAAGGTCGAGGTGGCAGCCCACGACTATGACGCGTCGGGCAAGCCGGTGTGCGCCTGGGACGATCCCGATGCCAAGACGGCGTTGATCAGCGGGCTGGTCAACGACGCCCGGGCGGTCATCGAGGGGCTCGGAGGTGTTCGCCTCGACACCGAACAAGCCGACGCCGCCGGGTTGTTGGCCTTGGTTGCCGGTCAAGACGTCGAGCCCGGCGACGAGGAAGGCACCTGGCGGATCGTCCAGGGCGTCGCCGCCGATCGGGTGATCTCGACGGTCGATGCGGAGGCCCGCCACATGCACAAGAGCCGCAGCGAATACCGCGACGGCTACAAGGCTCACCTCGCGGTCGAACCCGAAACCGGGATCATCACCCGCTGCGCGTTGACCCCGGCCAACGCCGCCGACGGCCCCACCGGTGTCGAACTGCTCGCAGGCGAGGAACCCGGCCTGCAAGTGCTCGCCGATTCCGCCTACGGCAGCGGCGAGACACGCTTCGCCATCCGCCAAGCCAAACACCGACCGGCGATCAAGGCCATCCCCCTCCGACCGGCAGTCCCGGGCGGATTCGACCGCGACGACTTCATCATCGACCACGATGCCCGCACCGCCACCTGTCCCGCCGGCCACATCGTCGCCGTCACCCTAAAGGGCAACGCGGTATTCGGCGCCCGATGCGGGCCGTGTCCCCTGCGAGGACGCTGCACCACCGCCAAAGACGGCAGGACGATCAAGATCGGGCCCCATGACCCAGACCTGGTCGAAGGGCGCCGAGCCTGGCGCGACGGCGACTTCGCCGAGGACTACCGCCGGTGGCGACCCATGGTCGAACGCTCCATCGCCTGGCTGGTGACAGGACCCAACCGGCGGGTCCGCTACCGCGGCGTCGAAGCCAACAACGCCTGGCTAGGACTCCGCGTCGCCGCCCTCAACCTCCGACGGCTCATCAACCTGGGGCTCTCCCGAGACGGGCCGACTTGGATCCTCACATAAGGTGCGGACCCGGGAGCTGACAAGGAGGGACCTCTCTACGGCTTGCAGCCACCTGGGTGGCCGGCTTCTCGCCCTCAAACACCGGCTCTTCGGTCGGTCATGAACCCGGGCCCGCCTCACAAACCTACTCCACCGAACCAACCAGCCGAAGCCGGATTGTTCAACAGTCTCCTAGGCGCGCAATGCGGACCAGGTGGCGCGGGCAACGGCGTAGGCCCGGCCGGCCTTCACCACCGCCGCCCCAGCGGTCCGGGACCCATCGACGCGCTCGAGCACGACGGTGACCACGTCGGTTCCCTCGGTCGACCCCAACGACGCCGACAGCAGCCGGGGCGGCTTGCCTTCGGCGAGCGCCCCGACGACGGCTACGACCGCAGCAGCCACCGCATCCTCAGTGGCCGAGGTGCGCTGGCTGAAACGCCGTCCGTCGGCGGCGGTGGCGACGACCGTGACCCCGTCAGAGGATTCCTCGACGGTGAGCGAGGCGAGCGCCGACCCAACGCCTCCGCCGGACGGTTCCGCTTGGTGCGGGGAAGCGCGTTCGGGCGTC
>CAYHRK010000431.1:0-2742 GCA_964358795.1 uncultured Vicinamibacterales bacterium
CGCTCTCGCAATCGCCTGGGAATTTCGCCAACGGCATCGCTGGGGACTGATCGCCGTGGCCGGCTACCTGTTCGTTGTCGCGACGATCAAGCTCCTGATCCTCGAGCCGGGACAGCGCGTCAACCTGGATGACGCCCGGGGTTTTGCGATCGTGGTCGTGGTGCCCCTGACGGCGACGTTCGTGTATTTCCTGGCGGTGTTCACGTTCGGCTTGTCCGGTGACCTGGCCGCGCGGCAATCGATGTATCCGGCCCGCATGTTCGCGCTGCCGGTGACGACCGCCGCCTTGGCGGGCTGGCCGATGCTATATGGTTCGGCGGTCATGGCGATCCTGTGGATGGCCACGAGGCTGTTCGCGTTGTGGCCGTCGGGATTCGACGTACCAGTGATCTGGCCGGCGCTGCTGGCCGCGGCGCTGCTCGCCTGGACGCAGGCGCTGACGTGGATGCCATACGGCTTGCCGGGACTGCGTGTGGTCGTCTCCGTGCTGTGTCTTGCGGTGATGGACACTGTCGTTCTCCTGGCGATCCAGTTCAAGGCCCCCGAACCCGTGATGGTCGCCATCCTGGCGCCGCTGACTCCCATCGCGTATCTCGTCGCCCGCTTCGCCGTGGCACGCGCCCGCCGAGGCGACGTGCCCGATTGGCGACCCATGTTCGTTCGGCGACAGATCGCTCAGGTCCCTCCGAACCGGCAAGAGCATTTTGCTTCGCCCGCCCACGCGCAGATGTGGTTCGAGTGGCGGCGGCATGGCTGGACGCTTCCAGCGTGGGTGGGAATCCTGCTGCCGTTCGAGCTGGCCCTGCTGTTCGCCACCGACAATAACACGCCGGTACTCGTCTTCCTCATTCTGCTCGGCGTGTTGCTCACTCCGCCCTTAATGGCCGCCTTCGCCGCCGCGACGGTGCGCAAGACAAGTCCCTCGGTGAGCGATTCCTACGGCGTGACGCCGTTCATCGCGACGCGGCCGATGACCAGCGCTGCCCTCATCGCCGCCACGCTGAAAATGACGATCTGGAGCACGCTGGCCGCGTGGCTGCTGGTCCTCGTCGCCATCCCGCTTGCGCTCGTCTTGTCGGACACCGGGCCGGTCGTGATCGAACGAGCACGTCGGTTGACCGAAGCCGTAGGGACGCCCCGGGCGGTGGTGTTCGTGCTGCTGCTATTCTCGGGAGTCATCGCCTCGACGTGGAAGCAGTTGGTGCAGACGCTGTACATCGGCCTGACCGGCCGAGAATGGGTCATCAGGTCAAGTTTGTTCCTTGCCCTGGTGTTCCTCGCCATCGTCGGGCCAGTCGCCCAGTTGATCCACGATAGCCGAGTCCTGCGGGTCGCGCTCTGGAACGCGATGCCATGGATCCTTGCTGCTCTCGTCTGCAGCAAGATCTCGGCCGCGTCCTGGATCGCCACGCGCCTCCAGTCGAGCGGGCTGCTCAGCGACCGCACGCTTGTTACTGGCGCGGCTTGTTGGGTTGTAGGCGTGCTCGGTCTTTACGCTCTGCTCGGGTGGCTTGTCTCCGGGCCGCTCATCCCGCGGTACTTTCTCGTGCTCGTCGCGATCCTGGCGATCCCGCTGGCGCGACTTTCCGCCGCACCGCTGGCGCTCGCGTGGAATCGGCACCGGTGACCGCGACTACGACCACAAAAGGCAGGAAGGTGGCCATCGGCGCTGTGCTGGTTCTCATCGGCCTGCCTGTCGTGTTGGCCCTGGCAGAGGCAGTGTCCTTCTACGTCCTGAATCGGAGCAACGGCACGATCGTCTCCTCGGGCGTGGAGCGGGAGTACCTGCTGTATGTGCCCAGGGGCTACGACCGCACCAGGCCGACGCCGCTCGTCATCACCATGCACGGCGGGGCGATGTGGCCGGCCATTCAAATGGAAACGAGTCAATGGAATCGCGTGGCCGACGAGCACGGGTTCATTGCCGTGTATCCGTCTGGTATCAGCGGCCGGGGGCCCAGGAGCTGGCGCGCGGGCGGCAGGCCCGGTCAGACTCGGGATGTCCGGTTCATTTCGGAGTTGATTGACACACTGGTGGCGCGCTACAACATCGACCCGACGAGGATCTATGCGAACGGGCTGTCCAACGGCGGAGGCATGGCGTTCGTGCTCTCGTGCACCCTGTCCAATCGCATCGCGGCGGTCGGGGTGGTGGCGCCCGCGGTATTTCTGCCATGGAGTGCGTGCACGGACCGACGGCCGGTACCGATGATCGCGTTTCATGGGACCGCGGATCGATTTACGCCGTACAACGGCGGTCGGAGGTGGGTCGCCCCCGAGACATTCGAGACATTTCCTAGCATCCCGATCTGGACGGCGAACTGGGCTCGAAAGAACCGGTGCGAAGCGACTCCAATCGATTCAGCGGTGGCTGCGGATGTCACCCGTCGCGAATACACGCACTGTGCTGACGACGCCGCGGTGGTGCTCTACACCGTCCGGGGAGGAGGCCATACCTGGCCCGGTGGCAAGCCACTGCCGGAGTGGTTCGTCGGGCTCACCAGCAACAGCGTTGACGCGTCGAGCCAGATGTGGGCGTTCTTTCGGGAGCATCAGCTCACGCATTAGCAGGGTCGTACTCGCCGCCGTCTAACGAGGAGTTGTAGCTGACGGCGCGACTTCCTCAAGGAAGCGGTTCGGTTGAGCGCCTGGCGAGTTGCTCTTTCCATATATATCGTCGCGCCTAGTACTACTGTGTCATAGAAGACTTGACGAGGGTGCCCCAGAGTGAGATAATGGGGC
>CAYHRK010000432.1:0-2720 GCA_964358795.1 uncultured Vicinamibacterales bacterium
CCCAAAACAAGCGTGGTTTCACACAGTCACTCGGCATCATCAACCTGATTCGCAGAGACAGGGATCCCCGCTTCGACCGCGCTCGGTCGTTCGTCGGGTCTCGGGTTGTGGGACCTGCCTCTGCTTTCAGTTCCTTTCGCCGTATGCCAGGTGGTCGCCGGCGGTTTCCGCCCCACACCTCCCCGATCCGTGCAGGCTAACAGCGCAGTGGCAGCCGCAGCGCCTCGACACCCCGGAGGAACACTCGCTGCCACGGGTTCCACGCCAGCAGCCGATACACGATCTTGCGTCCCGCGCGGAGGATCTGACACGGCATCGCAATGAACGCCTGCTGGAACGTGCGGAACTCCATCGTGAGCACGGTGCGCTTCTCCGCCGCGTACTCCTCTGCCCAGCGCCCTTCTTCGGGTAGCAGCAACGCGAACCACGCCTTCAGCGTCCACGCCAGCGATGCCATCACCATGTACGCCCAGTTGCTCACCAGCGTGCCCACCGGCATCCGCAGCGCGTGTACCCCATTCTTGAGCTGCTCGATCAAGTTCTCCTGGTTGCAGCGCTGGTTGGCCAGGAACACCAGCTCGTCGGCCGCGGTGTCCGTGTCGTTGGTGAGGTAGAAGAAGTAGCGGACATCGTCGAACAGCACCCGCTCGCCGCGTTCCACCGACAGGTTCTTGCGCACCACGATCACTCGGTACGGCTGCCGACACGCACCCGGCCGGTAGTCGAACTCCGCGACGTCTTCCGAGTCCAGCCGTAGGTTCCGAAACCCGCGCTCGACCACCACCCGTTCCTTGATGTTCTCCGGGCGGCTCCGCGTCTCGGTCTTGACCGCGTACTTCGCCGGCCGCCTGAGCCGCTTCCAGGCGCGCCCCGACAGGCCCGCCGCGATCTCCACCAGCTTCGGCATCGCGTCAATCCCGAACAGGAACCGCACTCCCGCCTCATCCCACCGGTCCAGGTGTCGCGTCGAGCTGAAGTCCGTGTCCCCGCGCAGCAGGACCCGCTCGAACCCCGCCTCGCGGCACAACGTGATCGCCTGATCGAACCGCTCCGCCGCCCCCTCGTGCGACGGCCGGTTACCGCTCCGATTCACCAGGTACAGCGGCTCGCCCGTGTTCGCCAGCGTCACCACCAACGGATGGTAGCCCCACACCCCGTGGTACGAGATCTCCATCCCTTCCTTGCACTCCCCGCTCGTCTCGGCCAGCGTCCCGTCCGCCTCGACGATCGCTTCTTCGAAGAAGTCCGCCGGCTGCTGCCGCCACACCTTCACCCGCACTCGATCGATCGCCGCCATCAGCGCCTCGACATCCGCGACCGCGAACCGCCGGCAGAAGTCCCCGGCCGTCGTCGGATCGGGGATCACCCGCGTCCCCAGCGCATCCAGGTACACCTCGTCCTGCCGGCGCTGCTCGAGATCCTCCAGCGTCCTGCCCCCGCACAGGATGTTGTAGGCGAGGTTCAACACATGATCCGACTCGTGGTAGGGCTGATGCACCTGCAACAGCCATAGGCTCTCGTCGATCGCCGCCGTCAGCCCGGTGCGCTGGGCCAGCAGGTGCATCGCACCGATCCCGCCGGCGCCGAGACCACGAACTCGATCGCTTCCCTCGTAGTGCAGATTGCGACCCCGGAACATCGGCTGCGCTTGCGCCCGCCAATTGCGTCTCCGCAGCCGCCGCCGGATTCGCTGCTTGCAACGGCCCTCGCGTTTCTGTATTGCTGAGTTCATTCGAAATGCCCTCCCTGGCGTTATGAAGGTTTGGTTTGCACCTCCTTCTTAACCGCTGTGGGCGGGCATTTCGAGCTTTTTCTTCGTCCTCAAAGATGAAATCGCGCTTGTTCAGGGCCTAGTCCAGTCGAACATCAGGGCGTGCAAGCACTAAGATCACGACGTATGCTCATAGAGTCCCTCAGGAGTGCATCCGTCCCTAGCGCCGAGGCCACCATGAGTTCAGGGAACCTGCGTCAGGCCCCGCCGATCGTAGCCATCGCCATCGTCCTTCTTGCCTTCGCCACGCCCGCCCGGGCACTCAGCGTCTCCTATGAGTGCAATACGCTACCGGCAGACGACCTAGCCGCTCCCTGGCTTGCCGCAGTGTCCACATGCGGCTACCAAGTCGCGGCGGGGGGATACCTCGCTCTGGCCGATGCCAGCGACCAGACGGGGACTGCCAGCTTTGCGCGCGACGAGTCTGATTTGGCGGCGATTCCCGTATTGAACATCGAGGCTCGCGTTCGTGCCCTCGGAAACAACAACTGGGGATCGGAGCCTACCCTCCTGATCTCGCACCATGACTCCAACGGCGCCACCTACCTGGTATACGCGGTGCATCTCTTCCCAGATCATATCGAGCTGATGCGGCGGAATCTCGACGTTGGGACCGAAACGATTCTCGCTACGATCAGCGTTCCCGACCTCGTCAGCGAGTTCCACGTGGTGCGGCTTGTGCGCACGGAGGCCAGCACTCGTCGATTCGAGCTATGCCTCGACGGCGCACTGGTCGCGACTGTGGCTGGCGAGCCGACAAAGTGGCCCCTCAGCCGAATCGCTTTCGGCCACGGCTACTATGTGGGAGCGGGCATCTCACAGTGGGACTACGTGCGCTATTGGTCAGGAGACGCGACACCGACCAGTCGCTCTGGATGGGGGGCCTTGAAGGCCAGATATCGGTGACCCTCCCTCTGCGCCGAGGCCTCGGATCGGCAACGAGCGGCAC
>CAYHRK010000433.1:0-2707 GCA_964358795.1 uncultured Vicinamibacterales bacterium
CGCGTCTGCAGGTCATCGACGACTCGATTGCGGCTGATCCGGCCGTCGACGAGGCGGCGCACCGGTGGACCACCATCGCGTTCGATGCGTTCCGCCGTGACGGTTTCTCGCCGGAATCCGCGGTGGCCACGACCACCGAGCCACTCGACGGCCGCGAATCGACCGTCCGCAACCGGCCTGGGCGACTTACGGACCTGGTGGCCGCAAGCCTCGCACACGAGGTCAAAAGCGTCGACGTGGCGCTGCTCAACGGCGGCTCCATCCGTATCGACGACGTGGTGCCGGCCGGACCGATCACCGAGTACGACATCATCCGGATCCTGCCCTTCGGCGGACGTGTGCTGAAGGCGACTTTCGACGGCGCGCTACTGGCGCGCGTGCTTGTGACCGGGGTGAACAACCAGGGGCTGGGCGGGTTCCTGCACGCCTGGGGGGTCCGTTGGGACAACGGCTCGTGGGTGGTGCAGGGCAAGCCGCTCGATCCGGCGGCTCGCTATCGAGTGGCCCTGCCCGACTTTCTGTTGACCGGTGGCGAAGTGAACCTCGGGTACCTCACACGAACGAATCCGCAGGTGCACGAGGTCGAGGAGTTCCGCGACATCCGGCGCACGACGATCGACGAACTCCGGGCCACGTATCCCGTGAAGCAGTAGGGAGGAGCAGTCGGATCAACGATGCCTTCGGTCCCGATCGCGAGCCCGTTCCCGCGGTGCGGCCGTGGGCTCAACCTGCGTCGCGGCGTTTCCCTCCTGGTGAATCATCGCGACCGCAGCAGCCGCGATGTCGACCATCTCGAACGTGTGGGCGAGGGATTCGACCAGCGTGCGCATCTCGTCGAGGCCGCCAGCCACGAGTCGTTCCTGCAACGCCGCGCGGGTGACGTCCAGTCTCTTGGTGCGCAGCGCGGCCACGGTCGGCAGCGTGGCGATGTCGATCTTCTGCTTCGTCAACGCCTCGATAGCACGCAGTGCGCGTTGCTCGCGCGGGTCGACCAGTGTGATCGCGACGCCCTGGCGGCCGATACGACCCGTGCGGCCGATGCGATGCACGTACACCTCGGGCGAGGTGGGGATGTCGTAGTTGATCACGTGCGACACGTGGGCGATGTCGAGGCCGCGCGCCGCGACGTCTGTGGCGACCAGCACGTCGGCCTTCTCCTGACGGAATAAATGCATCACGCGGTCACGCTGTTTCTGCTCCATGCCGCCGTGCAGCGCCTGGGCGCCGTAACCGTGCGATTTCAGCGTGTCGGTGAGTTCGTCCACTTCGATGCGGGTGCGGCAGAAGACGATCGCAGACGCCGGGGCTTCGAATTCCAGCACCCGTCCAAGCGCGTAGCCCTTCTGCGCGCGTGACACCACGTAGGCCACCTGGCGCACCTGGGGCAGTTTGCCCGCCGGCCGCCTCTCGCTCTTGATGTGGATGCGCGCCGGTGTCTTCAGGTGACGTTCCGCGATCGACGCGATCCGCGGCGCCATCGTCGCGGCAAACAGCGCCGTCTGCCGCGTCTCCGGCGTGGCGTGGAGAATCGCCTCGAGATCGTCGGCGAAACCCATGTCGAGCATCTCGTCGGCTTCGTCAAGGACGAGGACTTCGAGCGTGTCGAGGTTCAGTGTCTGCCGGCGCAGATGATCGAGCGCCCGGCCGGGCGTGGCTACGATGATGTCGGCGCCGCGCCTGAGGGCGCGGATCTGCTGATCCATGGGCGCACCGCCGTAGAGCGGGACGACGATCAGGGTGGTGCGCTTCGCATACTTGTGGACCGCCTCGGCGACCTGCATGGCCAGTTCGCGGGTCGGCACAAGAATCAGCCCCCGCGCTCCGCCGCGCGTGGCGGGTCGGTGGCTCTGCAGGCGCTGGATCAGGGGTAGCGCGAACGCGGCCGTCTTCCCCGTCCCGGTCCCGGCCTGTCCGATCAAGTCGGTCCCGGAGAGGAGCACGGGAATGGCCTCCCTCTGGATGGGCGTCGGTTCTTCGTAGCCCAGGGCGGCGACAGCCTTGGCCAAGGCGTCGGCCAAACCCAGCGATGCGAAGCCAAGAAGGGGAGTCGGTGGGATCGGCGTGGTCATCAATGGATCTTAGTTGAACGAGCGGTGCAAGTGGCGGGCCGATGCAGGAACCGGGCGACGCGGTCGACGCGCTCGTCGCGAATCAGACTGGCGTGCTGTTCGTTGGCGGTCGGGTGTTGGTCAGGACGATTCCGGCCAAGAAGAACGGCCTCAGAATCGTCGCCATCAACGAGCCGGGTCAGGCACGGCGGGCGTGGCCGGCGGTGCTGGCGCGTTCAGCACCTCCCGCACTTTGCGCGTCAACTCCTGGATCGAGTAAGGCTTGGCGATGAAGTGGACGGTACTGTCCACCACGCCGTGGCGCAGCATGGCGTCGTCGGTATAGCCGGACATATAGAGCACCTTGATGTCCGGGCGGGCCTCGGCCATTCGTGCCGCCAGCTCCCGACCGCCGATTCCGGGCATCACCACGTCGGTCAACATCATGTGCACAGGGCCGTCGTGGCGCTCCAACCACAGCAGGGCCTCCCCGCCGTTGCTGGCGGTCAGCACGGTGTAGCCCGCCCACCGCAACATGCCTTCGGCTACGTGGCGAAGCCCCTCCTCGTCCTCGACGACGAGGATGGTCTCGGTGCCCTTCACAACCCCGCCTGCCAGAGTGGGTTGGCGTGCGTCTACCGCTTCGTCAACCCGCGGCA
>CAYHRK010000434.1:0-2703 GCA_964358795.1 uncultured Vicinamibacterales bacterium
GCCACATCGGCCTCGCCGCCCTGGCTCCAGTCGTCGCCTCCGGGCCTGGGACGCATGTCGACCTCGCCCAGAATCCAGAGCGCGGGTTCTGACCCGGTCGGTTTTGCGCTGCCGGGCTCTCCGGTGGGCGTCCACCAGCCCGCACTCACGGCCAGCCGCAGCGCGGCGTCGTTACGGAAGTTCTCGAGGGTGGCAATGCTCCTGGTCACGGCCGTGGTCGCTTCGTCAACAACCGGGGCAACCGCAGCCGCGCGGGCCGCCATTTCTTTCTCGGTCGCCGCCAGATAGCCGCGTCGGGCTCTGATCTCGATTCCAGGGCGCTTCACTCGGACTTTGATCGACCGGAACCGTCCGTCGAGCTTTGAATTGGTGGAGGTGTAACCCAGCAGGTAGTACGAGCTGAGGTCGGTGACCACGCGTTTCAGACCGGCGTCGATGTTGTTCGAGTTGATCACCGCGACGCCGTCGGTGGCTACCGCAATGGTGCGCAGGGCCTCCTCGCGGATGCGAAGCGAGGCCAGATCTGCCTCCGGTGACAGCGGCGGATTCGGGCCCAGATCGGTATCGAACACGACCAGGCCGCGCGGCTCGATGGGATAGAAGCTGGCGTTGGCTCTGTTGGCCTCGTCCAGCATGTTGCGGAAACGCCGTTCGTCGTCTATCTGAGCCAGCATCATGCGGTCGCGGTCGCAATCGGAATTAGCCATGCCTGCCGGCGTATTGGGGTTGCTTCCGGTGAGCCGGCCGTTGGGCCCCACGAACACGCCCGGCATGCGCGGCTGCTGAAGTTCGGCCAGCGCCCGGTTGGGTCGGTACAGATGCCAGCCTTCGCTGACCAGCAGGATGGCCTTCCGTTCTTCGCGAAGGCCGTCAAGGTGGCGCACCAGATCCTCGATCGCTCCCAGTGTCTGCACCTCGCGCCTCCGGTCGATCATCTCCTGCGCGATCGCCGACGTGGACCGGCCCGGTTCCGGCGGATAGCACGCCTCGTACATCTGCTCCACCGGATCCTTCTTGATCAGTCCCTCGCGCAGGCCCCACCACGGGTTTCGCTCGAGCATGTCCGCGATTTTGTCGGTGCGCCGGGTGAATGTGACGCTCGAGGCCGGCATGTCGGGCGTCATCACCGCGATCATGTCTTCGGCACCCACCAGCCGTGTAAGCAGATTGGTGAGCGGCCGCATCACATTGCGAGACGCGGCCCTGTGCACATGATTCGTGTCGAGAAACAGCACGAACAGCCGCGCCCGCGGGTCTGCCGCCATCTGATTCGATTCACGCACGTTTCGCGGCTCGACGCGCGTTTCGGCCGGGCCGCCGCCCTGAATCTGCACGTGCTCGAAGTTGTCGACCACTTGTGGCGCACCATCCTCGAACACCTCAAAATCCTCGGCCTTCAGATCCAGCACGGGTTCGCCGTTCTTCGTGGCAAACACGTCCACGCGCACCACGTTGGCGCCGCCGCGGAAGATCGGCGGCTGAACCTGTTTGTCGACCGGCGGCGGTTGTTGTTGCTGTGGCCGAGCCAGAACTTGGGGTTGGGTAGCCAGGCCGACTGCCAAGAACGCGACAAACGCCGCCGCCGCCCCGCCGACCGACGACTTGCGGCCGAAGCGACGACGGAAGGCGCGGACTGGTGTGGCCGCAAACGAGGACCCGAGTGTCCGTCCCAGCCCGACCAGCAGGTCCATGCCTTCATCATACGAGAAAAGGCCCGATCCGGTGTTGCTGGAACGGGCCTTTGCAGAAAAAGGCTGTCAGCCGAATCGACGTGGCTAGGCGACGCGAACCTTCTGCGTCACGGTCGCCTTGCCATTGGTCTTGACGAACGTCTTGACCATGGGCCTCACACTGGCCTTGGTCACCTTCTCTTTCTCGATGGTCTTGGTCCGAGCAGCCAGGCACTTGTTCAGCGCCGAGTCCACGCGTCCCTCAACCGCGGCAGACCCGTCGTGGGTGACCTCGGCTACCTCGGTGATGATGAGGAACCGAGCCCGATCGAGCATGCGTTTTTCTCGGAACGAGAGACTCTTCGACTTGCTGAGCAGCGTGAGGCTTTTGAGCACATCGGCCACGTCGTAGATGGAGCCGGTGCGCATCTTCTCGGAGTTGTCCTTGAAGCGCCCCTTCCAATTCTGCTGGGCGTCGATCTTCCCATCCCCGACCAGCTTGAACAACCGCTCGACCTCGCCATCGTTGATCGCGCGCCGCAGACCCACGCCGTCCACATTGGCCAGTGGAACGAGCACAGTGGTGTCGTTGGCCGCAATGCGCAGATGGTAGAAGCCGCAAGTCGTTCCCAGGATGGTCTTGTCTTCGATCCGCTCGACAACGCCAAGTCCATGGTTCGGGTAGATGACCTTGTCGCCGATCTGGAATGTCAATGGAGTATCCCTCACTTCTTAGGAGTTACTCTGTAGGTCGGAGGGCAGGAGGCACCTGCAACTATCTGATTATACGCCGATCCGGCCGTCCGGATCAACGGAAATACGTGAAATCAGCCCGTATTTCGCTTTGTGTTCGTCATTTGTCCCGGTGGCAGCCCTGCGTCTGGCACGTTTTTGGTGCCAATCGACACCCGTGCGCACACGCTAACCTGTTGACGCATCACACGTTGCAAGGATGGGCCGTCAGCGGCAGGTTGTCGCCATTCCCACTCGTTTAGCACCGCACTTGGCTGTTGCCTTCGTGGGGAAGGTCTAG
>CAYHRK010000435.1:0-2693 GCA_964358795.1 uncultured Vicinamibacterales bacterium
TCTGTGGTTCATACTCTGTGCCCTCGCAGCCCTGGCGACTTGCGCCACGGGCTGCGAGGGGTGGGCCGGCCCTCGTGCTCCGAAGGGCGTGACTAGAACATGAACTTGACGCCGACCTGCATCTGCCTCGGGTCGAACGTCGACGTGATCGTGCCGAAGCCCGCCGCGCTCCGGTTGCCGTTGGCCGCGCGGAAGTTCGTCCGGTTCAGCAGGTTGAAGGCTTCGATCCGGAGCTGGACCTTCGAATTCCGCCACGGAATCGGGAAGTACTTGGCCAGCGCGAAGTCGAGCTGGAAGAACGGATCCGCCTGCACGCTGTTGCGTGTGGCATTGCCGAAGGGCTGGCTCGGATCCGTCGGCACCGTGATGTTGTTCTTGTTGAAGTAGTTGGTGATCGACCGCTCGCCCTCAGGCGCGAGCGGGTCGCCGCTGACGTTCGGGCGGTAGTCGTTGGCGCCGCGGAAATCCTGGGTGATGCCCGACACCTGGAAGGCCGCGCTCGGGCTGTACCGGAGGTTGATCCGCTCGCCGCTCCAGGCACTGAAGATTCCGCTCACCTGCCAGCCGCCCAGGAAGGCATCGGCCACGCCGGAGATGTCGCTCATGAACGTGCGACCCTTGCCGAAGGGCAGCTCCAGCACGAAGCTGGTCGTGCTGTTGTGGGGCTGGTCGTACGCCGAATAGCCGTAGTCGGCGTCCATGTCGTAGAAGTTCTGCGGCGCCGGGGAATTACCGTTCGGGCCTTCGAGTGAACCCGCCCCGTTGTCGAGCGACCGGGACCAGGTGTACGAACTCAGGACCGTCAGGCCCCATTTCAGGCGGCTCTCGAAGCGCACCTGCAACGCGCGGTACTCCGACTTGCCGCCGTTGAACGCGTAGGTGATGTCACCCCACGTCGGGATCGGCCGGCGCGCCGCGAGCGAGAGCGACCCCTGCGCATTGTTCGGGTAGGACTGGTTGTAGTTGGCGAACAGGAGCATGTTCTCGCCGCGGTTGCCGACGTACGCCACGTCCAGGAACGTGCCTGCGAAGAGCTCGCGCTGCACGCCGACGAACCAGCTCTGCACCTCTCCGGCCTTGTAATCCTTCGGCATGTAGGTAATGTTGGCCAGCAGCGGGTTGAACGTCGACGGATCCGTGATCCCCGTCGGATACCCCGCTTGCGTCGGCCGGAAGGTGGCCGCTGTCGGGCTGGACTGCGAGACCACCGCGTTGATGACCTGCGGGCCGTTGATCATCAGCATGTTGCCTGCGCCGGCGCGCTGGAAGTGGACGTAGTTGATCCCGTATCCGCCGCGCATGACCATCTTGTTGGTCAGCGAATAGGCGACTCCGAGGCGCGGCGACCAGTTGTTCCGATCCGGATTGATGAGCGCGCGGTCGTAGATCGACCCGTCCTTGGCCATGACCATCGTCAGGGTCTGAGGGTCGAAGTTGGAGAGAATGTCGTCCGCCTCCCACTGCGGCGTGCCGTACTCGTAGCGCAGGCCCAGGTTCAGCGTCAGCTTGTCGTTCAACTTGAAGTCGTCCTGCACGTACCCGAAGTACATGTTCTGCCGGACGTTCGCGACCAGGATGTTGCTGAGCGCGTAGCGGCTGCGCAGGCCGAACATGAAGTCGGCCAGGTTGTAGTTGTTGTTGGTGCTCGTGCTGCCGACCGGGCGGGTGAAGCGGCCCGTGTACTCGTCGCGGCCGTACAGCGGGTTGACGTCCTGCACTTCCGTGCGGATGTGCTGGAACTCGAAGCCCGCCTTCAGCGAGTGCCGGCCCAGCATCATCATGTAGTTGACCTTGGGCGTGAAGACCTCGGGGTACTGCCACTGCGGGTTTGTTGCCTGGCGGCCGAGGTCGCTGAAGCCGGTGAGGATCTGCGTCGGCAGACCGCCGGATACACGCGCGTCGGTCGGCAGACCCGTGATGCCGTAGGCCTCGAGGGCACTCGTGGTGCCGAGGGCGAAGGGCTTCTTGCCGCCCTGCGCCCGGGTGTAGCCGAAGCGGACTTCCCAGAGAGACCGATCCGACGGGATGAACGTCAGACCCGTGGCGAACTGCTTGTTGCGAACGTAGGTGAAGGCGTTCCCGGCGCCACCAGACGGGAGCGGCAGCACGGGGACGTCGGTATAGTCCGCATCGCGCTGGCCAAACCGCGCAAACGCGTTCATGCGCGGCGAGAGCTGCACGTCCACCTTGATGTTGTACTTGTTGCTGTTGTTCTCGAACTCCTGCAGCGTCGAATAGTTGTTGGCCGTGCCGGGCAGGTTCGGCATCGGCAGGTCGTTCAGCACCTTGCGCGCGAACGCGGTCATCGGAATGGGCGTGCCGGCGGCGTACTCGGCCCCGGTCAGTGGATCGCGAACGGGCACCGGCAGGATGCCCTGGCGTTGCGTTGCGTCCGGCACCGTGGCAAACGCCACCTGCTTCCGAACCTGGCGGAAGCCTTCGAAGTCGCCGAAGAAGAACGCCTTGTTCTTCTTGATCGGACCGCCGACGACGAACCCGAACTGATCGCGGCTCATCGGCGGCTTCTCGCCCCCGACGGGTTTGAAGAAGCCCGTGGCGTTCATCGATGTGTCGCGCATGAACTCCCACGCCGAGAACTTCAGCCGGTTCGTGCCGGCGAGGTACGCGACGTTGATGGTCGCGCCGCCGCTGCGCCCGTACTCGGCGCTCATATTGTTGGTCACCACTTTGAA
>CAYHRK010000436.1:0-2684 GCA_964358795.1 uncultured Vicinamibacterales bacterium
ATAGTTGGCGAGCGCCGACAGGGCCACGACCGCCAGCGACAGGGCGGCGATCGGCCATCCTCGCCAGGTGGTACCCAGGGCTGCCACCACAGCGCCGCTCTCATCGATGGCTCGGCCCAGGCCAGCCCGCCAGCGTTCGGGCACGCTGGTGGCCAGCCGCTTCATGCCTGGGAGCCACACCCGCCGCAACAGCCACTCCCGTTCTGCCCCGGGAGTGGTCGTTACGCATTTTCGAGGTCTAGCAGGTTGGGATGGTTCTTCCGCAACCAATCCACCACGTCGTCGCGTATCGCAACCGCCATGTCCTGCATCGCGTCGGCATCGACGTCCGAGACGAGCCCCACCCGTTCGTAACCGGTCACGTTGCGCTTCTTGCGGAAGGTGTCGAAGGCGCTGATGACCATAGCAGAGGCGCCAATCGACGAAGCTCATCCGGTCCTCCGATCACGAACACGTGCGGCTCGCTCAAGATCGACGAGAGGAAGTGGTGACCAGCGGCCACTTTCGCACGGAACTCGTGTTCGGTGTACACCGTCGGGTTCACGTCGCGGCCCAACCGAGCCTGGGCCGCTTCTGTGGCACTCGCGACCGCACTGAACGGCGCCGTCCCTACGACCAGCAGGTCGATGTCGCTGTCGGCACCGAACGAGCCACGCGCCACCGACCCGAACACGAACGCCACGGTCAGTTGATCGGCAATCGTGGCCAAGGCGTCTCGAAGCACGTCCGCCACACCAACAGTCTTCGTCAAGAGCCCTCGGATCTCCGGGAACACCGGACACCGCTGGTTCGCCTGGAAGTACACTTGCCGTCCTTCGACTTGCCTGGTGATCAAGCCAGCATGCTCCAGCAGGGCCAACTCGCGGTGAAGCGCGCCCAAGGCGGCTCCGGTTTGGCGAACGATCTGTCGGAGGTAGAACGCCTCGTCTGGGTGACCATACAGCCAGCCCAGAACGCGTCGGCGCGTCTGGCCGAAGAGGACCGAGGCGGCATCTGGCGCCGTAGCAATCGGGCGCGTGGTCGTACTCATAACGAGCACAAATGTACGCATTCTGAGTACCCACGTCAAGGCACGTCGAATCGGTCGTAGGCCTCGAAGATAAATGTGCTCGGCTGGTCTGGCGTGGATGCCTATTCGCCCGGTTGATGCTGACGATAGCCATGGGCGGTCGAGTCCTCCAGATTGGAGGAAGTGCAGGTCGCATGCCACAGCGGCTACCGCGCGGATGGCGCCGTTTTCATAGAGAATTCGACCTGTCGCACTCGGTACGCGGGCGCGGATCGCTGTTTCTACGTACCTGGAGCGCACGCTTGGTCACGATTCCTGCCAGGCAGACCAAGCCCCAAGCCGATGTTACGGTGGCGCGGGGGTCCAGTCGGGGAGGTCCGAGCGGCGGGACTAGGCCACCAAATCCGACCGCATCTCCCGCCAAAGGTCGCCGCGAGCCAGATAGACCGTCCCCCACACCAGCTTCGAGAGCATCGCGACCACGTACAGGGCAATGGAGTAGCTCAGGCCAAAGGAAGCGAACGGGGAGGCGTCGGCTGGTGTGGAAGCGTGCGCCGGCGTCTGAGGCACCGAGTGCTCTGCGCCATTCTGCGGGTGGCTGCGAAGCCTACCCCGGTAGGCCTTGACGACTTTCTGGGAGCACCGCGAGAAAACCCAGTCGGATGAGTGACGGCGCCTGTAATCCGCTCGCGGCGTAATCGTCGTATCCTGGCCTGTTTTTGTGTCTGCCATCGGCCTGTGGCAGCGCCGTCAGAACGACGTCGCCCTCGTTCACCGGCCCCTCACATCCTTCACAGAGTACTCCGGCTCGTCGTCTCCGTACGCGCGCGCCAGATTCGCCACCGACAGGCTCGACCAATCCTCGCGGTCCGAGTCCGTCATGGGAGGCAAAACGGTCACCATCAAGCGCGCGTTCGGAGGCAAGTCGAACGGTTCATCGAGCCGGATGTTTTTCCCGTCGTAGTGGGCTTTGAGACTGATGGTCGGCATGACGCTAGTGTAGCGCAGTCCGTGTGCGACAACACCACACCACCGTTCGACGGCAGCCTCGCGGTGATCTGGCAGTCGGCGGCCAGGGCCGACAGCTTGGACGTCTACACACCTCGCCTGGCTTCTGCCTGCATACGCGGCGAAACTGCGCGTGAAAGAACGCCGGCACCCCAAGCTCTATTGGGTCGACCCGGGTGTGGTCCGCGCGGTCACACAGCATTCGGCACACCGATTGCTCCATCTCCACAGGATACGGCGGTAGACGGCCTCGTACGCACTTCTTCGTGGCATCAGGCAGATGCGGCGTTGCAGGAATCACCAACATTGACAAGTGTTACCACGAGAGATAACACTTTATGAGCAAGATCCGCCGCGGGGGTCATGTCCTGTTCTGCTGGAAGGGCGACCACGGTCCGCGTCACGTTCACGTGTATCGGGGAGGGCGGCTGGTGCTGAAATGGGACTTGGAGCACAACAAGGCCATGAAAGGCTGGCCGAGTGGCCGGGTGTTGGCGATTATCAAGGAACTGCAATCTGAAGGACGCATATGACGATCCGCTCAGTCCGAGCGAACAACCACAAGAAGGCGTTCGAGGTGAGGGTTGGCACGAGGATCTACTGGTACCCGTTCGCCCGACTGGACGTCAGACCGGCGACGGGCAACCCGATCGTCCGCGTCGCGATC
>CAYHRK010000437.1:0-2673 GCA_964358795.1 uncultured Vicinamibacterales bacterium
TGGTTCATGCTCTGTGCCCTCGCAGCCCTGGCGACTTCCGCCACGGGCTGCTAGCCCGATCTTACCAAGTTGTAGAGGCGGCTGCCGCGTGTTGCGCGTCGCGCCGCCGCCCGTATCTTCGTCTCAATCAAGGGTTTGTCGTCATCGCCGCCCGAGGTGACCGACGCGCGCAGCGCACGTCTTCGGTATGACCTAACACAAGTGCCACCATGTCCGGCCTAGCCGGTCGCCAGTTGTGCCACGTTACACCAGAGATAGCGGTCATTATCGCTGTGCTCCGCTACCGCTTGACAACGCCACCCCAGCTGATGTATGACCTAATGCATGTCCATGAGCCTGTGCAAGAAGGTTATCCGCAACCACCCCTACTGGTACGCGCGGGAGTGTCAGCGCGTCGAGGGCAAGCCCCGGATCGTCTGGCAGAAGTACCTCGGGAAGGCCGAGGCCATCGTCGGGGCCCTCGATGCCGCGGGCCCCATTCCCAAACCCCGCGAGGTCGTCCTCGCCGAGTTTGGGGCCGCCGCCGCCCTGTATGACCTGACGACCCAGCTCGATCTGATCGCGACGATCGACCGCCACGCCGGCAAGCGCGCGCAAGGCGTCAGTGTCGGCACCTACATCACCCTGGCCGCGTTGAACCGCTGTCTGGCCCCCACCAGCAAGGCCCGCTTCGCCGCCTGGTATGCGGGCACCAGCCTCCGGCGGCTGCTGCCGGTGCCTGCCGCGGCGCTGACCAGCCAGCGATTCTGGCAGCACATGGGGTACCTCGATGCCCCCCAGATTGCCGCCATTGAGCAGGACCTGACCGCCACCCTCATCAAGGACTTCAAGGTCGATCTGCGTTGCTTGCTCTACGACACAACGAATTTTGCGACCTTCATCGACAGCTTCAACGACGCCTCGACGTTGGCCCAGCGCGGCAAGAGCAAGCAGAAGCGCAGCGACTTGCGCCTGATCGGCTTGGCCCTGCTCGTGACGCGGGATTTTCATATTCCGTTGTTCCACCACGTCTACGCCGGCAACGCCCATGATGCGCCGACCTTCGCGTCGGTCACCGACCAACTGCTCGAACGCTATCGCCTGTTCGCCCGGCACGTGGACGGCATCACCCTGGTCTACGACAAAGGCAACAACAGCCTCGACAACCAAGTGGCCGTCGATGCCACGCCGTATCACTTCGTCGGGTCGGTCTCCCCGGCGCAACACCCGGATCTGCTCGCCGTGCCCCGCGACCGGTTTCACGCGCTCGCCGGCGCGGATCTGGCGGGGGCCTGCGCCTACCGGACGCGCAAGGCGGTCCTGGGCGCCGACCGCACGCTCGTGGTCACCTTCAATCCCGAGCTGTTTCTCGCACAAAGCGAGACCATTCTTCGTGAACTGCGCAAAGCCACCCACCGCCTCAACGACCTCCAACACGCCCTCGGCACCCCCGCGCGCGGACCGGGGCGCACCCGCGCGGCCGTCGAGAAGGACGTCCGCGAGATGCTGCACGCGCGTCACCTGAAAGACCTCGTCCGCGTCACGCTCACCGATGCCCCGACGCTCGCGCTCACGTACGAGGTCGACCAGGACGCCTGGACCCAGTTGCAGGAGACGTTGCTCGGCAAGCACGTCCTCTTCACCGACCAAGACGGCTGGTCGGACGAGGAGATTGTCCGGACGTATCGGAGTCAATATCACATCGAAGACGCGTTCAAGCGGATGAAAGACCCGCAGTTCGTCAGCTGGCGCCCCCTGCGCCATTGGACGGACCAGAAGATCCGCGTGCATGCGTTCTACTGCGTCCTGGCGCTGCTCTTGGCCGCGTTGCTGCGCCGCGCCTTGGCGCAGCAGCAGATCACGCTCAGCATCACGCACATCTTGGAGACCCTCTCTCAGATCAAGGAGGTGGCCCTTGTTTACCCCGGCCGGGCGCGCGAGCCGCACATCTCGTACACTCGGCTGACACCCCTCCAACGGCAACTGGTCGCGGCGCTGAAGCTCGACCGATTCCAGCAGCCGTAGGTCGTACGGGCCCAGTCCGTTAACCGACGCGCGTTGAGTCACTTAACGACTGCCGCCTGGCTAACTTGGTAAACTGGGGCTAGAAGGCACCTGCAGCTGGGTCAGAGTCGAAGGTGTAGTGCCGACGTTCCTCGAGTACGTGTACGCGGCCACGACCTCGTAGTTGCTGGTAAACATCTTCCGAGCAGTAAGCTCGAGGCCCTTGTAGAAGTATCGTCCGGTAGAGCCCTGCTCCACGCGGTCCGCGTACCGCGTCGCGATCTGCTGATTGAGGATGTTGCTCTGGGCGTAGCCGATGCCGGCGCGGATGTCGTAGGGCAACGCACGCTCGTACCCGACGCTCCAACCCACGGTATACGGTTGGCGGATTGGCAGCAGCACGTTGCGGAAGACGTTCTGCAAGACATCCTGCCCAACCAAGCCCACCGGATTTCGAACGAGATAGAGCCGCTGATCGACGAGGGTCTTGTCGAAAACGTAGACCGTCCCCGGCACGTACTGGTAGAAGAGGCCCCAGTTACCGTAGATCTTGCTGGCCTTTCCGCCCGGCAGCGCGTAGGAGAAGCCGAGGCGCGGCGCGCCGTGGACCTCGCCGACGACGCTCTCATAGTCCAGCCTCGCTCCCATATCGATCGTCAGGCGGTTGGCGGTCCAGGAGTCTTGCACGTA
>CAYHRK010000438.1:0-2667 GCA_964358795.1 uncultured Vicinamibacterales bacterium
TGAAGGAGGGCGCGCTCGACTTTCTGGCCAAGCCGGTCGATCCGGATCATCTGCTCCTGCTCGTGCGACGCGCGCTGGAGCGGCGGCGGCTCGTCACCGAGAACCTGATCCTGAAAGAGGAACTGGCGGTGCGTCGCGGCGCGCCGCAGATGGTCGGCGTCGATCCGGCGCTTCGCCGGGTCATGACCTCGGTCCAGCGCGCCGCGACGACCGACACCACCGTGCTGATCGAGGGAGAGAGCGGCACGGGCAAGGAGCTGGTTGCGCGTGCGTTGCACGCGTTCAGCGCGCGCGCCGCGGCGCCGTTTGTCGCGATCAACTGCGCGGCGATTCCGGAGACGCTGCTCGAGTCCGAGCTCTTCGGTCACGAGAAGGGCGCGTTCACCGGCGCGATCGCGCGCAAGCCCGGCAAGTTCGAGCTGGCGCACCGCGGCACCCTGTTCCTCGACGAGATCGGCGATCTGCCGCTCGGCCTACAGGCCAAGATCTTGCGCGCGCTCGAGGAAAAGCGTTTCGAGCGCCTGGGCGGCACCGCGCTGGTGCAGGTCGACGTGCGGCTGATCGCCGCGACGAACAAGAACCTGAAGTCCGCGGTCGCCGCGCGCAGTTTCCGGGAGGATCTGTACTTTCGCCTCTCGGTGTTCCCCATCACGATTCCGCCGCTGCGCGAACGCCACGACGACATTCCGATCCTCGCGCGCTACTTCGTCGATCGGTTCTGCCGCGAGATGAAGAAGAAGCTTCTGCTGATCGCGCCGGCCGCGCTCGACGAGTTGCAGCGGTACCGCTGGCCCGGCAACGTGCGCGAGCTCCAGAACTGCATCGAACGCGCGGTCATCCTGGCCGAAAGCGACACCATCCACCCGCGCAACCTGCATCTGTCATTTCAGGCGGAAGGCTTCGGGGCGCCGGCTGAGGCCGACCCCTGGGCCGAGCTGGACCTGTCGGGCACGCTGGCCGACGTCTCGCGCCGGGCGCTGACGGAGGCTGAGCGGCGGAAGATCGAGCAGGCGCTTCAGGAGTGCGCCGGGAACAAGTCGAAGACGGCCGAAGTGCTGCAGGTCAGCTACAAGACGCTGCTGGCGAAGCTCCGGGAATACCGCATCGAGTAGCGCAGAGAGGATGAAGCGGCTGATCTCCCTCGGCGTGGTAGCGTGGCCGCTCCACAAAGTGTGAACGCGCTCGAAGCGCAGTGAGGAGATCAGCCGTGGATCATATTGGCATCGACCTGCACAAACGGGAAAGCCAAATCTGCATCGTGACTGAGGAAGGGGAGCTCATCGAGCGGACGATTCAGACGACGCGTGACCGGTTCGCCGCGGTCCTGGGCGGGCGACCCCGCGCGCGGATTCTCCTGGAGGCCTCGACGGAAAGTGAATGGGTGGCGCAGTGTCTCGAGGCGCTCCTGCACGAGGTGATCGTCGCCGACCCCAATTACGCGCCGATGTACCCTGAGCGGCGCCGGCGGGTGAAAACGAATCGTCGGGATGCGCAGACGCTGGCGACGGCGTGCCGCCTCGGCGCCTATCGTCCGGCGCATCGCGTCTCGGCCGAGCAGCGCCGCATCCGCCAGCAGCTGACCGTCCGGGACGTGTTGGTGCGGTCGCGCACGCGGGCCATCGCCATGACGGGCGCGCTGGTGCGCGGGGAGGGACTGCGCGTGCGGAGTGGAACCCCGGAGCAGTTTCTGACCCGGCTCGACGCACTCACGTTGCCGCCCGCGTTACAGGCGACGTTGTCCTCGACGCGCGCCCTCCTGACGACGCTCGACGCCGAGATTCGCCAGGCCGACGAGGCCGTCCGGCAGATTGCCGTGCACGATCCGGTGGTGGCCCGGTTGACCAGCGCGCCGGGCATTGGGCCGGTGACCGCGGCCGCCTTTGTCGCGACCCTGGATCGCGCCGACCGGTTCGCCGGGGCGCACCAGGTGGAAAGCTATCTCGGGCTGATCCCGAGCGAAGACAGCTCGGCCGATTACCGGCGGCGGGGCCACATCACGAAAGCGGGGAACCCGCGGATGCGGTGGCTCTTGGTGCAAGCGGCCTGGGCGGTGTGGCATTCGAAGAAAGCCGACGCCCAATCGTTGCGCGCGTGGGCCCAGCGGATTGCGCACCGCCGGGGCAAGTCCGTCGCGATCGTGGCGCTGGCGCGTCGGCTCGCGGGGATTGTGTTTGCGATGTGGCGAGACGAGACCCCGTTCGAGGCCGCGCGGCTCGGACGGCGGGCCACGACCGTGCCCTAGTCGGATCGTATCGGCACGTCCGCGGGTCGGCAGGATGCGGGGGTGAGCGCGATGAAGGCCTTGGCCGCACGTGAGACCGCAGCGCAGATGGCGCCCCTCCGCTCGTATCTTCTCCTGCGTCGACGAGCGAAGCCTCGTCCTTGTTGAGCGCGTATAGAAGGATGACGCAACTCGCGATCGAACGATGCCTGTTGCGTCCACGCGACCACCTGTCGACGCTGCGCGGATGTGGAACAACGTCAAGGAGTACCCGTTCGCGCGCGCACCCCTTGGCTGGTTGAAGGGGCGGCGCGCGCTCACTGGAGGTGTGTCAACACGGAGCGGAATCCCCTACGACCAGGGGAGCTAACTTGACACGCCGCTTCATAGAAGGCCTTCAGGCCTGCTTTGTCGGGCAGGCGCTACACCAGCGCGATTCCTTCACA
>CAYHRK010000439.1:0-2666 GCA_964358795.1 uncultured Vicinamibacterales bacterium
CGTTGGCTGCGTGCGCGAACGCCGCGAGATAATCATCGGTCCAGAGCAAGTGGCTACGATCGTCACGCTTCGAGAACGACACCCATATCAATTCACGTCGAGGAGCTTCATCGGCCGCGAGCGCCTTGGCCAGATCCAACCCGCTCAGATCCACGGGTGGTCCGGTCGGATCGCCGAACAGGGGAAACTCGACACGCCGTCGTGTCGTCGTCTCGTTGCCCTGACCCAGCTCAGCCGCCATAGCCCGGGTCAGCAGCGTCTTGAGCGATTCTCCGCGGGCGGCCGCGCTGGCCGAGGCCGCAGGCGTGGACCAGCTTCGTGCCTCGCCGGGTCGATAACCGTGTTCAGCCGCTTGGCCTCCACCGCGAACCCCGGCTTCCTGGTGACGGTCACGAGGAAATCGACCTCGCGTCCGGTCCGGTGGCGGATGACGAACACGCCGGTGTCGTGTCCGTTTCGTCAAGCGGAACAGGTGATCGCGGGGTCACCAGGTCGTACTTTGTGGTGCTGGAGGGCGCGCGCGACGTGGACGAGGACGGAGCCGCCGACTCGGCCCGCTTTGGCCAACACTGTGATCACGACACAAATTGGAAGAGGTCGGCACAACAGACCGCCCACACGATGTGAGACCCAACCCGGAAGTCACAATCGACCGGTGCGCGCATCCGCCCGGCGACCGACAGATTTTCGACGTCACGGCGCCTCGAGCAGCCGCAGGAGGTTCTCGCGCGTCAGCAGCGCAGCGTCCTGCGACCGCTCCAGAAACGGCCGCACATCGTCACCGACCGCACGCATGTCGAGCGAGGCGAGCGTGTCCTGCACGAGCGTTCTCCACGCGTGCGCGCTGCGCTGGCCTGTACCCCCGGTCTGGTCCAGCGCGTGTTGCAGGAGCGGCACGTTCGGCTCGACTGGCGGCCGCTGTGACAGGTACCAAAGCACGTCGTACCAGTCGCGGCCCTTCGCGTACGGGCGCGTCAGGGCTGCGTGCAGCTTGCCGGCCAACAGCGAGGGCAGGTCGTAGTGCTGCAGCAGGAACGTCACGTAGCGCGTGACGACGCGGCGCTGGCAGCGCCAGCCCTCCGGCGGGCGTGTGTCAATCTCGATCTTGATGGCGAGCTTCTGCCCCGCCCGTGCGGCCAACCCGGCCTCTTGCAGGAGCCCGCTGACGCGCACCCATCCGGCATGCACCGTGCGGCGGCCGTTCCAGGTCACCTCGGAGTCGAGCCCCGCGAGCGTCAGGTCCCGCTTGACTTTGGTCATCCACGCCAAGCCGTCGTAGCCGTCGCCAGACACCAGGCAGAAGTCGAGGTCCTCCGAGAATCGCGGGAGGCCGTGCAGGAAGCGGAGCGCGGTCCCGCCGACGAAGGCCAGGGGCCGGAACGCCTCACTTTCGTGGAACGACCTGAGGATGAGCGCCTGCACGTACTCACGTAGCCGATTGAGGGCCTGCCTCGGATCCGGCGCTTCGCGGGCCAGGGCCAGGGCTTGCTCTCTCATAACGTCACCGTGCCTGGCTCACCGGCCGCGGCCTCGTGCGCTACGTAGGCGATCCACCGTTCGGCCGCACGGATCAGCCGCGGGCTGTTGAACCGCCGGACCGACGCCCTGAGGCGATCCGCATGGATCAGATCGGTCTGCTGGTAGCGCATCTCCGCCAATCTTGCCGTTGTCCATTCCCCGCGTGACAGATGCCAGTCGTCGACGAGCGCTTTCTCCGGGCTGGCGACGAGAATCGGCCCTCCCGGCTGCGGCACCTGTTCGTACCCGAAGAAGCCATCGGGCTTGACGTGCCGGTAGTCGAATGTGCCGAACGCGTTGTCGAAGCGGCGCGGACCCCGGCTCGTGACGCTGGTCAGCCAGACCACCGCGTCAGGAATCAGGCCGTGGAAGCTGAGCGCCCAGACGCCGCTCAGGTAGGACGGGCGGTAGAGGTGGTTGGCGAGGAAGGCGGGGGCCAGCGGGGCGCGGCGGTAGATGTCGCCCAGGGTGTAGACGCCACGCCGGAGGGGCAGGACCTTGCCCTGGGCGATCCATCGTGAGAGCTGCACCCGGGTGCTTTCGCGCCGGTCGTCGAACGCCTGGACGAGGGTGGGGAGATCGAAATAGGGCAGCGTCGCGGCCAGGCCGACCAGTGCGGCGAAGTTCATGTGTGAAAGATAACATACTTGTTAATGTAACGATATAATAATTGCCTGAATCGCACCACGGCCAAGGCTTCGCGATCGTGATCTGGCAACGTCTGGGAAATCAACACGGGAGGGACTTGGGCCACCATGCCCCGCACTTGATGCCGCGCTACAGCGGGAGTGGTTGGTACGCCGGTCACGTTGCGCTTCTTGCGGAAGGTGTCGAAGGCGCTGATGACAATGGCAGAGGCGCCAATCGACCAAGCTCATCCGGTCCTCCGATCACGAACACGTGCGGCTCGCTCAAGATCGACGAGAGGAAGCGGTGACCAGCGGCCACTTTCGCACGGAACTCGTGCTCGGTATACACCGTCGGGTTCACGTCGCGGCCCAACCGGCCCAGTATCGTGGCCATCGTAAGATGGACTGTACCAAACAGCGATGTGCGCGATAATGATCCCCATGACTACCCGTCCACGACTGTATACCGCCATCATCCGCGACCACCTTCAGCGCAACCGCCAGATGGCCCTGGTCAGC
>CAYHRK010000440.1:0-2657 GCA_964358795.1 uncultured Vicinamibacterales bacterium
GCCATCCTCGAGCTGTTGGACGAGAAGAACGTCATCCTCAACACGCCCACCGGCTCGGGCAAGTCGCTGGTGGCCTCGGCGCTGCTCTTCGCGTCGGTGGCGCGCGGCCACCGTGCGGTCTACACGTGCCCGATCAAGGCGCTGGTCAACGAGAAGTGGATGAACCTCTGCCGTGAATTCGGCCCCGATCAGGTCGGGCTCTCTACCGGGGACGCCACGGTGAATCGCGATGCGCCCATCCTCTGCTGCACCGCCGAGGTCCTGGCCAACATCGCCATGCGTGAAGGGGCCGGCGCCCGGGTCGACGCCGTGGTGATGGACGAGTTCCATTGGTACGCCGACCGGGACCGGGGCGTCGCCTGGCAGACGCCGCTGCTCACCTTGCCCCAGGCCCGCTTCCTGCTCATGTCGGCAACACTGGGCGACACGTCGTTTTTCGAAGGTGCCCTCACCAGGTTGAACGGCCGGCCCACCGTGTCCGTGAAGTCCAGCGACCGCCCTGTGCCGCTCGAGTACGCGTACCATGAGATTCCCCTGGCGCACACGCTCGAGAAGCTCTCGGAGGAGGGCAAGACGCCTGTCTACGTCGTGCACTTCACCCAGGCCGACGCGGCCAGCAGCGCCCAGGACTTCACGAGCCTGAAGATCTGCACCCGCGAGGAGAAGATCGCGATCGCGAAGGATATCGCCGACTTCGAGTTTTCGAGCCCGTACGGTGCTGAGATCCGCAAGTGGCTGAAGCACGGCATCGGCCTGCACCACGCCGGGCTGTTACCCAAATACCGGGTGCTGGTCGAACAGCTCGCCCAGCGCGGCCTGCTCAAGATCATCTGCGGCACCGACACGTTGGGCGTCGGCATCAACGTCCCCATCCGCACGGTGCTGTTCACGCGACTCTGCAAGTTCGATGGACGGAAGACCGCGCACCTGAGCGCCCGCGAATTCCACCAGATCTCGGGACGCGCCGGGCGCAAGGGCTTCGATACGCGCGGCTTCGTGGTGGTGCAGGCGCCGGAGCACGTCATCGAAAACATCAAGCTCAGCGAGAAGGCCGCCCGCGACGGCAAAAAGGTGGTGAAGCGCAGACCTCCCGAACGCAACTTCGTCAACTGGGACCTCGGCACGTTCAAACGGCTCATGGGCTCCGTTCCGGAGCAGCTCACGTCGCGGTTCCAGGTGTCGCACGGCATGCTGCTCAACGTCCTAGGCCGGCGCGGCGACGGTTGCGGGGCCATGCGTCAGCTGATTCGCGATTGCCACGAGGCGGAGGGCGACAAGAAGGCGCACACGCGGCGCGCATGGCAGTTGTTCCGGGCCCTGGTGGCGCGACGCATCGTGGAGTTCATCCCGAAAACGGAAGACGGTTCCACCCTGCGGGTCAACGTCGATCTGCAGGACGACTTCTCGATGGATCAGACGCTGTCGCTCTATCTGCACGAGACGATCCCGCTGCTCGACCCGCAGTCGCCCGACTATGCGCTGGATCTGCTGACGCTCGTTGAATCGATCCTCGAGAATCCGGAGGTGGTCCTGCGCCGCCAGCTCGACAAGGTAAAGGACCGGGCCGTCGCCCAGATGAAGGCCGACGGCGTCGAATACGAGCAGCGCATGGAGGAACTCGAGAAACTGGAGTATCCGAAGCCGCTCTGCGACTTCGTCTACGTGACCTTCAACGCCTTCGCCGACCGGCACCCGTGGGTGGGAGAGGAGAACATCCGGCCCAAATCGATCGCACGGGAGATGTTCGAGAACTTTCGATCGTTCGATGAGTACGTGCTCGACTACGAGCTGCAACGCGCCGAGGGCCTGTTGCTGCGACACTTGAACAGTGTCTACAAGGTGTTGAGCCAGACCGTCCCCGATGGGGTGAAGACCGACGTGGTGCGCGAGATGGAGTTCTATCTCCGCACGCTGCTGCGCCAGGTGGATTCTAGCCTCGCCGAGGAATGGGAAAGGATGCGCGACCCCAACTATGTGCCGCGCGACACCGGGGCGTCACGGGATCGGGACCTCCGGCCTCCGGGTGCCGAGGCGGAGCAACAGGACATCACACGCGACACCAAGATGTTGACGGCAGCCGTCCGGACCCGCCTCTTCACGTTCCTGCGCGCCTGGTCGATCGGTGATTCCGGGGCGGCGCTGGCTGTTCTGGACGTGTCACACGATGTCAATGATGACCCCTGGACGGCCGAGCGACTGCGCACGGCACGTGAGGCCTACCACGTCGAGCACCAGCTGCTGCGCCTCGATCCGGAGGCACGCAACCTGCGCCACACGCACGTGTCGCCTTCCGATGATCAGCAGACGTGGCGTGTGGAACAGATGCTGGTGGACCCGGAGATGGTCAACGATTGGGTCGCGGAATTTGAGGTGGACCTGGCTGCCTCGCGCCAGACGCAGGAACCGGTGCTCCGGCTGCTTCGTCTCGGCAGCCTGCTGTGATCGGGTTCACGGTCAGGTGGGTGTGCGGCACTTCCTGGGCGTGAAGCCGCCGGAGTGGAAGCTGCTGGAGGAACCCGTCAAGCCCACGCCGCCCACGGGCGGCGCATCGCGGTCATGAGGAGACGCCCATGCGAATATCACGTCGAACCTTTGTGCAAACCTCGGCACTGGCGGCGGCCGCTTCATATGCGGTGCCGGCAGAAGCGCAGCGCGGC
>CAYHRK010000441.1:0-2656 GCA_964358795.1 uncultured Vicinamibacterales bacterium
GCGACGGAAGGCAACCTCGAGAAAATTCTGGCGGTGATTCGCGCCATCGGCCAGGTGGTGGTGATTGTCGATGAGGGCGACCGGGCCTTCGGGAATACCGACAGCGAAGGCGACGGCGGCACCTCGTCACGGGTGATCGCCCGCATCAAGGAGTTCATGTCGGACACGTCGAACCGGGGCCGCATTCTGTTTCTCGTGATGACCAACCGGCCCGACAAGCTCGACGCCGATTTGAAGCGCGCCGGCCGGCTCGACCGGAAGATCCCCTTTCTCTATTCGCAGACGCCCGAGGAAGTCGAGCAGGTGGCCCGCGCGGTCATCCGCAAGAACAAGGTGCGCACCAACGTCGATCTGTCCACGATTCGAACGACGTTCTCGAACAAGCTGGTCGGCTACAGCAACGCCGACGTGGAAGCGGTCGTCTTGATGGCCAACGACGATGCGGCACGAGAGGCTGGAGGAGAGACGGCGGTCGACGCCCCGCACCTGGAGCGGGCAGCCGGCGACTACTTCCCCAGTCGCGACGTGGAACTGCTGGAGTACATGGAATTGCTGGCTGTCTTCGAGACGTCCAGCCGGCGCCTGCTGCCGGCCAAGTACGCCTCGATGACGCCGGAGGAACTCGATCTGCGATTGCGCCAGCTGCGGATCACGGTGGGCAGCCGGCGGTAGGCGTTGTCGGCGCCGTCAGTAGCCCTCGAGCACACCGAACGTGATGCGGGATGCCGCATCCTTTCCGCGGTACACACGCTGGGTGGCTTTCGCGAAATTGGCGGCCGTGGCCGTGTTGATGTTGCAGAAGGTCTGCGGGTTCAGGTTCACGAGCGGAAACCACGAGCTTTGGACCTGCACCATGATGCGATGGCCCTGCCGGAACGTGTGATAGACATCCGGCATGACGTACTCGACCCGCGTCACCTGCCCCGGCACGAACGGCTCCGGTTTCTCGAAGCTGCGGCGGAACTTCCCGCGCATCGCTTCGCCGCGCAGCAGCTGCTGGTAGCCTCCCATCCGCGACGTCCCCCCCAGCCCCGCCGTGGCATCCGGAGCGGGATCGGGGTACGTGTCCGGGTACACGTCGATGAGCTTCACCACCCAATCCGAATCGGTCCCGCTGGTTGACACCTGCAGGCTGGGAGAAACCGGACCCGCCACCGTCACGTCCGCCTCGAGCACGTCGGTGACGTACGTCAGCACGTCGGGCCGTCGCGACGCGAAGCGCTGGTCGTCGACCATGTGCTCGCGCGTCATGCCGATCGCGACGTGGTTGATGTAGGGCACGGGCCTGGCAGGATCGCTCACGTACTCATCGAACGCGCTGGCCTCGGTCGGCGGCGTCCAGGTGAGCCTGCCACCTTGAGCGAAGTACAACGCCTTCGATGTGGCCTGTGTCGGCGGCCAGGCGTCCATGCGCCGCCACTGATTGCGTCCGGTCTCGAACACGTACGCCTCGGGCAGCTTTGGCTCGCCCTTGCCTTTCAGGTAGGACGAGAAGAACGGGAATTCGATCTGCTCCCGATAGAACGGGCCGGTCTTCGATCCGAAGCGCACATCGCCGAGCGCATCGCCATCACTGCGCGACCAGCCGCCATGCACCCAAGGGCCCATGACGAGCATGTTGGTGGCGCCGGGGCTTTGCCGTTCGACGTTCTTGTAGGTTTCGAGCGCGCCGAATAAATCCTCGGCGTCGAACCACCCGCCCACCGTCATCACGGCCGGCTTGATGTTTTTCAAGTGCGGCCGCAGATTCCTGGCTTGCCAGAATGCATCGTACGTTTCGTGCGCCATCAGGTCGTTCCAGAACCTGATGTCGTTCTTGAAGTACAGGGTGTTCACGTTCGACATCGGCCCGAGCTTCGCGTAGAACTGGTACCCGTCCTGGGTGCCGTAGTCGAACCTGGATCCGGAGTTCGTCGTGGGCACGGGGCGGGGCCGGCCGAAGCCCGAGAAGAACCCGAACGCGTGCGGCAGATAGAGCGCGCCGTTGTGATGGAAGTCGTCGCCCACGAACCAATCGGAGATGGGGGCCTGGGGAGAGGCGGCCTTCAGCGCCGGGTGCGCGTCGATCATGCCGGCCGATGTGTAGAAGCCCGGGTACGAGATGCCGTACATGCCGACGCGGCCGTTGTGGTTGGCCACGTGTTTCAGCAGCCACTCGATCGTGTCGTAGGTATCGGTGCTCTCGTCGATGTCTTTCGGCCCGGTCTTCGCCGCCAGGTGCGGCCGCATGTCCACGAACTCGCCTTCCGACATCATGCGGCCGCGTACATCCTGATAGACGAAGATGAATCCGTCCTTCATGAACAGGTCGGATGGCCCGAGGCTGGTTTTGTAGGCGTCCGCTCCGTACGGCGACACGCTGTAGGGTGTGCGGGTCAGCACGATCGGATACGGCTGCGACCGATCCTTCGGGACATACACCGACGTGAAGAGCTTCACGCCGTCGCGCATGGGAATCTGGTATTCGTACTTCGTGTAGTTGGCCCGGACATAGTCGAGCCCCTGTCCCAACAACACCAGCGACGCGCCCGCCGCCACCAGGCCGAGCACGCTCAGCCTGCCCACCTGTCGTATCCGTGATGCTTTCATCGATGCCTCCCCGGCGCGAGTGATCTGGACAGGAGAATCTTACACCGCTGCGCGGCGTCAACTACTA
>CAYHRK010000442.1:0-2654 GCA_964358795.1 uncultured Vicinamibacterales bacterium
GAAGGCGGGAATCCAGGACTGGACCCCCGCCCCGCATCAAGTGCGGGGCAAGCTTGTTGCGGGGGTGACGAAAAACATGTTTCGTTCGGTGCGGTGAAGCCCATAGAAAATGTCCAGGTTCAGGCCCGTCACCTCCCGTGGTGATGCGGGGGGGAATCTGGTAGGATAGGCAAAGTTGAGACTTAGTCTCATTATTAGCCGACGCGGTGCTGAAGGCCTTCACCGGCCTGTATCCCGCACCGGCCCCGGCAAGCGCCCTCTATCTTCCTTCAACGGCGCCATCGACTGGCGATCGTGAGGTCCTGGATGTCCTGTCCTCAGGCCGGCGTCAACACGATGGCGGCCGATCCTGTCTTGCGCCTTCGGGCCCGCCCGCTTCGCATTGCGCTGGTGGGCAATCCGAATGTCGGCAAGAGCGTCCTGTTCGGCCGGCTCACCGGCCAGTACGCCGTCGTCTCCAACTATCCGGGCACCACGGTTGCCGTCACGAAGGGCCGGGCCCTGATCGGGGCGGAAGTGTGCGACGTGATTGACACACCCGGCGTGAACGCGATCGAGGGTGAGCTGACCGAAGACGAGCTGGTGACCAAACGCATCGTGCAGAGCGGCGACGTGGAGCTGATTGTTCAGGTGTGTGATGCGCGCAATCTGCGGCGAGGCCTGATGCTGACCTCGCACCTGGCCGTGCTGCGCAAGCCGATGATCCTGGTGCTGAACATGATTGATGAGGCCCGCGTGCACGGCGTGCACATCGATCGCGAGGGTCTGGCCAGGCGCCTTGGAATCCCGGTGCTGGAGACCGTCGCCACCGAAGGCCGGGGGCTGAGCGAACTGCGCAAGGCGCTCACCACGGGCACCGTGCCGCCTGTCGGTCCCGAATTCGGCCACGATCATGCCCGGTGGGCCCATGATTTGTCCGTCCAGTTCCGGCGTTTGCGTCCGCGGTCGGCGGCGCGGTTCCAGGAGCGGCTGAGCCGGATGGTCCGCGAACCCTGGACCGGCCTGCCGATTCTCGCCGTGGTTCTCTATGTGATGTACCTGATTGTCGGCGTCTTCGGTGCGCAGACGCTCGTCGGTCTGCTCGAGAACGGCCTGTTCAACACGTACATCAACCCGGCGGCCATCTACCTGTTCAACCGATTCGTGCCGTGGAGCCTGGTCCGTGACTTCTTCACTGGCGAGTACGGCCTCATCACGATGGGCCTGACCTACGCCATCGCCATCGTCCTACCTGTTGTGGCGACGTTCTTCATGGTGTTCGGCTTCCTGGAAGATTCGGGCTACATCCCCCGTCTGGCCATCTTCAGCGACCGCGTGTTTCGTGCGATGGGACTGAACGGCAAGGCCGTGCTGCCGATGGTGCTGGGCCTGGGCTGCGACACCATGGCCACCATGACCACCCGGATTCTCGGCACCCCGAAAGAGCGGCTGATCGCCGTGCTGCTGCTGGCGCTTGGGATCCCGTGTTCGGCGCAACTGGCGACGATACTGGGCATTCTGGGAGGCATCTCGTTCGCGGCGCTGTTGACCCTGTTTGGCGTCGTGCTGGTGCAGATGTTCCTGGTTGGTTTTCTGGCGGCTCGTGCGCTGCCAGGCGAGCGCTCCGAGTTCATGCTGGAGATGCCGCCTATTCGGATGCCCCAGTTCCGCAACGTCGCGTACAAGACGGTGCTGCGCGTGCGGTGGTACCTCGGCGAGGCCGTGCCGCTGTTCCTGGCCGGCACGGTGCTGCTCTTCGTGCTCGCCCGAACAGGACTGCTCGTGTGGCTGACGCGGGCGGCCGAGCCGCTGGTGGTCGGCCTGCTGGGTCTGCCTGCCAGAACGGCCGAAGTGCTGATCATGGGCTTCCTGCGACGAGACTACGGGGCGGCGGGACTGTTCGACATGGCGCGATCCGGGTTGCTGGCGCCGGCGCAGGCCGTCGTCGCCCTCACCGTGATGACCCTGTTTGTGCCCTGTGTGGCCAACTTCCTGATGATGATCAGAGAGCAGGGTTCGCGGGCCGCCTTCGCGATCCTGGGTCTGGTCACCGTGATCGCATTGGGCACCGGGGCAGGTCTGAACCTGGCCCTGCAGTTCCTCCATGTCACGTTTTGAGCAGACCCACCGGCTGTCGGCGCTGGCACCGGGTGACCGGGGCCGTGTGGTGCGGGTGCTGCGTGAACATCCCGGGCGTGCCGACCGCCTGGCCGCGCTCGGTGTGACGCCTGGCGCTGCCGTGCGCGTCCTGCAGACGTTTCCGGGTGTCGTCTTCATGTGCGACCAGACGGAAGTTGCCGTCGAACCGGCGGTCGCCGGAGCCATCCTGGTTGAGCTGATCTGATCTCCCAAGTCACCTGAACAACGCCAGTTCGAACCGCCTGACAGATGGAGCTGCCTGCCCCGGCGTGCGTCCGGCCGTTCAGGCACGCCTCTTGCCATACCTCTCATAGACCCCCGCAGTCTGCCGGGTTTCCGTAGGAGAACAAGGTGACCGCCACCGACTGGCCAGGTGTCCTTCGGATGGCCAAGGCGGGGTAGGGGGCGGCGATCCCGAGGCCCGGCGTCGTGGGCCCGGACGCGCAGCGCTGAGAAGCCGGATACGCACGGGGCTGGGGAAGTCATGTGCTCCGCGAGCGGTTCCGGCTTCCGGCATTCAGGACCCTGCCGGGTCC
>CAYHRK010000443.1:0-2652 GCA_964358795.1 uncultured Vicinamibacterales bacterium
GAAGAATAGAGCCCAGTATCTTCTCCACTTCGCCCATATCCATCGTTGTGATGGAACATTGGCGACGAGTGGCCGGGAAAGGACGCGATTTGGGCAAGACAGCGCCGGTCAGTTGCATTACGTTTGGCCAAGGGGAGCCTCACCATCGGCATCAGACCAGAGTCAACGGACTTCCGTATCGGCCTGCCGACGCACCATGGCCCGTCGACGTTGCTGGCCCGCTAGCTGGACCGGCATCAGACGATTCACTCCACACGACCGGTCGCGCGCTGCCGGGGATCCAGCCGTGCCGATCGTCCCGACCGGACCGCTGATCACCCCGTTCGCTCCCTACGTCAGGATCGCCCTCAGTCCCGCGAGCGATTCGCGGGTACAGTCCATGGGCGTCTTCCCGTCGGGGTAGACCTCCTGTTCTACGACGATCCACTCGGTGCCGCCCCTTGTCGAGCACGCTGCGATGACTGCCGGCCAGTCGACCGAGTCCTGCCCGAGGATGGCTTTCTTGCCCGTGTCTCCCTGGCGCACCGTCGGCTTAAAATGGGTCGTCCTGGTCCGGCCGGGGTACTTCAGGATGTAGGCCGCGGGATCGAATCCGGCGGCGAGCGTCCACCCGCAATCCTGCTGCAGGATCACATCCCGGCTGGTGCGCTCGGCGAACAGGTCCCAGTACGTCTTGTCCCCGTCTTTCTTGAACTCGCCCGTGTGGTTGTGGTACCCGCAGGCCATGCCGAGCGGCTTCAATGTCTCCGCGAGCTGGTTGAACGTGTTCGCCAACCCCTTGCTCTTCTCCGGATCGGTGAAGGCGGGGTTGCCGGGCACCACCAGGAAGCGACAGCCAATGGTCTGGTGGAAGTCGATGGTGCTCTTGAGCGCGTCGCCCAACAGCGTGTCCAGCCCGACGTGGGTGCCCGCGGCCTTGAGGTTCAGTGCCTGGAGCCTGGCCCTCAAGTCGGCGGCCTTCCCTGCGTACCCGTAGTAGCCGGCGAACTCCACGCCCTCGAAGCCCATGGCCGCCACCTGCTCGAGCGCGGCATCGAAGTTCTGCGCACAGTCGCGGCGCACCGAGTAGAGCTGCACGGCGACGGGGATCCGCCCGGCCGCGATCGCCGGCAGGCGATCGGCCACCACACACGCGAGGGGGATGGAGCCTGCCATCCCGAGAAACGATCGGCGTGTCAGGACGCGTGACGCAGTCGTCTGGACGTCGAGGCCGGATGTCTTCATGTCGCGCATGTTGGTGTTCCTACAGCTGGTTTCAAAACCGTCCGGGTCCTGTCCGCGACCAGCCCACCCGCGGCACCCCAGCGCGGGTGCCGCGCTGGGGACCTCGGGGTCGCGGCCACCCGCCCAGGTTTTGAAACCAGTTCCAGTGTGGGCGCGGTCAAGTCGCGCGCATTATCGCACGAGTGACTGCGTCAGAACCGCGTTCGGGCCTATAATGCGCACGATTCTGCAGCAGCCACGTGGAGAGATGACGATGAACACGAAGCGCGGATGCGGACGCCGGGAGTTCCTCAAGAAGACCCCCCTGGCCCTGGCGGGCGCGGTAGCGTTCCCGTCGATCGTCAAAGCATCCGCCCTGGGCCTCGGCGGCGCAGTGCCCCCCAGCGATCGCATCGTCATGGCGGGCATCGGCTTCGGCATGCAGGGGCCGTCCAACATGCGCTCGTTCCTCGGCAAGAACGATGTGCAATGGGTGGCGGTCTGCGATCTCGACGACATCCCACTCCGGAAGGCGCAGGACACTGTGAACCAGCGCTACGGGAACACGGACTGCGCCACCTACAAGGACTACCGGGCGTTGTACGCGCGTGGCGACCTCGACGCGGTGTCGATTGCGGTGCCCGATCACTGGCACGCGATCCTGTCGATCGCGGCGGTCCGAGCCGGGCTGGACGTGTACGGTGAGAAACCGTTCACCCACAGCCTGCGCGAGGGGCGTGCCCTGTGCAACGCGGTGCAGCGCTACGGCCGCGTGTGGCAAACGGGAAGCTGGCAGCGGTCCGAAGACAACTTCCACCGCGCGTGCGAACTGGTGCGCAACGGGCGGATCGGGAAGATCCAGCGCGTCGAGGTCGGCCTGCCGTCCGGCTACACCGACTTCGCGAAGACGTTCGGGCAGGAGACGATCGAGAGCCCGCCGTCGGGTTTCGACTACGACACCTGGATCGGCCCTGCGCCGTGGTCGCCGTACTGCAAGGCGCGCGTGCACATGAACTGGCGCTGGAACATGGACTTCGGCGGGGGCCAGCTCATGGACTGGATCGGGCACCATCTCGACATCGCCCACTGGGGGCTGGGCCTCGAACTCACGGGGCCCGTGGAGGTGACCGGCAAGGGCGAGTTCCCCACGACCGGCATCTACAACGGCGCGACGCGCTACTGGGTCGAGACGCGGTACGCCGGCGGCACGTCGATGATCCTGGCCGGCGGGTATCCGGAGATTCAGAGCGGGACGAAGTGGATCGGGGAATACGGATGGGTGTGGGTCGACCGTGGCGGATTCGAGAGCCAGCCAGCCCACCTGGTCAATGAGATCATCGGACCGAACGAAACGCGGCTATGTCGCAGCCGTGACCACTATCAGAACTTCCTGGACTCGGTCCGCAGCCGCGCGTTGACGATCGCCCCAGCCGAGGTGGCCCACCGCTC
>CAYHRK010000444.1:0-2645 GCA_964358795.1 uncultured Vicinamibacterales bacterium
GGCTGGCCGACGCCGCGGATGCCCGACTGGAGATCGAAGAGGCGCTGGCGTCTCCAGGTGCCGAGACGGTCGCGCCCGCTCGAACGCCATCCCGTCGCGTAGAACGTGTGGCGATCGCGCTGGCGCTCGCCGGCAGTGCGCTGATCACCGCGCTCTTGGTGTGGGCCGCCATCCGACCCACGCCGCAAGCTCCGGCGCGGGTATCCCGCTTCGCCGTCGTGCCGCCGCCCGCGGAAGCGCTCGTCATCAGCGGCATCGTCCGGGACCTCGCTCTATCGCGCCAGGGCGCACATCTCGTGTACACCGGCCCTCTGGGGCAGTTGATGGTCCGAGCGCTCGATCGACTCGACGGCCTTCCGGTGCCCGGAGTCACCAACGCACGCGCGCCGTTCTTCTCGCCAGACGCGCGCTGGATCGGTTTCTTCACAGGCGTGAGTGGCGAGCTGAAGAAAGTCTCGATCGCCGGAGGATCGCCCATTTCGCTCTGCCGAGTTACGGGGTCGCCGCGCGGGGCGAGTTGGGGCCCGGACGAGACGATCGTGTTCGCGACCAACGAACCCACCACCGGACTTTTCCGGGTCTCAGCCGGCGGCGGCAAGCCCGAGGTGATCACGACGCCCGAGTCAACCAAGGGTGTCGAGGAGGACCACGTGTTTCCGTCGGTGCTACCGGGCGGCCGGGCGGTGCTGTTCACCATCGCCTCGGCGAGCAGCACCGCCGCCAACGGCCAAGTGGCGGTCCTCGATTCGAAGACTGGTCGGATCAAGACGTTGATTCGAGACGGGAGCCAGGCAGAGTACGTCGACACCGGCCACCTGATTTACGCAACCGCCGGAACGCTGCGGGCGGTCCGGTTCGACCTTGCGAAGCTCGAGATCCTCGGCGATCCTGTGCCCGTCGTCGAGCAGGTCATGACAGCGGGGACCGGGGCGGCGAACTTCAGCGTGTCGCAGCGCGGCACGCTCGTCTACGTGCCGGGCGGCGCCGGCACTCAGGCGAGCGTGACCCGGTCGCTCGTGTGGGTCACCCGGCAGGGACGCGAGCAACCGATTGCGGCTCCCCCTCGCCCGTACAATTATCCCAGTGTCTCTCCTGACGGCACGCGCGTCGCGCTCGCGATCGACGATCAGGAACATGACATCTGGACGTGGGACCTCGCGCGCCAGACGCTGACACGACTGACGTTCGACCCCGGCCGCGATTCGTATCCCGGGTGGACGCCCGATGGGCGGCGCATCGTCTTCACGTCGTCGCGCGGAGGCCCGTTCAATCTGTTTGGCCGGCCGGCGGACGGCACCGGCACCGACGAGCGATTGACGACCAGTTCCCATGTACAGTTTGGGTCGCCTTCGTTCTCTCCCGATGGCACCCGCCTGGTCTTCACCGAAGTCATGCCCGACACCGGTGAGGATCTCATGTCGCTCTCGATAGACCCTTCGACCGGGCTCAGCGCGGGCCGGACCGAGCCGCTCCTCCAGACAACATTCGCCGAGAGGAACGCGCAGATCTCTCCCGATGGTCGTTGGCTGGCGTACGAGTCGAACGAATCGGGCCAGGAGGAAATCTACGTGCGACCGTTTCCCAAGGTGGGCGACGGACGCTGGCAGATTTCAAGCGGCGGCGGCAACGTCGCACTCTGGGCGCCGAGTGGCCGGGAACTGTTCTACCGAAACGGAAACAGCATGATGTCGGTATCCGTGCAGACGACGCCGACCTTCTCCGCCGGGAATCCAACGAAGCTGTTCCAAGGATACAATTTCGGGCTCGGCCGCAGCTACGATGTATCTCGCGACGGTCAGCGGTTCTTGATGATCAAAGACAATCTGTCTGGGGACCAGTCGACGACGGCGGCCAGCATGGTCGTCGTCCTCAACTGGTTCGAGGAGCTGAAGGCGAAGTTGCCCGCCGGGCAGTAGAGGTCGGCAACGACCGTCACTGATTGGCAGGAGGTTTAGACGCTCTAATGCACTGTTGGGCAGACCAAACGAACGAACCGGGTAAGTTCGTCCGAATCACGTCAGAAGTGCAGAACCCATGACTGCCCGCGTCTACATCGAGACGAGCATCATCAGTTACTTGAGCGCGCGACCGAGCCGTGACATCGTCGTCGCGGCTCACCAGGCGCTTACTCGGCGCTGGTGGCGAGGCCGGACGTCCTACAGCGTGTTCATCTCGCAAGTGGTGCTCGATGAGGCTGCGCTTGGCGATCCCGCCGTGCGGACCCGTCGGCTGAGGGCCCTTCGCGGGATTCCGCGTCTCGCGCTGACCGCCGAGGCCACTGACTTAGCGGGCGAGTTGGTTCGCCGAGGGGCCCTGCCGAAGAAGGCCACGGTGGACGCGTTTCATATCGGCATCGCGGCTGCTCATCAGGTCGACTACCTCCTGACGTGGAACTGCAAGCACGTGGCAAACGCCACGATGCGTGGTACCATTGAGGCGATCTGCCGCTCCGCGGGTCTGACCCCGCCGATCATCTGCACGCCCGAGGAGTTGCCATCAGGGGGTTCCGCATGAGGCGCCGCGACGTCATCATCGACGACCTGCACAAGGTCCGACAAGCCATCGGCCGGGCACATGATTTCGATGTGCGCCGGATCGCGGCGACCATCCGCCAGCATGAAGACGAGAGCGGACAGCCCCTCATT
>CAYHRK010000445.1:0-2643 GCA_964358795.1 uncultured Vicinamibacterales bacterium
GGCGGCCCTGCTCGAGGTACTGGATCCGGAACAGAACCACGCCTTCCTCGACCACTACCTCGATGTCGAGTACGACCTGTCGAACGTGATGTTCCTGTGCACGGCTAACGTGATCCACACCATCCCGCAGGCGCTGCGCGATCGCATGGAGGTGCTGCACCTGCCCGGCTACACCGAGCAGGAGAAGGTGGAGATCGGCAGGCGCTTCCTGGTGCCGAAGTCGCTCGAAGGCACCGGGCTGCTGGCCTCCAACGTCACGTTTACCGACGAGGCCCTGCAAAGCATCATCCAGCGCTATACGCGGGAAGCGGGCGTTCGCAACCTGGAGCGCGAAATCGGATCGATCTGCCGCAAGGTGGCACGCCGCGTGGTCGTGGAAGGCAAGGCCTACCTCGAGGAGGTCACGCCCGAAAAGGTGACGCGGTTCCTGGGCGTGCCGCGATTCCGCCCGACGGTGGCCGAAGAGAAGAACGAAATCGGACTGGCCACCGGGCTGGCCTGGACCGAGGTGGGCGGAGAAATCCTGACGACCGAGGCCACACTGATGGCGGGCCGCGGGCGATTGACCCTCACCGGTAAACTCGGCGCCGTGATGCAGGAATCGGCCCAGGCCGCGCTCAGCTACGTGCGGTCGAAGGCCGAGGTCTACAACATCCCGAAGGATTTCAACCGCCACAACGACGTGCACATCCACGTGCCGGAAGGCGCCATCCCGAAAGACGGCCCGTCGGCCGGCATCACCATGGCCACCGCGCTCGTCTCGGTGCTGGCCGGCATCCCGGTGCGCCGCGATGTGGCCATGACGGGCGAGATCACGCTGCGCGGCAAGGTGCTGCCGATCGGCGGCGTGAAAGAAAAAGTGCTGGCCGCCCACCGGGCGGGCGTGACGAACATCATCCTGCCGAAGGATAATGAGAAAGACTTGGCCGACATTCCCAAGAATGTCCAGGACGTCCTGAACTTCTACCTCGTCGACACGATGGACGAGGTATTGCAAATAGCCCTGGCAGCCCCGCTGCCGGGACGGCCGCTTCCTGGCGCCGTCATCTTGCCGGTCAAGATCGATCAGTCCGGCGGCGACGACAGGGTCACGCACTGAATCAGGCGTAGGGATTCGGGATTCGAACGACCCGGCTTCATCCTGATTCAGCATCGGACAACATGGCGAAGGTGAAGTTGACGGCCGCTCGGTTCGTCACCAGCGCCGTTGGTGCCAGCGATCTGCCGCGCACGCCGCTGCCAGAACTGGCGCTGGCCGGCCGATCCAATGTCGGCAAGTCGAGCCTGATCAACGTGCTGGCCGGCCGGCCGCTTGCGCGGACCAGCGCGGCGCCTGGCAAAACGCGGCTGGCCAACTACTACCGGCTCGACCCGGAACGCGGCCGGGCTTTCCACTTGGTGGATTTGCCCGGCTACGGCTACGCGCGCGGCGCCCGCGAAGGCCGGGCGTTCGAATCGCTGGCGCAGGAGTATTTCTTCGGCGGGCCTGGCCTGGTGTGGATGAGACCGGCGATTGCGGGCGTGATGGTGCTGGTGGACGCGCGGCACCCGGGCCTCGACTCGGATCTGGAGGCGTACCGGTGGTTGGCGGCACAGGGATGTCCCCTGCTGTTGGTGGCCACCAAGGTAGACAAGCTGTCGCGTGCCGAGCGGCAGCGGACCGCGCACGCAATGATGCGGGCGTTTGGCAAGGACGCGCTGATGACCTCGGCGCCCGGCGGCGAAGGCATTCAAGAACTGTGGCTATGGATCACGCACCAACTGAAACAGTGGAACACACCGACGGCGTAGATGTCGGGCAACTGGATCTGGCCGCGCTCAAGGCCATGAACGTGACGGCCCTGACGGCCGTCGCCAAGCAACTGGATCTGCCCGGTGCCACCGGGATGCGCAAGCAGGATTTGATCTTTCAGATCCTCCGCGCGCGCAGCGAACGCAACGGCCTGATGTTCTCGGAGGGCGTGCTCGAGACGCTGCCCGACGGCTACGGCTTCCTGCGCGGCCCCGACTACAACTACCTGCCCGGCCCCGACGATGTGTATGTGTCGCCGTCGCAGATCCGCCGGTTCGACCTGCACACGGGCGACACCGTGTCGGGTCAGATTCGGCCACCGCGCGAGGGCGAACGCTACTTCGCGCTGGTGAAGGTGGATGCCGCCAACTTCGAGCCGCCCGAACGCAAGAGCGAGCGCGTGTTTTTCGAGAACCTCACGCCGCTCTATCCTCAGGAGAAATTCACGCTCGAGCACAGCGCCGAGGATTTGTCCACGCGCGTGATCGACATGATGGCGCCGGTCGGCAAGGGTCAGCGCGCGCTGATCGTGGCCCCGCCACGCACGGGCAAGACCATGCTGCTGCAGGCGCTGGCCAACAGCATCATGACGAACCATCCCGAGGTGTTCCTGATCGTGCTGCTCATCGACGAACGGCCCGAGGAAGTGACCGACATGCAGCGGTCGGTGCGTGGCGAGGTGATTTCGTCCACCTTCGACGAACCGCCGCAACGCCACGTCCAGGTGGCCGAGATGGTGATTGAGAAGGCCAAGCGACTGGTGGAGACCGGCCGGGACGTGGTGATCCTGCTCGACTCGATCACGCGGCTGGCGCGCGCCTACAACACCGTGGTGCCGGCCTCCGGCAAGG
>CAYHRK010000446.1:0-2632 GCA_964358795.1 uncultured Vicinamibacterales bacterium
CGGAATGGTCGGTGCTGCATCGGCAGGAACTACTGGCGCTGTGGGAGCGCGCGAAGCGGCACGACGCAATCGGGCGCCTTGACCCTCTTTCATAAGGGACAACGGCGGCATAACCACGCGCTGCACCCGTCGGCCGCGCGGCGGGTGAGCGGCCGCGGGTGAGCGCGGAACGTTGGGCAGACAAGAGCGACGAATCCGGGAGACGACACGACATGGCAGGAGGTTCGGCATGAAATCAGGGTGTTGCCCGAAGTGCCAATCGACCGACATCCGGGTTGGCCCGACTCGCGCCACCCGGCAGGTCATCACGAACATCTTCAGCATCACGTTTTGGCGCAAGACCACGCCCGCTCGATACGTGTGCATATCGTGCGGGTATATGCAGCAGTACGTGACAGATCTCGTTGACCGACGGGCTATCGGAGAGAAATGGCCGAGTCACTCAACGTAGGACGTTGCCTCGGCGGCAAGCTGGCACGGAGGAACACTCGGACCGACTGGCACGAGGAACAGGCAAACGTAGCTGTGCCGGGACCTGGTCTGGCCGGTCTGGACACTGAAGTCCGAACATGTGGGTCATCGGGCCGAGACACAGCGGAGCGACCTGCCGACCGACTGCCCAACAAGGGCGTGCACCCGACCGGCGCGGGTGCGACGGTGCGCGCCGGCGGGTGAGGCCTCACGTTGGGCGGACAGGAGGTATCGAATGGGCAGGCCGATGATTCACGGATGCGTGTTCGTGTTCATTCTGCTCTCAATCAACGCCTGCACTCGCCAGCAACTGGGTTTGCCACGAACCCCGGTTTCTGTGACGTCGCCCGACGGTCGATTCGTCGCGTTTGTTCGAAATCACCCAAATCTCGATCCGCCGTCCCAGAGCATCTGGCTCGGTGCCATTGGCGGTTCCACGACGAAGCTGAAGACGCTCGGTCCGGACTCCGACTGGTGCAACACCATCGTTTGGTCTTCCGATAGTTCGACGGTTTCGTACCTGGTCCAGGACGCACGGCTGATCACGGCTGACGCGCGATCAGGGCGGATGGTGTCGGAGAAGTGGCTGGCGGACTGGAAGGGCGAGTATCCGCCATACCGCATGGTGCGAGATCTGTCCCTGTCGGCGGCTGGGCACGAGGCGCGTTTCCGGGACTGCAAGCGGAACATGACAGGCCCGGGCTACGCTCACGCACCGAGCGAGTGCGGCAGCGTTCGGACGATGACGATTCGCGAGATGCCGTAACCGGCGGGCGGCCGCCGCCCAACAACGCGCTGCGGCCGGCCGGCCGGCGCCGGTGGTATCGTGAGCGTCGGCGGCTGAGCGCGGGTCGTTCGGCCCCACGGAAGCGCGCCGTGCCATCCGTTTGACAAGCATCTTTATTGTAGCTACAGTAAAGCATGCAAATTGAGTTCGATCCAGCCAAAGATGCGGCGAATCGGGAGAAGCATGGTGTCTCCCTGGTCTTGGCAGGCGAACTCGACTGGGAAGCTGCGCTGGTATGGGTAGATGAACGGTTCGAGTACAACGAGATCCGCATGATCGCTTTAGCACCGAGAACCGGGATCTTGTACTACGTGGCATTTGTAAACCGTGGCGACGCGCGAAGAATCATCAGCCTGCGCCGCGCCAATCGTCGCGAGGTGAAGCACTATGTTGAAAACTCCTAAGCGGCCCGCTGTCATCATGCCTAGCGCAGAAGAGGACAAGGCTATTACGGCTGCGGCCAAGGGTGATCCTGATGCGCAGCCGCTTACGTCGAAACAACTAAAGGCCATGGTTCCATTGCGAGCGGTGCTGGGTCGCCCGAAATCCGAAAGCAAGAAGTTGCTCGTGTCGGTGCGCTACAGCCCCGATGTCGTTGAGTACTTCAGGTCCACCGGTGAGGGGTGGCAATCGCGTATGGATGGGGTGCTTCGCCGGTACGTGGCACGTCATTCCAAGAGCGCGTGAGAATGGTGCCGAACCCATCGTTCCAGCGGACGGTCTTCGGCCGCCGCTGAACTCGAACGTTCCCGACTTCGCCAGGTACTGATCTGCCTCGCTTAGTCGAGGCAGCCTGGATTCCCGACTTCGCCAGCGGCAAACGTCCTGGTTTCGTCGTGGCCAGCGCGATTCGAGGGTAGGATGAACAGCGGTCACGATGACAGCTGCCAAACTCCTCCATAATGTGCGCGACTTCCGGTGGCACCACCGGGTGACCGCCGAAACCGTCACCACCGCCGTGCTGGCCGACGGCCACTCGATCGACGTGCCGACGTTCCTGAACGAATTCTGGACCAGCCGCCAGCGCGCCGCGCACAGCCTGCACGAGGTGTCGTACCGCGCCTGCTTCAAACCGCAACTGCCGCGGTTCTTCATTGACCGGCTGACCGAGCCAGGCGCTGTCGTGTACGACCCGTTTTCGGGGCGCGGGACCACCCCGCTCGAGGCGGCCCTCGCCGGGCGCCTGCCGGTGGCCAACGACATTAATCCGCTGTCGGCCCTGCTGCTGGCGCCGCGGCTGGCCCCGCCGACCACAGCCGCCGTCCACGAACGGCTTGGCACAATCGATCGTCGCCATGCGCGCGACCTCCCCTCCGACCTGTTGACGTTCTATCACCCCGATACCCTCGGCGAGATCTGCGCATTGCGGGAATA